>CAZXWI010000023.1:0-19318 GCA_964644555.1 uncultured Lachnospiraceae bacterium | reverse complement strand
ATTAAAGTCCGATTTTTTCTGTTGACTTCCATTTTGCACTGCGGACTCGAAATGCGTTAGCCCTTAACAGGGCTCGTGGGTTCGAATCCCACCATCTCCGCCAGTTAAATGAGAATCAGTATAAATTTAGATAAAAGTCATATTAACGGCTTTTATTTTTTTAGGATTCGAATTAGTAGTATTGTGGAGAATACCCCATGCCCCATGTCGGTAGGCATAGCAGGCTCTGACGAGGGTGTTTGAACCCCTCAACAAGGGTTGAAACCATCTCACACCTTCCCCTCAATAAAGCAAAGTCCCAAATTAGTATGCCGTTTCAGCGAATTAAGACCGCTTTCGATATATCTCCATGACTGGAAATAGCTGCCCACTACGGCAAAGTCCGATTCGGTGATAAACTCTGTAAAAGACTTAATATCATCTCTGTACTTTTTTGCAAATTCAAAGGAATCCATTTCTTTTTGCGCATCGGTGGTGTTGAGTTTGCCGTAAAGAGCATGATCTAAGTTGCATGACATATAGTAAATATTATATTCTATATTCCATATTTTTTCAGTCGTCACAAGCTTTCGCAAATTTTCCCTCTTGCGGCGGTTACGCTCCTCGATATTGGCTTTTTTGGCTGTGCGAATTTCTTCCTCCGTGTAGTATACTTTTCGCTTTGTATCATCTTCAATAACACATTCATCGGGAATGAATACTCCGTCCGTGTCGGTAATATGTATGATTTGGCTGAAATCATCGGGCTTAAATTTATTTGAGGCGAAGTCTTTTATGAGCTTTGTTATCCTGTTTTCGATATTTTCGGGAGTAACATTAAGCTCTGTTGTAATATCGCCATGCACAACATGCACATAGAGTACATCTTTTTCATACATTCGGCTGAGTACTACCCCTATAGCTTCTTCGTCGGATACTCCCTCCACAATAACGAATACTATCTTTTTCCTACTCATTTATTATACCGGCCTCTCTGAATGCCATGGCAATCTCACTGTTGTTTGTCAGTTCATAGATAATTTCACTTTGTTCTCCCAAAATGATATCACGGTAATAAAAATCACGCAGATTATTGGTTTTCTTGATATTACTCATTCTGATATAGCGGTTATTCGCATTGGTTGTGGTAAAGGCAATAAAGCACTTATCCAGAGTTTCCAAGGGCCTTAAGTTGTGAGAAGTAAAAACAAGCTGACCCTTTCCCTTTTCCGATATAATTCGAAGTATTTCGCCCAACAAATACTCAAACACTCCCGCATCAAGTTCATCAATAGCCACACTAATGGAGGGCTTATTATACATGGCAATCAAAAGGTGCAGCACGGATATTATCTTTTTAATGCCATCGGATTCGTATTTAAGAGGAATTTGCTTATTGTTTTTGTTGGACATAAGCTGTATTCTGTATCCGTTATTTCCGTTTGGGAAGAGAAACATACCCATATTTTTAAAACTTATCTCAAGATTCGGAATAAGCTTTGCTAAAACCACATTCATGCAGGATATAAGCTTGTTTATACCCTCCATTTTGTTTTCGGGGATAAGCGAAACATCGTTAATATTTATAAGAACATTGTTTTCATAGGCTCTTTCATCATCATTTCCGATAAAAACAGGTAATGTGTTCAAGCTGATACGTGAGCTACTTGCCGTATCAACGACAAACAGTTCCGAGTTTGCAAAATACACAAGGCGATTTATAATAAAAATATGATGTTCATCTTGGCAATTTTTTTGTGTAATATCACGCATTTCCTTTGAAAAAACGAATGAACGTGATGTGGCAAGGCATAGACGCTTTGTTACCATTAAATTTAAATGGTCCGATGCATCTTTACCTATGATTTTATGATATTTTGCCATGGGTAAAAACGCTGTATTGCCCTCACCTCTTGCATTGATTGCGTTAGATAAGCGAATCTTTTTGTTTCCGTCATCGTAAGCATACGAAAGTACTTCGTCAAATATAACAGCCTTGCTTTTGCCATTTGATACATTTTCGTAATTATAATCGACATTATCAACAGAGCCTTTCAGCTTAAATTCGTACACAATGCGGTAGGATATGTTTTGTTCTTCGTTATAAATTTTTACGGTGTAGCAAAAAAGTGCATATTCGCTGTCCACATTAACATAATCCGCAAAATAGTGCGGAATGCTCCTGCCCGAAAGGGCAAATTTTAAAAGCGAAAGTGCATCAATAAGCGCAGTTTTGCCTGAACCGTTTTGCCCATATAATCCGAGAATACTCGCTTTATATCCTTTTTTCGAATTCTCGAAATCAATATGGCCATATCCGACATTTTTGAAATTTCTTATTTCAATACTTTCGATTCTCACAATCGTATCTTTCATAAACTCAAACCTTTCAAAAGCCTTATTCTTTAAGTGTAATATAGCATAGGAGCAAATAAAAAGCAATCCGAATACATAAAAAGGTATAAAATATTCCGTTTTTAATATATATACTCACATTTGCCTTGTTTACATGATACTTTTTATTAAATATTACTCTAATATCATTTGGGCTTAGCTAAAATATATCTCGCAATTTAAGCACATATTTGTATTTTCCAAATGAAAAAGAGCCGCAATTCGGCTCTTTCTCCAAGGTTTATTCTATGGGCTATCTCGTCAATACACTTATTTAAATTCTTTTGGAACGGGAACCATTTCCATTGTTTCAACTTTGGAAAGGCTTTCCATTGTGTCAAGATATTCTTGTTTTGTCATCATGGGTTCGTTTTCTGCAATTACTTTCTTTGCCAAAGCTGCATCGTCTTTTAAGAGTCTGTATGCTGAAAGTGCAAAGCATTTTGCGGGAACTACATAGTATTCGTACAAATCTTCTCTGTTGAAGCTTGCGTTATGAGCAACACCGCATGCACCCTTTGTCAGGAACTGAATAACAGGCATTATGCATGAAAGATCCCCGAAGTCGGTTGTTCCTTCAAGATAATCTGCTGCCGGATGGAATACATTGTTTTTATGCTCCGGATCAATCAAATCGAATATTTCGTACGCCCAGCTGTCGTCCTTGATGGGAACTATAGGCATATATCCCGGTTCTGTTTTGATTTCCATGCCTGCGCCTGTTGCAACTGCTGCGCCTTTGAAAGCACGGTCTACTCTGTATGCTATATCACGCATATCGTTAAGCGTTTTTGCTCTGATGTTGTAATCGAGTTCGGTTTTGTCGGCAACGATATTCGAAACGCTTCCGCCGTTTTTAACGAATCCGTGTAAAATGTGAGTGTTGTAATATCTCCATCTGTTGATGGCTTCACGCTGTACATCAACAGCATGCATTGCCAATGAAGCGGCAGCTCCTGCGTCAACTGCATTGCAAATATAAGCAGGGTGTGAAGCTGTTCCGTAATATGTAATATATTTTTCCATAAAGCCCATGCTTGTGCGGTTGGCAATACTGTATTCCTGTTTTACATGGTGTCCTACAGTCATATCGATATCATCAACATGGCCCTGTCTGATAAGTTCGCACTTACCGCCCATGTATTTGATTAAGCCGTCTGCAATCATCTGAGCTTTTACTTCGGGTGCTGTTGTACCTTCTTCCGACGGAACACCGAACAATACAACGTTTCCGCCGAGAGCAGCTTTTACTTCAGGATCTGCCAAAGCCAATGCAGCCCCCATAACGCCTGTTATCTGTGCATCATGGCCGCAGCAGTGCGCAGCGCCTGTTTCGGGGTTAGCATCCACATGTTCGGAAATGGGGAGTGCGTCCATTTCGCCCATTAGAGCAATTCTGACTTCGCCCTCTTTCTTTTCTTTAAGATATGCTTTAACACCTGTTACGGCTAAGTTTTTCTCGTAGTCTAAGTTTAATTCATCCAATACTTCGCAGAATTTTTCGGATGTGCGTTTTTCCATAAATCCGAGTTCTGCATGATGCCATATATCATCACCGAAAGCAATGATTTTTTCAGCATTTTTATCGATCAATTCTATGATCCTTTGTTCGATTCTGTCCATAAGGGTCCTCCTAAACAGTAATATATATGAATATAATATATCTTCGGATTTAATTCTTCAAATGCCTATTTTTTATAAAATATCACTTTCATTTATAATTATTTTTTTACAAAAAAACACCACCTTAAACGATTTCTGTCAAACCAGGCACATCGTTTAAGGTAGTATTTAATTAACAAGCGAATATATCTTTTGCTCTTTGAATATTTAATTGAGCATCTATCCCAAAAGGACATCTCTCCGTGCATAAAGAGCATTCAATACACTCTTCTGCCTTTACTCTAAGTGAATAGTAGCTTTGTTTTATATCTTCGCTCATCTCGTTTTGCGCCATGTCGGCAAGCTTTGTTATTTGAGCAATATCCAAGCCGCTCGGGCAGGGCTGGCAGTGGTTGCAATACATACAAGTCTTTTCGAATTTAGCAACCAAGCTATCGTTTATCTCGCTGAAATCCTTTTCTTCATCCGTTGCCTCAAAGTATTTAAGGGATTGATTTAATTCATCTACATTCTTAAATCCGGGAACGGGGCAAGAGACTTCGGAAATGGATAAAATATAGCTTATGCATTGCACAGGGGTTAAATTGAGTAGCCCCTTTAATCTGCCTTCCTCATGGTCTTTTAGAATATTTCCTGCGGCAAAAGGTTTCATAGCCACGATGGAAACTCCCTTTTCTTTGCACAAATCATAAAGCTCCTGCTTGCTCGGATAGGCGGCTTTTTCTTCTTCGCTCATCTCTTTGACTTTTCTGCCTTTCATCTTAGAGTCACCTATATCCTGCGGCAGCATATTAAACAGCGGATTTACCGGAAACATCAGTACCTGTATTTTTCCGCTTGCAACTGCTTTCATGGCAATTTGGGTATTGTGCGTACTGATTCCTATAAGCCCTACTTTGCCCTCGTTTTTGAGCTTGAGCGCATAATCATACATACCCTCATTCATTATTTTATTATAATCATCTTCTTCGTCTGTATTATGCAAGAACAATACATCGATATAATCCGTTTGCAAATTTTCGTAAAACTCATCCAAGAATTTCTTGCATAAAGCTAAATCTCTGGTTTTGGCATATTGATTATCAAATTCGGCAGCACCCAAATGAGCGGCAAGCACCACCTTATCCCTTACGGGCTTTAATGCATTTCCGTAGTAGCGGCGAGTTGATGGCGTTGCCACAAATATGTCAAAATAATTGATTCCCGCATTTACTGCGGCGCTTACCAAATCATTAACTTCTTTTTCGCTTGCGTGCCAAACGTATTCACAGCCCATTCCCAATGCACTGACTTTTATATCCGAATTCGATAACTTATTATATAACATATTTCCTCCTTATGAGTTAAGTCCGAAATTATATGCCTGAGTCATTGACTGACTATATAATATTTCTCCCTTTTGCCAAGCCTTTTCACCGTATACCACACCCTTAACCTTGGCGTTCGGCAGGCAGTCGGTAAAGCCTCTCATAGCGTCTATCGTGCGTTCCATAGCCTCTTTTTCACAAGCAGCGGTTGCCATAAAGTAAAAATCTTTATTTGCAATCTCTTTGCCCCTTGAAAGGGTTCTGTCTATCATCACTTTAAGCTGTCCGCTCATGGAATAATAATATACCGGAGTGGACAATACTATTACATCGGCATTTACCAATTTATCCAAAAGAAGAGTCATATCGTCTTTTTGCACACATACCATTTCATCTTTTCTGCATGCATAGCAGGCAAGACAAGGTGCAATATTAAGGCCCTGCAAATACACATTTTCAACTTCATGCCCTGCATTAACAGCACCCTTTTCAAATTGAGCGCACAAACTCTCTCCATTTCCGCCGTGGCGAGGGCTTGCGTTTATTATAAGTACCTTTTTAGCCATTACTTTTTTCTCCCTCTCTTTTTAATGCATATTCAAGCCATATACCGTCCTCACCGATTCTGCTCACATTTTTAAGCTTAAATTCGGCAGGAGCGCACTCAGGTAGAAAATCCATTTTTTCGAATACGCTTACGGCTTCGTGGTTCCCATCGGCTGAGGGCGATATTATAAGGCTTAATTCGTCAAACATACCCTCCTGCAAGAATGACCAGTTTACATATCCGCCTCCGCACATAAGTATTTTCTCAATTCCGAACAATTCCTTTAATTTTTTCAGTGCCAGCTTACAATCAAGGCTGTCCTCCCCTGCAAAAATGTAGGAAATATCCAAATCTCGTAAGTAAGCAATATAATCGTCAGAAACCTTATCGGATAGTATTTCTATTACATGCTTACGGGGGCGATTTCTTTTTTGTATGTATTTATCATTATAAGCAATTATCCCCTCACTGTCTACGGCAATGATAAAATCATGCACATCGCTTTGAGCAATATAATCTTCTCTGGGATAGGTTTTGTTTCTTTTAGGCACATTTTCCAATACTCCCTCGGCATATGTTTGATACATGGTGGTAGTACCGTAGAGGGTGGCGTCCGAATTATAGCTGTTTCGTATTTTTGCCATATCGTCCGTCAAATTTTTGGTCGAATCGCACCTCATAAAATCTCCGGTTATTTTTCCGTCAACGGAGCTGAGCATAAAGCATATCACATAAGGTCTATCCATATCTGCCTCCGAATTGATTTAATCTAAACTAAATTTTCACCTTTGAGCCAAGATAAAACATCGTCTTTGGTATTTTCGTTCATCTCTTTTCCGAATGTGCCGAATCCGCCCAATGAGTTAGCACCTTTGCAAGCCGCAACTATATCGGCATTGACTTTCTCACATCCTTTACTTCCGTGAGCGCAGAAAGGAATAACAGTTTTGTTCGTAAAATCGTATTTTTTGCAAAACGAAAGTACGGGCAATGCATAAGTGTTGAACCAGTTCGGTGAACCGATGAAAATATTGTCATATTCATCGATATTATCGGGAAGATTTATAACCTCCACATCGATGTTGTTTTCAAGTTCGTTTTGAGATCTTGCCAAAACTTTGTCGTAATCGTCGCAATAAGGTTCTTTCATAATAAGTTCGAGCATATCACCGCCTGCAAATTCACGAATGTATTCGGCAAGTGTCTTAGTGTGATTTGCCCACGAGTAGTAAACTATCAAATTCTTTTTCATCTTAATCCTCCTGTTTTAATATTATAATATCATGCATATTTCATTCATAATAATGCATTTTGGTTATATAATATAACTAAAATGCATATAGACTTAATTTATGATAAGGAAATATGTTTCCATTTATCGGTTCTGTAGCGTAGATACATACATATCAATCTGGCGGTAATTTCCACGCATAAAAATACCTGTGCTGAATATATTCCGAAGTGCAAGTATTTTATTGCTACAACAGAACCCAAGGTTCTAATGCCCCAATTTGTGGCTGCATTAATGTAAAACACGCTTTTCGTATCCCCCGAACCTCTGAGAACACCCGAAAAAATCCATGCCGCCATCTGTATCGGCTGAATGAGAGCAAGTATTCTAAGGCAATTTGATGCAATATATATAACTTCGTTATCGGGCGTAAAAACGCTGATTATCGGCTCGGAAAATACAAACAGTCCTATTCCCGAAAGAGTCATGGCTATTGTAGACAACACAAGAGTCCTTTTAATGTATCTAACCGCCAAATCGGGTTTACCTGCTCCGAGCGACTGCCCTATCAAAGTATTTATGGCAATTCCGAAAGAATATCCCGGCATATACGAAAGAGACTCCGCAGTTAAGCTTAAACTGTTTGCGGCAACCGCAGTCGTACCCAAGAGTGCTATACTGCTTGTTACAAACAGCCCCGATGATGACATAAACACCCTTTCCATCATCGAAGGAAAGCTTACCGACAAAATATTTTTCGCAAGTGATTTATCAACCTTGAAGCATTCTCTTAATTTTATGCAATATTTATTTTTCTTGTTCATTATAACGCCGAATGCGTAGACACCGCCGCAAACCATACCTATGGCAGTGGCAATAGCCGCACCCGACACCCCGAGCCCTGCACCGAAAACCGTAAATGATATTCCGAATACGGTAATGACTCTTGTTTGATATATAAGAAAGAAATTAAATATGACATTGACAACATTCGTTATCATATTTACTTTCAAGGTCGTCTTAGGATCCCCGTATCCTCTGAATGCACCGTTAAGCACAAGTCCCGAAAGCATAAATATTCGACCGAATGCCGTAAATAAATTGTACATCGATGCATCATGAAGTATTTCGGGAGCGGCTCCGAGCCAAATCGGTATCATTCGATACAAGGAAATATTGAGTATACATATGGGAATACCAAAAACGAATATTCCGAACACTGCATGACGAATTACCCTTTTTACCTGCTCTGTATCGCCGAGCCTACGGCTCTTGAAACAAATGTGGTTATTCCCATGCTGAGTCCGCTGATTATTCCGTTTAAAAGAAGCACTGCGGAATTGCTTATGGTTACGGCAGCTGTGGCATTTGCCCCTAAAGCCCCAACCATAGCCGTGTCGGCATAACTTATCAATGTGGTCAAAACCTGCTCCACAAGGATAGGCCAAACCAAACGCAAGATGTTTTTAGTTAAATTACTGTTTTCATCAATTAAAACATTACTGCTTTTTACTTTGGTATCCGTAAAGCCAATCCCCCTTTATCAAATAAATCGCATATACTATGGTGCTTAAAAGCCAAGTAATGGGGAATGCCGCATGAACTACCCATATTTCATTTACGAATAATGTCAAAACATAGATTATGCCCACACGAATGATGCACCAGCATATCAACGACACATTCATTGATACAACGGCTTTGCCTGCCCCTCGCATAATTCCGGCAACGCAGTTCGAAAATGCCAGCAGGAAGTAGAACAAACCTCTTATTCTTGCACAATATACACCCATTGTAATTACTTCCGGATCGGAATTAAACATCTTTATTAGCCAAGGTGCAAAAACAAATACTGCGATTCCTATTATTTCCGACAAAATTATTTGCATGCTTATTCCGAACTTAACGCCTTTCTTGGCTCTGTCGTATTCCTTAGCTCCCACATTCTGCCCTATGAAAGTTGCCATGGCATTTCCTATGCAACTTAGCGGAATTATGGCAAATTGCTCAATCTTGCCGTAAGCACCGTTACCTGCAATAGCAGCCGAACCGAACACATTGACAGATGATTGAATAAACACATGAGAAAGCGATGTAACAGAGTTTTGTATACCTGCAGGAACACCCATTTTGAGAATTTCCGAAAGTGCTTGTTTTTCTATGGTTATCTCTTTTACCGACACTTTGTATACTTCTTTTGTTTTGAAAAGCACTATCATTGAAAGTATAGCGCTGACGAATTGAGAAATTGTGGTTGCCCAAGCTGCTCCCCCAACGCCCATGTCAAACACAGCAACGAAGAGTAAATCCAAAGCAATATTTAAAACCGAGCTTATAAGCAAAAACACCAACAGATGTTTGCTGTCGCCGACTGCCTGATATATGCCGCTTGCCGTGTTGTACAATACAACTGCTATTACTCCATAGAAATATATTCTGAAATACACCAGCGAATCCGGCATAACATCTTCCGGCACATGGATAAGCTTTAATAAATGCGGAGTGAAGATGCTTCCTAAAATCGTCAAAGCAACCCCTGCAATAAGTGCAAAGCCTATGGCAGTATGCACAGTTTTTTTGAGTCTTTCTTCGTTTTTTGCTCCGAAATATTGTGAGATGACTACCCCCGCACCCATAAATAAGCCGTTGAAAAAGCCTATCATCAAAAATACCAAGCTTCCTGCCGATGTAACCGCCGCCAAAGCTTCTTTGCCGACGAAATTACCTACGACCAATGAGTCTACAACATTATAAAGCTGCTGAAGAAGCGTTCCCCAAACAAGCGGAATCGCAAACCTTATAATGTTGGAACTGATAGAGCCTTGAGTCATGTCGATTGCTTGAGTTTTCTGTTTCCCCAAATTATATTTCTCCTTTCAGATTATCATTAAGTTTTGAATTTCTACCGAAAAATCCGTTTTTATTAAATAAATATATTGCGTATATAAGCGAACTTAATGCCCATGAAACCGGATAAGCCGCAGCTACGGTTTCATAACCCGGAAAAATTGATTCCGCAATATATAAGTAAAGAACCCTAAACAAGCACCAGCTTCCCAAAGAAACACTCATGGATACTACCGGTTTGCCATAGCCTTGCAATATACCTGCGGCACAATTCGAAAATGCCATAAGGAAAAATGCCAAAGCACATATATGAGCGCACCTTGCTCCGGATAATAAAACCTCCGGATCTTGGTTAAATAGTTTTATGAATATATCTGCATTGAAAAAGAGCATAATGCCTGCAAGTTCTGCCAAAACCATTTCCAGAACCAATCCGAATATAGCACCTTTCTTGGCTCTTTGGTACTCCTTTGCTCCTATGTTTTGCCCAACATATGTGGACATAGTCAAGCCCACTGCGTTAAACGGCACGAACAAGAATTGCTGAACTTTTCTGAATGTGCCGAATCCCGCTATAACAGCCGCACCGTAATTATTGATAAAGCTTACCATAAATACATGAGATATTCCCGTTACGGAGTTTTGTATGCCTGTTGGGATACCCATTTGAAGAAGTTCTTTGAGGGTTGGTCTATCAACTCTTATCTTACTTAGCTTTACAGCGTAACATTCATCGGATTTTAACAATTTATAAAACGAGAACAGCACACTTATTCCCTGAGAAATAACCGTAGCAAAAGCAGCACCGCCAACTCCGAAATCAAATACCGCAACAAATATCAAATCGAATACCACATTGCAAACCGAAGATATAATAAGGAAAGTTAAAGGGCTTTTGCTGTCGCCTATTGCTCTGAAAATGCTGTTTGCGGTATTATACAATACCACAAAAATTACGCCGAAGAAATAAATCCTGAAATATGTTATGGAATCTGCCATTACAGATTCCGGCGTATTCATAAGTTTTAATAAAAGTGGGGTAAAAATACTTCCCAATACGGTAAGGAAAATTCCGCATATCAATGAAAATCCCAATGAGGTGTGTACGGCAATATTCACTTTGTCGTAATCTTTTGCTCCGTATCTGCGAGCTATTACAACGCTAGTTCCGGTAAATAAGCCGTTAAAGAAACCGACCATCAAAAAAATCAACGCACTTGAGGATGTAACCGCAGCCAAAGCCTCTTTGCCCACAAAGTTACCGACTATAAGCGAATCGACAACATTGTAAAGCTGTTGGAACAAATTGCCCCACATAAGAGGAAGAGTGAACTTGATTATAGAAGGAGCTACAGGGTCTTTTGTCAAATTAAGTGTTTTATCATTCCTGCTTTTCATCGTTCTCCTTATAAAGAGTGGCGAAGTGGAAAGTTCACCACTCTTTTAACACTCAAATTATCTTATTACTTTACCTGCTTTGATAACATGTTCGGGAGTATTGTACATAACCGTGATATCCTTTGAAGGATCTCCGTCAACAACGATAAGGTCAGCTACTTTACCTACCTTAACCGTACCGATTTTGTCATCCATTCCCATAAGTTTAGCTGAATTTATTGTAGCCTGCTTGATGATATCTTCATCGGCATATTCCAAATGTTCTTTTCTGAGTTTGAACTCTGTTTCGGGAGCATTTTCGTAGTCTTTGAGTCTTACATCAGTACCCCAACCGAGCTGGATACCGTTTTTGTAAGCGTTTTTAAGACATTCGCAAACCTGCTTGTAGAGTTTTCTTACTTTGTCTGCCAAAGGACCTGTCTTATCGGGTGTGATGTTGTTGTAAATTACCCACAATGTCGGAACAAGACCTGTGTCGGGGCAGTTTTCTTTGATGTATTGAACTGTTTCGTCCTTGATAAGGCTTGCGTGTTCAATGGTTTTAACTCCGCTCTTAACAGCATTGTCGATTGCCGTTGCACCGTGGCTATGGATTGAAACATATGTATTGTACTGTTTAGCAACCGAAACTGCTTCCTTTAATTCGTCTATTTCAATTATCGGGTGTCCCGGTTCGCCTACGAGTGAGTTCATTGATGCACTTCCGTAGAGTTTAAGGAATTTAGCACCTTTTCTTATAGCGGCTCTTGCTTTTTGTCTTGTATCATAAGGTCCGTCTATTCTTGTGAGCAAGAAGTCGGATGTACGCTCTGCTGTCGGGCAAAGGATAGGACCGCAGGGAACGATTGTCGGGCCTACCATTTTTCCTGCTTCGATTGCTTTCATAAGATGCAAAGTTGCCCATGCATGACCATCGCCGCAATCACGAATGGTGGTATATCCGAGATCCAAAAGTTTGTTGGCAAATCTTAAAACATTGTATGCCTGTTCTGCTTCGGGCTGGTTGGGGTATACGGCAAAATTCTCATCTGACATAAACAAATGAATATGCATTTCGATAAGACCCGGCATAAGAGTTTTGCCCTGCAAGTCAATTTCTTCGCTTACTCCCTCAAATTTTGTGCCAAGAGGCTGAATCTCTTTGATCAAATTGTTTTCAATGAGAACATCTCCCTCTTTGAGGTCTGTACCTTCTGTTAAGGCTTCGACAAATTTACAGTTTCTTAAAACTAACATTTTTATTCTCCTTAATTTTATTTTAACACCGAATTTATATAAAATTATCTATTTACATTGTCTGTATGGCATAAATTTTACTTTCACCGTCAAAGATTCTGCAAATGATATACATTTTCGGCGTAAATTTTGTATTTATTTTTTAAACAGCGAAGGTGTCGGTGCATCAAATACCGCACTAACCTGCTTTAACATATCCCTTATTTTGATATGCTGAGGGCAGTTTTCTTCGCAAGTGCCGCACTCCACGCAGTCGCCTGCTTTACCGTGGGTCTTGGTAAGGTTGGAATAATAATTCGTTTGGTTGGTGAAATAACCCACATTTTCAAGGGAATCGTGATTATTTTTGAGTGCGAAATACTCCGGAATTGCAATATTTTGAGGACACTCCGTAACGCAATAACGACAGCCAGTGCAAGGTATCATTGCCTTGGACTTAACTATTTCCACTACCTTTGAGAGCGTTTCCATATTCTTTTCACTGAGTGGTGCGAAATCTTTCATATAAGAAATATTATCTTCTATCTGCTCTATACTGCTCATTCCGCTCAGAACCGTGCTTACTCCTTCCAATGAAGCTGCAAATCTGATTCCCCACTGTGCCTGAGATGCTTCGGGGATATCTTCATTCATAATATCGATTGCTTCTTTGGGAAGATGAACCAAACTTCCTCCCTTTAGAGGCTCCATTACTTTAATATCCTTGCCGTGAGAGTGAGCGACTTCGTAGCATTTTCTGGACTGTATGCCGCCGTCCTCCCAGTCAAGGTAATTTATTTGAAGCTGCACAATGTCTATTTCGGGATGATCGGTAAGTATCTTTTCCAATACTTCGGCATTGTCGTGGAAAGAAAAACCTGTCTTTTTAACAAGTCCCTTTTCCTTTAAGCCCTGTATGAACTCAAAAAGTTTGAGATTTTGAGCCTTTTCATAGGCAACAGCACCCAAGTTATGGATAAGATAATTATCAAAATAATCTACTCCGCATATTTTAAGTTGGTTTTCGAAAAACGGCATACAGTCGTTTTCGTCCTTAATGTAGTTGAGAGTTATTTTATTAGTTAAAATATATTCATTTCGGTTATAGCGAGAAGTGAGAGTCTTTTTTATTGTGGGTTCGCTCATTTCATCGTTGTAGCGATGTGCAGTGTCAAAATAATTGAATCCCGCTTGCATGAACATATCTACCATCTTTTGAGTGTGCTCCACATCAACCGTTGAACGGTCGTTTTCGTCCGTAACAGGCAAACGCATCATTCCGAAACCTAACTTTTTTTGCATAATATCCCCTCCTTATTTTATTTAAACTCATTTATAAAAAATCAAGGCTCATAAAATCTATGAGCCTTGAGCTTTCATTTCGAATCCAAAAGCCTAACGGCTCTTATAGCACCCCAAAAGGGCTTTTATCATTCCAAATTCCTTTTATATTTACGGATACTTAATATCCGAAATACTCTTTTGCTTCGAGCATTTTCTTAGATGGATTAACATGGAAAGGACATCTTTCATCGCAAAGTCCACAGTCTACGCAATCCGAAGCATGGTATTTTAATGTTTTGTAATGATCCAAAGCATCCGTATCGCCTATTTCGGCAAGGTCTTTGAATTTGTTTACCAAAGCAATGTCGATTTCAGCCGTGCAGGGCTGGCAATGTTCGCAGTAGATGCAGCTTGATTTAATGCTGTCCACTTTGATGTCGCCCAAAACGGAATAGTCTTTCTCTTCGTCGCTTGCTTCGTAGTAATTTAATATTTCCACCAAATTATCAAAGCTTGATATGCCTGTTAAGCAAGAAACTATAGCAGGTCTGTCAAGGTTGTATTTGATGCACTGATACGGAGAGAATTTGATGCCCAAAGGAGATGTGCTTTCGTTTAATAATTTACCGCCCAAGAATGTTTTCATGGTTGTAATGGAAACGCCTTCCTTCTGGCAACGGGTGAACAGTTCATGACGAGCCTTGTTGAGGTTGAGGTTTCCGTCTTTGATATCGAAATCCTCTGCGAGGTTTTCGCTTATCATGAATAAATCAAAACAGCCCTTATCCAATAAGTAATTGCACATATCAACATCATGCGAGGAAAAAGACAAATGCCTGATAATACCCTCTTCTTTAAGCTTTAACATATATTCCCATATGCCGTCTTTTTTCATGAAAAGATCCAAATCCTCCATCGTATCGACATTGGAAATAAGACCGAAATCAATATAATCCGTATCGAGGATTTTTAATTCTCTTTCGATGAATTTTTTGATGTAATCGCAATCCCTTATTTTGGTATATTGATTATTCGGATAATCTATGCCGAAGTGAGTTTGTATGTAAATGTCTTTTCTTCTCGGTCTGATAGCCTCTGCAGCTGCTTCGTCAACCCGATCTCGATGAGAAATAAAGTCTACGATATTAACCCCTTTGTCAAAAGCATATGTGAAAGCCTTAACCACTTCATCATAGCTTAAGTTAAACATCTGACCGCCTGAAGCTAAGCCTATTGTACTTACCTTTTCACCTCCGCGAGGCAATGTTCTGTATTCTACCGTCATATTTCCCTCCGATTTATTTAAAATTTATATTATTCCTCAGTCCAACGAGCTTGGATCTTGGGAACTTCTTTCTTAAGTAAAAGTATCAAGAATACCGGCAATATTTCAAAGAAACTCGATAAATAGAATGAAACCAAGTAGTTTCCGGTAATATCAATTACAAATCCCCACAATGTGGAGGCAAAAGCACCTACAATGGCGATAGCTCTAACTACCTGCGACCATATCATAGGATATTCTCTGACCCCGAATACTTCTTTTGTCATGATTGGAAATACCAAATTGGCAACGGCACTTTCAACACCTGTCAAGAACGAGAATATCGCAACTACCCATACAGGTGCAAAAGGAGCAAATATTGCTATACCGACTACACCAGTGAATACACAGATTTGTCCGATGTAGAAACTGCCCTGAGGTCCTATATAGTCCGAAAACGTTCCCATAGTTGCTTTACCGAAAATCTTACCTACGCTCATTGCCGATGTAACCATACCAGCCATTACAACGGTGTAACCTGCAACGCTTTGGCAATAAGCATTTAAGAAGCTTGATACCGATGTTATACTTGCCGAAGCAAGACCCAACCATATAAGCCAGAATGCCTTGGTTTTGATTGCTTCTTTGTAGCTTAAACCCATTACTTTTTCTTCTGTCTTAACTACAACGGCTTCTTCTTTTGCTTTTTTTGCTGCCTCTTCCTGAGCTTTTTCGAATCCCCACGGTTTTAAACCTAAATCCTCAGGCTTATTGCGGAAGAGCAAAATGCTTACGGGAAGACCTATAATCAGGCAACCGATACCGTATACCATCTCACAAGCTCTCCACCCGTGATTTGCAATGATCATTGAACCGACTGTATTGAATATAGTATCGGCAATTCCTTGAGCCATTGCAACACAACTCATTACCGTACCTATTTTCCAAGCAAACCATCTGTTTGTCATTGTCGGAAGCATTAAGTTTAAAATGCACGGGAAACATATACCCAAAAGTATCGATGTTGCCCAATGTACATATATATTGGGTGAAATTGCTCTTATACCACATACGAGAGCACACCCTACTGAAGCAAGCGCTTCTATTTTTCTTATATCGTACTTCTGGAAAACTTTTCCCATCCACGGAGCAACGATACCTGTGGTAACCATCATAATCGTGGTCGTCATTGAATATTGTGCCTTAGTGCAGCCGAATTCTTCCAATACAGGTAACATAAGTATGCTGCGAGCTCCGCTTATAAACGATGAGATGAAGTACATCAAAAACATCGCAGCTGCAATCACCCAAGCATAATGAAGTTTTTTCCCTTTCGTATTCTCAATGTTCATAGTAAAAACCTCTCTGCTTAATATAATAGTGTAAAAAATTCTGCATTATAAATTCTTTGATGGATGAGCACCCGTTCCTTACTAAGTGCTCATCCGAAAAATGGTTATATTTTATAAAGTGAACTACGCCTTATTCATGCCACATTTTCGGGTAGTCTTTTGTTACTTTACCAACTGTAAGTACGATTACTACAGGAATAAGTACCATAACAGAACCACCGATAAATGCTACCTGATAGTTACCGCCTGCGATATCGATAACCATACCCCAAATTGTTGAAGCAAATGCACCAACCATTGAAAGGGCTCTTACAAGGTTTGCCCAAACTGCGGAGTATTCCAATGTACCGAATGCTTCTTTAGCACAAAGCGGCCATACGAGGTTGCCTGAAGCCATTGAAACACCGTTTAAGAAACCGAATATCGAGATGATGATCGGGTTAACCTTGCCTGCGAGGAAGCAAACACCAAGAACACCTGTAATAACGCAAGCGTATCCGATAAGAACAACTTTCTTAGGTCCGATAATATCAGAAAGTGTACCCATTGAAAGTTTACCTACGGTCTGACCAAGGCTCTGAGCCGATACATAAGCACCTGCCATAACTACTGTGTAGCCAACTGCATCTGTCTGAAGATATGCGTTAACAAATCCTGTAACACCTGCGAGTGTAGCAAATGCCAAAGCGATAAACATCATCCAGAAACCCGGAGTTTTCATAGCTTCTTTGCAAGTCATACCGAAAGGTTTAGCTGTAGCTGTAGGAGCTTCTTCTGTAGCCGGTTTTTCTTCGTATCCTACCGGTTTAAGACCTAAATCGGAAGGTCTGCTTCTGAAGAGAAGTGCTACCGGAATACCGATAACGAGTGCCAATACTGCCTGCATCCACATAGCATATCTCCAACCGTGGTTAGCGATCTGTACTGAGATAAATGTGTTGAAGAATGTGTTTGAAAGGCCCTGAGCCATTGAACAAATACTCATAACAAAGCCAACTCTTTTTGCAAACCATCTGTTTGTGAATGTAGGAAGCATAAGGTTAAGTACCATCGGGAATACGCATGCCAAAACTACAGCTGATGCCCACCACCAATAGATATTCTGTGATAATGCTCTGATAACCTGAACGATGCAAACACCTACAGCGCAAATGCTCTGCATGATTCTTGCATCATATTTTTCGTACATTTTACCGATTGTCGGCATAACGAGTCCTGAACCGAACATCCAGATTGTCGATACAAGACCCCACTGGGTTCTCGAACAACCGAATTCTTCCAAAACCGGTTTTAAGAATAATGATGTAGTACCGCTCATAAATGATGATAAGATGTAGCTGAGAAACATTGCTGCTGCTATAACATAACCATAGTGCAGTCTTTTTTCTTTTTTCTGTTCTGCTGTCATATAAATAAATCCTTCCTCAAATAAATAATTCCATCATAGGGGGTAATATTTACCCCCATCCTAAATACTATATAGCCAAAACGTTAGCAACGTAAGCTAAAAGTATTTTCATTCTTTCTTCGTCATTAACGGGAAGATATCCCATGTGTTTAATGATTTCCTGAGGTCCTTCGGGCCATTTTGTAATATCTACGCTCATTTTTTCCTCCGATATTTCTTTTTACTATCTTAAGTAATATGTTGAAGTAAATTCAGAAACAGCCTTGATGTTTTCGCTGGTCATATCGTATGCATAAGATACCATTTTGTTAGGTCCGAGGTAAAGACCACCGTCTGCACCGAGTTCGTCAATTGCTTTCTTAGCCATTGCAACACTTGCTTCGGGTGTGCTGTTACCTAAAATGTCTACGCTTAAACCACCGAATATAGCAACATTCGGGCACTGTTTTCTTACTTCGTACGGATCGTCCATCTCAACTGCTATGTTAAGAGTACCTTTTTTGTATTCGTTAAAGAAATCAGCAAGGTTTCTTCCGAGGAATCCACCTTCGATATTGCAGTAGATGCCTTTATCTTTTTCTTCAACTTTGTTGATGAATTTTCTCCACGGTTCGATGTAGAGTTTTTCACAATGTTTGTCGTTGATAACTGTGTGAGCCAAAGCACCGATTGAGCAGTCGTAGTGGTTTTTGATTCCTACGCCGTGTCCGTCTGGGAGTGCATCTAATTTAGCGATTGCGGCATTAACTGCTTTTTCATCGAAGAACTGGCATACTTCGTATACTTTTTCTTTCTGTCTTCTCAAGTCAACAGCTAATTCTTTGATTCCTCTGTAGATGTTGAAGAGTGTATCAACAAATACGCTGCATCCTGTAACGTCACCGTAAGGTGTTAAAACACCCCATTTATCACGAATTGTTGAGTTAACTTTTTCTTTAGCTGCGCCAAGGAAGTAAACTTCCTGAGCTGCTCTTGCAAAAGCTTCGGGGCTTAAGTTTTTAGCATCGGGATAGAGGTTGAACAATGCAACTTCCCATCTTACCTTATTGTGGTCTGCCATGAGTGCATCGTAATCGTCAGCGCTGATAACATTTGCGAATACTGCGTTAACATTACCGTCTTTTAAGTTTTCTTCGGGGTTAGCGTATCCACCGCTGTGTCCCAAAGGATCAGTAAATCTGTAGTGATATCTGAAACCGTTTGATGCAGTTCCGATAGCGTCTACAGGGTATTTTTTACAAAATTCGTCCATTGCTACTTCTGACATATAGTAGTCACGAGCTGCAACGTCGAGTGTCATTCCACAGTCAGTATACATCCAACCCATCTGGTATCCGTTAAGTAATACTCTTTTAGGTTTATTCCAAGTGATAGCGTCGATGTATAACTGCTTTCTTTCCTCAAAAGTGAGCATTTCTCTTTCCACTTCTTCGTTCTCTCCTTAGATAGATTTTGTGTATGGCCATACT
>CAZXWI010000022.1:0-19587 GCA_964644555.1 uncultured Lachnospiraceae bacterium | reverse complement strand
TAAATATTATTCTTTTTTAATTATTGTTGCTGTTTTTTACCAAAACATCATGAGCACCGCCTTCAACGATTGAAACAGAGCTTACCAAAGTAAGTTTTGCTTTTTGCTGAAGTTCGGGAATAGATAAAGCACCGCAGTTACACATAGTTGAGCGTATTTTGGAAAGAGTTACTTCCAAATTATCATGAAGCGGACCTGCATAAGGAACATAGCTGTCTACACCCTCAACGAATGAAAGCTTCTGAGCTCCACCCATATCGTAGCGCTGCCAGTTTCTGGCTCTTGCACTGCCTTCGCCCCAATATTCCTTCATGTAGCTGCCGTTTACAAGAACTTTCTGAGTCGGGCTTTCGTCAAATCTTGCGAAATAACGACCGAGCATACAGAAGTCTGCACCCATTGCCAAAGCGAGAGTAATATGGTAGTCATAAACAATACCGCCATCTGAGCAAATCGGAATATATACCCCATGTTCTTCGAAATACTTATCTCGTGCCTTAGCAACTTCTATAACAGCCGTTGCCTGACCTCGACCGATTCCTTTTGTTTCTCTTGTAATACAAATAGAACCACCACCGATACCAATCTTAATGAAGTCAGCTCCTGCATCTGCAAGGAAATTAAATCCTTCTTCGTCAACAACATTACCTGCACCTACTTTAACAGTATCACCGTATTTGTCTCTTATCCATTTAATGGTTCTGGACTGCCATTCGGAGAATCCTTCGGATGAGTCTATACACAAAACATCTGCACCAGCTTCAACCAAAGCGGGAACTCTTTCTTCATAATCTCTGGTATTGATGCCAGCTCCTACAACATATCTTTTGTGTGCATCCAAGAGTTCATCGGGGTTTTGTTTATGCTGTTCGTAATCTTTTCTGAATACAAATGAAACCAAATGGTCATTTTCGTCGATAATCGGAAGTGAATTGAGCTTGTTAGCCCAAATGATGTTGTTGGCTTCCGAAAGAGTTGTGCCGTTTTTAGCGCAAATGAGTTTCTCAAACGGAGTCATGAACGAAGAAACGAGTTCATCGCCCGTCATTCTTGTAACACGATAATCACGAGATGTAACAATGCCAAGCAATTTGCCCGTAGCAGTTCCGTCATCTGTTACGGCAATAGTGGAATGACCGTACTTTTCTTTAAGTGAAAGCACATCGTTAAGTGTTTTATCGGGTTTGATATTTGCATCCGATACTACAAAGCCCGATTTGTAAGCTTTGACTTTGCGAACCATCTCCGCCTGTTGTTCGATGGTTTGAGAACCGTAAATAAATGATACGCCGCCTTCTTTGGCAAGAGCTATTGCCATTGTGTCGTTTGATACCGATTGCATAATTGCTGAAATAAGCGGTATGGACATTGTAATTGCGGGTTCTTCGCCTTTTTTATACTTAACAAGCGGTGTTTTAAGTGAAACTTTGCTCGGAATATGTTCTGAACCCGAATATCCGGGAACCAAAAGATATTCACTGAATGTGTGTGATGGACTGTCGTAGTAGAATGCCATGATCTCCTCCAATTTATATTTTGTATTTTGAATTTTTGTATATAACCACAACTGCGGAAGTGATATAAAAAAGACAAGACAAAAATGATATTAAGTATTCACCGAAATATGAAACCGATATATCAACTATCTTATCCTACCTGTTGCATAAATACAAACTCTTCTTTATTTTTGCGATTATATCACATTTTAGTAAATAAAGCAACTTATAATTGAGTTTTTTACCTTTTCACCTCTCAAATTATAATCATAAGATAAAATACCTTAAGCTATATCTAAAAACCGCTATAGTTCACCCTACCCACATATTTACTCATTTCCCGACTCTTTTATCGTAAGCCTTGGCAAGCTTTTCGATTGCTTTCTTCTCTATTCGAGAAACATACGAACGGGAAATATTGAGTTTTTCACCAATCATAGTTTGCGTTAGGCGATTTTTTCCGTTTATGCCGTAACGAAGTTCAATGATTTCTTTTTCTCTTTTATTTAAAACTTCGTCAATTAATTTGTATATTTTTGCCGATTCTTCTTCTACGAATATATCCGAAATAACATCCTCGTTTTCTTCTCCTATAATATCGGCAATAGTTATATTGTTACCCTCTCCGTCGGTTCCGATAACATCGGCAAAATATAAATTTGAATTTCCCTTGCTTTCCCCTCTTATAGCCATCAATATCTCATTGTCAATGCATTTTGCCACATAGCTGGCAAATTTTGTACCTTTATCGGGAGAATATGTATTAATGCCTTTAATAAGCCCGATACTGCCTATGGATAATAAATCTTCCTGTGAAATATTGCATGAAGAATATTTCTTTGTCACATGAGCCACCAAACGAAGATTATGGGTAATCAAAATCTCCTTTGCATCTTTATCGTTGTTTTCATAAAGTAGCTTGATATAATGGGCTTCTTCTTCCTTAGATAATTTTCTTTCATATGATTTTGACGGAGAAAAATACCCTAAAAACAAAAATACATGTTTTAATAGCTCTAACAATCCTAAAAAATCCATGTTTAAACCTCGAAAAAAATACTTTATTAATTCATATGAATCAATAAAGCATTTATTCTTCATTATTTATACAGTTTTTTTAGTACACTGTTTTTTCTCGGATATTTAGTGGGCGTTGATGAAGTTTTTTCGTAATAAATTATATTGCGCACACCCTCTGAGTTTGGCAGTTCAATAAGTTCTCTTTTTTCTTTTGAACATCCCAATTCAAAGGGAAGGTTTCCTGCAAGAGATATCTCATCATCGCAATTTGCACCTTTCATTGCAATGAACAAACCGCCCTCTTTTACAAAAGGAATGCAATATTCGCAAAGTATGGGCAGTTTTGCCACAGCACGAGATACACATACATCGAATTGCTCTCTGTAATCCTTTTGTACGGATAATTCTTCTGCTCGTGCATTCAGCGTTCTGACATTATCAAGCTTAAGTTCACAAATTGCGGAATCGATAAAGCTCAAACGTTTCTGAGTGGAATCAAGCAAAGTGATATCTAAAGTGGGATTCGCTATTTTCAGTATCATTCCCGGAAAACCGGCACCTGTTCCCACATCTATAACCGAAGAATTGTCAGGAATTCTCTTTAATACGGTAAGCGAATCTATTATATGAAGATCAATAAATTTATCATCCTCTGTAATTGACGTAAGATTGAGTGATTTATTCGTTTCAAGAACCAATTCTTTAAATTTGAGCATTGCGTTTAGCTTAGGTTCTTCTATTTCCACTCCTATATGATTTAAGCCCTGTTTTAAGTACTCCGATTCATTTATCATAGTATTAATGCATCCACCTTATTTTCAAGCATTTTAACGAATTTATTCGCATCGTCCACACTTCCCTCATATTTTCCGTAATGAATAGGCACTGCCACCTTGGCTTTTGTGTATTCTACGGCTTTCAGCGCATCTTCGACGCAGTTCATTGTATAAGTTTGTCCGAGAGGCACAAAGATAACATCTGCTGTAATATCTTTCATTTCGGGAATAAGCTCGGTATCCGAAGTGTAGTATAGCGAATATCCACCAAAATAAATAATATAACCAAGCCAATTATTCTCTTTTGGGTGGCATTGGATTTTATCAATATTGTAAGCAGGGGCAGCCTTGATTTTTATATTGGAAAAATCCACCGTTTCGTAAGCCGACATAAGATGCACTTCGTAATTCGAAAAATTCTCGGATTCCGATTTCATTGATAAAGGAAATACGAAAACAGTATCCTTCTTCATCACTTTATTTATATTTTCTATTGAATAATGATCGTGATGAGGGTGGCTTATTAAAATATAATCCGCATCGTGGCATTCTTCCTCAACATCAAATGGGTCAGTATACAAAACACTATCGCCTAAGTTTATTCGCAAGCACCCTTGCGATATCCACTTTACATTTTCCGATACAAATTTTTTCATAAAAGCACCTCCCTTTATTCGGCAACAGCAAATGCTATAACATTATCCCCTTCATGAGTTAAGGATATACTGATAGATGTTATGTTCTTTTCTTTTGCAATTTCCAAAGCATTGTTATCAAGCATTACGAAAGGTCGATTTAAATCGTCTTTCATAATAATTATATCCGAAAACGAAATATTTCGAAAACCCGTACCCAATGCCTTTGCTACCGATTCTTTTTCGCAAAAATAACATGCCAATCTTTTGGGCTTGTTGGAGTCGTTATTGAATACATTAAATTCTTCCGAACTCAAAATTCGCTCGGCTAATCTATTCATTACCCTCATTTCCATTGCACTGAATCGGGAAATCCTTGTGCAATCGACACCCACGCCTTTTATTTTCGATGAGTTATCAAAATTTTCAGCCATGCTACCTCTCCGATATACGAAAAAAACCTTTCGGGTAAACACCGCAAGGTTTTATATATTTACGCTTGTATTGTATTTAATTTCTTAGCTAACTTACTTTTCTTTCTATTAGCAGCATTTTTATGAATAATGCCTTTTGCAGCAGCCATATCAAATTTTTTAGAAGCAAGTTTGTAACCTTCTTCAGCTTTCTGAACATCGCCTTCTGCAAGTGCTGCTAAAAACTGCTTTTCTGTTGTTTTAAGATTTGTAACAACCATTTTGTTGCGCAGTCTTCTTTTTTCATTTGTAAGAGCTCTTTTTTTAGCCGATTTTATATTTGCCAAAATTACACCTCCTGAACCATTATATTTTATCACAAATAAAAATATTTGCAATAGGAAATTAAATATTATTGTTAAAAATATCGCAAAAAACTGCACATTTTTTTCATTTTACGATGTAACATTAGCTGTATTCGGAGCTGAGCATGAAAATATTAAAATATATTGCAGTTTGTATATTAACTTTAACATTTATTATTGTACCATATCAAATAACGATTGGGAACAACAATATCCAAGAAAATGCAAATAATTGTGACATTTTTACGAAAATCCTCAAATATGAACTCAATATCCAATCAAATAAAGAAACAAGCGAACCTACCGCTTCGCACAATATCGGTTTAGGAGAATTTATCATTTCCTCAATTTTGCCGAAATCGTCAAATACAGACTTTACCTCAAACCATTACGAAATAAAATATGATCTTAATAAATTAAACGAAACATCAACGAACGATGGTAATCCCAAAGTAGTAATTTATCACACACATACCACCGAATCATATTGGGACAGCGAAAACCCCGATGTATACCGAAACAATGACCCGAACAACAACATGATACAAATAGGCAGCATTGTATCAAGGATATTGCATGATGAATATAATATTGACGTAATACATATCAAGGATGTATTCGATGTACCGTACACAGGTGCATATTATCGTTCGGAGGATGCTCTTTGGGAAATATATGCACAAAACCCGGGAATAATCTACGCTTTCGACATTCACCGTGATGGGCTAAATGCCTCCGACGAAAACAGAAATGCGTATCTTGCCGACATAAGCGGTACCGATTGTGCAAAAGTAATGATAGTCTTGGGGCTTAAATCCGATTATGCCGAGGCGAATGTGGAGCTTGCATATAAAGTGGCAGATCAAATGGAAATTATGTATCAGGGAATGTTTAAGCGTATAGTCGAGCGAAATTCTGACTATAATCAATACATAGCTCCAAAATCGTTGTTGTTTGAAGTCGGCAGCAACCTATCTACAAAGCAGGAAGCAATGAATACAGCCGTATATTTGGGCAGGGTTCTCGGAGAAATCATTACACAGGAGCAAAACCAAGAATAAATGAGGTGCTTATGAATACAAAATGCAAATACAAATCGGAGCAATGCGGACAATGTGAAGATATAGATCCATTCACCACTCAAAACTACTGCCCAGTTGCTGTTAAGGTATTTTTAGCGAATGAAAATATTCCCTGTCCAATGTGCAAAAAAGAATACCTAAAATTAAATACAGAGCATTCTTTCGAATGCCCTGCATGTAATCATAAAATAGATTACGAAAAAATATTATAATTTAATCATTATCTCTCTTCCAGAATTTAATCTGAACATCACCGATCTTCATTTCAACCTTTTCAAATCCATTCTGCGATAATTCGGAAACCGTAGCTTGTTCATCGAAATTATCCAACTCTAAGCCGTAATCCGAAACAGGTTCGGGATCTTTCTTAGGTTCTTCGGCTCTTACGGCGACGATTCTATCGGTTTCGTAATAGTCAATACCTTTTCTGAATTTGTAGTTCGGATTTTCCACGATTCGTCCGTTGACGATTATAAACGGACTGTCAACATCCACAGGTTCCTCTTCTATAGGTTCTTCGACTTTTTCAACTTCGTCAATTTCTTCTTGAGTTGAAAGATCTTCGAATTCCACATCAAGAAGTGCATCATTGGTGTAGTCGGTATCCGTGATATCTTCCATTGTTTTGACTACACTATCGGCAGGTTCTTCGCTCTCAGTTTCATCGTTTATTTCTTCAATAACTTCTTCTTTAGAATCTTCTTCTGAAACAGTATCACCAAGGAAGATTGCAAAATCAATATCCGACAAATCTATTTCGATATCGTCATCATCGGAAAGTTCTATTTCATCGTCAATATCGATATCCTCTGAAATTTCAGCGTTTTCAGACACAATTTCATTTGATTCTTCTGCTGCTACTTCCGATACGATTTCATCTTCGGGTTGAATATCATCAAAAATATCAAATTTCGATTCGCTATCTGAAATTTCTGTTTGGTTATCATCAACCATGCTTTCTTCTGCCTCAAGGCTTGCTTCTTCCTCAGATGCGATTTCCTGCGAAACTACGGCTTCAGAATTTTCTTCGGTTTCTTCTGCAGCATCATCAAAATCAAAATCAAACGAATCCTCTTCGAATAAATCACCGAAATCCGATAAAAGTTCAAAATCGCCTAAACCGTTATCAATATTTTCGGGAATAATATTGTCGGTTTCTTCACTCTCTTGCAAAGACTCGGTTTCATCTTGTGGCAAAGCCTCTTTGTTAGGTTCTTCGGTATCGATTGTAAAATCAAAATCATCACCGAATGTAGTTTCAGAAGCTTCAGTTTCATCAACGGGAATGACAAGGTCATCCTCTTTTTCTTCAACATCTGATATTTTAAAATCAACTTCGTCTACAGTATCAATTTCCGGTTGCAGTTCCGGTTGAGTTTCTTCAATGGTGAAATCATCGAAAATATTTTCAAAATCATTATCGGCTGCTGCAACTTCTGCACTTTCGTCAACTTTGATATCATCTTCGACTCCGAAATCAAATACGATATCATCATCGTTAGTTGTTTGTATAGCAGGAGCTTCATCTTCAATAACTATTTCGTCCTCGTCAAACAAAGGAATGGCCACATCTAAAGAAACACTATCGGCACTATTATCAGCCGGTGTATCATCAAAATCGAATACGAAATCGTCGATTTCATCCATAACGCTCTGATTTACCGATTTGATTTCGTCAACTATATCATCATTCGATGTATAATCTTTATCATCTTCGTCGATTGCAATAAAATCAATACCGTCTTTATTTTCGGTTGTAGCCGATTTTATGTTAATCGGTGCGGTATTAACATTTTCGTTTTCATCATACTCATCATATTCATCATCGTAATCTTCGTCATCTTCGTATTCGTATTCATACACTATGCCCAAAAGGACATTTTGTATAACGAAAAACAATCCTATTCCAATCAAGACCGTTCCCACGGATATTACCTGCGCAAGCACTCCCGGAAGAGGAATCGGAATGATACCACCGAGAATAGAAAGCGATGTGGAAGATGATGCAACACTCATAACAGAGGATTCCCCTACAGCAGAAGCAGTAATGCCCGCAATACGCATTGCAGATTCCGACAAAGGCATTTTGCCACCGTTCATAAATATTACAACGAAGTTGCAAAGCGAACCTGCTAAAAGCGGAATCATCCAAAGATTGCTTAAGTTGAATATAGCTCCTACCAATACGAGTGCATAAGCACCCATAATAAAGAACTTGGCATATGTTTGAATGAACTCTATATTCATTCCGTCCCCTACCTGCACTGCCAGGAAAGCTACCAAAGCAACTACAAACAAATACCACGCGCGAATTCCGCAATCTAGTATATTTGAAAAACTTCCCTTTCTGATCATTGCTATGACGATTGATATGACTGAAAGTATTAATAAAAACATGATTGAACCTTTCGTATTAGCTTAAAAAATATATTATCTTGTTAATTGTAACATATTTACTAAGCTTTGTTACATTTTTTTTGTATTTTTTACGACTCAACCTCAATAAGTCCGTAATTTTCGTCGCTTCGTTTGTAAACAACAGCAATACTTTCTGTATCTTTGTTTTCAAATACATAAAAGCTGTGATCCAGAAGTTCCAATTGGAAACACGCTTCTTCGGGGCTCAGTGGATTTAATTTAAACTGTTTGTTCTTTACAATGTCGAATACACCATCGGTAGGCGAATCGTATTCCTTAATATTTTCGTAACGAATTGAATCGTTATTATGTTTTAACAGCTTTGTTTTATATTTTTCGAGCTGTCGCTCTATCTTACTTACAGCTTTATCGATTGCCGTATTTAAGTTTTTATCTTCTATTTCGCTTTTGAGAACTTGATTGTTGATACTTACCGTAATGTCTGCTTTATACGCATTTTTCAATCCACTCACCGTAACATTTACGAGAGTATCATCAGTAAAGAATTTTTCTAATTTTGAAAGGCTTTTTTCAATCTCCTCTTTCATGTAACCTTTGAGAACATAATTCTTGGAATTCATTTTCAGATTCATAATCTATACCTCTCTTTCTTTATAAAAACGACTTGCCGATGCAAATGCAACAAATGACACCGATTCGGCACCCGACGCCTTTAACGCTCCCGCACATTCCGATAATGTAGCACCTGTTGTTATTACATCATCAACGATAAGAATATGCTTTCCTGTAATATCAGCACTAAATGCGGGATTTACACTGAATTTATTCTTTACATTCTCCTTTCTTTGTGTGAAATTCAGACCTATTTGATCCTTCGGAGTGCCGACTACCATCAACAAATCATTGTTAACGGTTAATCCCGATAAACTTGATAATTCCGAAGATATTATCGCTGCTTGATTATACCCTCTTTCATTAAAGCTTTCCTTTTTACTTGGAACACAAGTTATAATATCAAAGCGAAAATCAATGCCCGATTTTACGATATCATCATAAATCAGCCTTGCAACATACTTTGCCACATCACGGTTATGATGAAACTTAAATTCAAGAACGACTTCCCTTGAATTATTGTCATATTCGGTGTAGGAATAAGCCGATTTGAAATCATAAATTTGACTCTTGCAATGAGGGCAGATTCCGCTTTTATCACCAAGGACAGAATCACATATTACGCATTTATCATGCTCCAAAACTTTGATACTGTCTATGCAATGAAAGCATATACGCACTTTATCCGTGAACAACACCCTTTTACATATTGGGCAAATAGGGCTGCTCGGATATATGAAATTTATGATGTATTCCTTTATCTTCGTTAAATCAAGCTTCATAATTTTATTAAATTATACCATATAACCTATATATTTTCAATAAAAATCAACTTTGAGCCATAATGGATTCGATTTCGCATATCTCTTTGGGAATAAAGTTAGTAAGAACCCTACATCCGCAATCGGTAACTACAACATCGTCCTCTATTCGTATACCCAGCGATAATTCTTTTATATATATTCCCGGTTCTACGGTAATCACCATGCCAGGCAAAAGAACATCGCCTCTATTAAACATATCGTGAGTATCAAGCCCAAGCGAATGAGATACCGAATGATAATAGTATTTTGATACTTCATCATCCGACTTTATTAGGCCTACTTCTTTAAGCTTTTGGGCAAAAAAGACTTTAACCATATCGTTTAGCGATTTCAGAGTTTCACCGGGTTTTATATTTTGAATAACAAGCTTATTTGCATTCAGCACTATATTATAAAAGAGTTTTTGCTCTTCACTGAATTTTCCACTTACGGGATAAGTTCTCGTTACGTCGGAATTATACATTTCTTTTGCACATCCGCAATCAATAAGCAGCATATCGCCCGATTTAAGAGTTGCTTGAGAGGATGTGTAGTGAAGGATCGTGGCATTTTCTCCTGATGCTGCTATAGTTGAGAAAGCGAGCCTGCAATTGTTTTTATGGGCTATATAATCAAACAAAGATGATATTTCATACTCTTTCATATTAGGGCGAATACTTTGCATAATGCAGTTGAGTGCTTCGTTCGTTATTTTTGCACTTTCCGATATTTTATTTATTTCCGCATCTGTTTTAATCTTTCTGAGTTCTGTCATAATTTCGGATAAATCAAATACAGGTTTATCGCAAAGTCTATCGCATATTTCGTAATACAAAATATTATCCGCCGTATCGGGAACATATTTTTCGGGTTCGGTATAAGATAAATATATTCCGTTTAACATTTCGTTTTCGGAGATTTTATCTAAATAACTATCAAATTCATCTATATAAAATATGTTTTCCTCTTTAATTCCGCTTATTTCGCTGAATTTGCACTTATCGGGGATTATTCCGGTCCATTTTTCTTTTGTTTCGTCTTTATAAGGCACAAATAATAAAGCTCTTTTATTATCTCCGAACTTTTCCACAGCCAATCTCACGCTCGGAAAGTCGATTCCCGTAAGGTAATAAAAGTTTCTGCCCACTTCAAAATCGTAACATTCATCGGCACTTGATATAATGCTCTCACCCGATGTTAAGACCGAAACCGTATTATTCTCCATTTTATTCGCAAAGTTTTTTCTGTTATCTATAAAAAAACCGTTATTCATAATTCACCTCTTTTTAATTATATCACATGAAGAAAATTTAGGTATATAAAGCATATTTTTTTACTTTTATTAATAATATTCGTTTTTCTGCACAAAATAACTACGAAAGAGGTGAAAAATTATGGCAAAAGAATGCAACAGCAAAAGTAAAGAAAATAAAATGAAAAACAATGAAGAAAAATCTTCAAAGCAGACAAATAAGTCTTCAGAGAAGAACAATAAGAAAGAATCTTCAACATCAAAATCACAATCAAAAGAAAAATAAACTGTATTTTAAGGGGGCATTATATGCCTCCTTAAAATATTATTAACCTGTAAATTTGTAACAAAATTGTTTCTAAGATATGCCAAATAGGATATAATAAGCAATAATCGGAGTTAAAAATGAAAAAATATCAAAACTTATCAATAAGCATATTGGCGGCAATATTAATTCTGTTCTTTTTTGTAAATTTCTTGCCACCGATAGATTCCATAGCCGCAAATCCGTTTAATTCGGATAAACTGCAATGCATAACCAAAACAGGTACAGGAAACAATTTGCCTGCCAATACTATGCTCTCATTTAACAGTGCTGCAAATTTCGGCAGCAATATTTTCTCTGTAAATGTAATAATGACGATAGATGAGCAATTAATAATTGCGGATATGGATGAACTCAGTGTGTACACATCGCAAAGCGGTAAAATATCGCAAAAAAGTTATGATGAACTCAAAGATTTGAATTTCGCTTACAATTTCTCTACTGATTCAACCACATATCCCTACAGAGCGCAAAAGCACACCTGTGTTAAATTGGAAGATTTGATAAAATACTATCCTTATACCAACTACATAATAGGCATAGTGCAATCGGGGGAAGAAGGTAAAAGAGCCGCCGTGTTACTGAGCGAAATCATTCGTAAAAACGATTTAAGCCTTAGATGCGTGGTAAGAGCAGATGAGGAAATCACCGAGCAGTTCCGTAATGACAAAAATGTGCATGTATTAACAGAGCCGACCGAAAAAGAATTGAACAAATTTTTGTTTCTAAATAAACTTTACCTGAGTAATCTTTATTTTGATATAGATTTTCAGTTCGTTGAAATACCTTTAAGCGAAATAGATAATTATTCTCAAAAGGTATTAAAAGCACTGAAAAACCGAAATGTAAGCGTATATATAGAGGGAGTCAATTCAGAAGAAGATTATAACCTTGCTGTGCAATACTACCCAAGTGGAATCATCACATCAAATCCGGAGCTCATACAAAAGCTAATCTCGACAGATGCTACCGACGAAAGTACCGATACAATAAAGCTAAAATAAAAAACTGTCGCTAAACGAACAACCTTCGTAAAGCGACAGTTTATTTTTATAATATAGCATCGGCATACTTGTCGGCATCGAATAAAACGATATCCTCAACACTCTCTCCCGTACCGAGATACAATACAGGAATACCATATTGATCCATTGCTGAAACAACTATTCCGCCTTTTGCAGAACCATCAATCTTGGTAACCACGATTCCGTCCGGCTTTCTTATTTGTATAAATTCACCAAGCTGATTTACGGAATTCTGTCCGGTCATTGCGTCAAGCACAACAACCGTGTATAAATTCATCCTTTCTCTGTTGGCATCACAAACTCTGTATATTTTTGCAAGTTCGTCCATAAGGTTTTTATTGTTATGAAGCCTGCCTGCCGTGTCGCAAATCAATAAATCTATGTTTTTTGCCTTTGCGGAACTGATTGCATCATATATTACGCTGGCGGCATCCTGCCCTTGTTTACTGCCGACTATAGGTATATCAAGCCTCTGTGCCCATATACCAAGTTGTTCACCGGCGGCTGCTCTGAATGTGTCTGCTGCGGCAAGCATTACGCTTTTACCCTCTGATTTATAAAGGTTGGCTATTTTGGCAATCGTTGTCGTTTTGCCCACTCCATTAACCCCCATAACCAATACAACCGCCGGAGTATTGAATCCGTAAAACTTATCATGAGTTTTAACAAGCTCCGCAATGCTCTCCTTAACTGCATTTGTAACGCTGTCAAGATCATTCATCATATTGCGTTTGAGCTTCTGTTTCGCACTTTCCAAAATTTTATCGGCTGTCTTATACGGAATATCGCAAAGAATCAAAGCCTCCGTCATATCATCGTATAATTCATCATCAATAGCTCCTGTAAAAATTTCTTTAAAACGAGAGCTCAGGCTCTTCTTCGTTCCTAAAAATCCGTTTTTAAATTTTTCGTCGTTCATTTTCAATCACCGTATTTATCAATGTCCGAAAGTTTTACGGAAAGAACTTGCGATATTCCTTCCGAACCCATTGATACCCCATATAATGTGTCGGCTATTTCCATAGTAATCTTTTTATGCGTTACTATAACAAATTGGTTATGATCCAAAACACTTTGCAAGTATTCGCATATTCTGCCTACATTCGCATCATCCAAAGCCGCATCGATCTCATCAAGCACGCAAAACGGTGATGGTTTAATGCGAAGTATTGCAAATATAAGCGAAATAGCAGTCATGGATTTTTCGCCACCCGAAAGTCCTGCAATGTTTTTTAACTTGGTGTTAGGCGGTCGTGCCGTAATTTCAACCCCACTGTTTAATACATCATCGGGATCTGTAAGCACTAAATTCGCCTCGCCTCCGTTAAACAGCTTCTTAAACACATTGTCAAACTCTCTTTGAATTATGTTAAACTGCTCAATGAAGCGCTTTTTCATGCTCTCCGAAATATCGTTGATAACTTTATAAAGTTCGTCCTTAGACACTATGAGATCATCTCTTTGAAGGCTCATTTCTTCATAGCGATTCTTTACTTCTTTATATTCTTCCAAAGCATCCACATTGATATTGCCGAGCTTTTTGATTTTGTCCTTTAACTGAGCTATGTTCTCAAGGCACTCGTTTAAATCGGATATTTCTATTTTATAAGGAACAGCTGCGGCATAAGTCAGTGCATAATCCTCCATCATATTATCTTTCAAATGGCTGATTTCCACTTCGGTCTTGCCTAAAGCTACCTCCACGGAAGATAGCTTATCCGATACGGAATTTCTATCTATGCTTATCTGCCTTATCTTTTTATCAATTTCGTCATTTTCCGCATTGTTTTTCTCTTTTTCGGCAATAAGAGTTCGATAGTAAGTTTCGGCTTTGTTTCTTTGCTCGCTGTATTCATTGTCGATATTGGAATAACCGACTATCTTTTGATTTAATTCATCGATCTTTTTATTAATAAGCAAAACTTCTTCCGCTTTTTTGTTAGAGACTTGTGAAAAATATTTTTTTCGATCTTCTACATTGCGGATTCGTTCTTTCAGCGTTGCAACACTTTCTCTTATTTCGAAAATTTCTTCTTCGTAAGGTTTAGCATTTTCGGTGAGTATTTCATCGTATTCTTTTTGCTTATCTTTAACAACCTTTCTTAATTGCTCGATTTCGCTTCTTCGTTTTATTGAGCCTTCGTCCTCATTTTTCGTTTGTCCTCCGGCTACAGCTCCTCCGGGATACAATACTTCACCGTCAAGAGTTACTATCTTAAGCCTGTGCTTAGTTTGCAAAGCAGCTTTATTGGCATTTTCCAAATTATCACAAATGGCAACTTTTGATAATAAATTATCTATTATCCCTCTGAATTCAGGATCGGTTTTAACCAAATTATTGGCATAATCAATAAAACCCACACAATTTTTTATTCCCGAATTATCGTTTGCTTCATTTGACTTAACGATATTTTTGGGTAAAAATGTTACTCTTCCCCATTTGTTCTTTTTAAGAATACCGATACATTCCGCTGCCACATGCTCATTTTCAGTAATCATATACGACATACTCGCACCGAGGGATTTTGTTATTGCCTCAGCATACACCGCTTCGGTATTGATTACTTCTCCGACTGTGGTATAAAGTCCATTTGCTAAAATATTATTTGTATTCTTTAAATTCATTAATTCTCTGATGGCGTACTTATACCCCTGCATGGAGTTTTCATATCCTTCGAGAATCTTTAATTTGGATTCGCTTTCTCTTAATGTGGAAACGATTTCATCCGTTTTGGATTTATGTTTCTCAAATTTTTCTCGTACATTTTGCAAAACAACATTCTTTGCATTAAGCTCATCAATAAGAGATTTCTGTTCTTTATCGAGTTCTTTGATTGTAAAATCGTAATTGCTGTCCTCAGAACCGAATTGTTCCTTTTGCGAAATAAGGTTTTCCAATTCTTTTTTCGATACTTGCAAATCGACTTTGGCAAATTCGAACTGCTCCATTATTTTGTGAATATCTTCGTTTGCACCGATTATTTTGCTGTCATATTCCGCAAGTTTTGATTTGATAAGACGATACTTTTCATCAAGCAAAGCAAATTGTTCATCGAGCCCTTTTAAGCTTTCTTCCAAACTTTGCTTATCGAATAATGTTTTGTTCAGCTTTTCATTTAAGATATCCATTCTATGCACAAAAACACCGACTTCAATTTCTTTGAGTTGGTTTTTGTATTCTATGAATTTCTCTGCTTTTTCGCTCTGTCGTTTTAATGACGGAAGTCTTTGCTCAAGCTCTGCAATAATATCTGTTATACGATATAAATTGTTTTGAGCTTTTTCCAGCTTTCGCTCGGCATCGGTTTTTCTGACTCTGTATTTTACTATTCCGGCAGCTTCCTCAATAAGAAGCTTTCTTTCCATAGGAGAATTTACAACAATAGATTCTATCTGCCCTTGGCTGACAACGGAATATCCCTCTCTGCCCAAGCCCGTATCCATAAACAGATTTTGCACATCTTTAAGGCGGCACTGGGTTTTGTTGATATAATATTCGCTTTCTCCCGAGCGGAAGTATTTTCTGCTTACTTCGATTTCATCATAATCGGTATCGAATATTTTTTCACTGTTATCAAGGACAATGCTTACCTGAGCGTATCCCAAAGGCTTCTTTACTGGAGTTCCCGAAAAGATGATATCTTCCATTTTAGCACCTCGGAGAGGCTTCACACGCTGCTCGCCCATTACCCATCTTATGGCATCGGTAATATTGCTTTTACCACTCCCATTAGGGCCTACGATAGCAGTTACCTTATTGTTAAAATCTATTTCGACTTTTTTACCGAATGATTTAAATCCATATATTTCTATTCTTTTTAATACCATTATTTTCTTCCGTTTTCAGTTTCCAGTATCTTTAATGCCAACCCTGCCGCTTTATGTTCGGATTGCTTTTTATTGTGTGCCGTGGCAAGTGGGTACTCAAATCCGGCAATTACCACACGGGTAGTAAATTCCATATCATGTTCGGGTCCTTTGGTTTGAACCAATTCATAGGTAAGTTCACCCATTTTATGAGATTGAACATATTCTTGGAGTTTGGTTTTGTAGTCATATACCAACTGCCCGCTCAAAGCTTCCAGTATAATTGCCCTATGCTGATTTCTGACAAACTCCTCTGCAGCGGCAAAGCCTCCGTCCAAATATATGGCGGCAATCAAGCTTTCCAACGCATCGGCAAGAATATTTTTCTTTTTTCTGCCTCCGCTGTGTTCTTCACCTTTACCTAAAATTATGTATTCGTCCAAATGAATTTTCTTGCTGGTGATACTGAGTGAATCTGCACATACTATCAAAGCCCTTAATTTTGACAATGCCCCCTCGTCATCACTTTCATGTTCTTTATACAAATCCGTAGATACGCATAATTGTAAAACAGCATCTCCTAAAAATTCCAATCTTTGGTTGCTTACCAAATTGTATTCGTTTACTGCGGAGCTGTGCGTAAGTGCCGTTACCAATAAATCGATATTCTTAAATGTATAGCCGATATGTTTTTCAAGTTCTTTTATTTTATTATAATCAATATTTTTTTCCATAGGATTTATTATACTCCAAAATTACGAAAGAACAAAAAAAATAAGGGTATTAACCCTTATTATTTTAAATTTTTATGCTTGCATTTTTTCGAAATACTCAACAACATCTTTAACTTGTTTGATTTCGCTTAATGTTTCATCGTCAACTTCAACTCCGAAAATAGATTCAAACTGCATAATCATTTCCATAACATCAAGAGAATCAGCTTCCAAATCATCAATGAAATAAGATTCGAGCGTTACTTTTTCAGGTTCGATTTCCAACTGATTAACAATAACATCTTTTACTTTGTCAAAAATCATTTTAGATTCCTCCTATCAAGGTCATATATATTTATAATACCATATTACTTCAATGTTTCGATAATTTTTCCCAAAACATCGTTTTCCAAAAGTTTATTTGCCTGATATAACGCATTTTTTATTGCGTATGCATCACTGTTGCCATGAGCTTTTATAACAGTTGCGTTGATTCCGAGCAGAGGTGCTCCACCGTAGGCTTTCGGATCTAATGCAGCTTTCTTTTCAGACAAATCTTTTTTTACAATCATAGCCGCTACTTTATTAGGCGTGTTTTTGTAAAAAACATCTTTTATTATATTTAAGGCTGTTTTAAAAGAGCCTTCCATATTTTTTAACAGCACATTTCCCGTAAATCCATCACACACAATAACATCGGCCTCGGAATCATTTACATGATTGGCTTCGACATTACCAACAAAGTCAACACCGCCATCCTCTCTCAAAAGCTGATGAGCTTCTTTATAAAGAGAATTACCTTTAATATCTTCCGAACCGATATTCAAAAGCCCTACTTTAGGCTCTTTAATACCTGTTACTATTGATGTATACGCTGCTCCCATTTTTGCGAATTGAACCAAATAATCGGCTTTACAATCTGCGTTTGCACCGTTATCCAAAAGAGCAACCGGTTTATTTATGTTAACCACAGTGCAAAGTGCCGGTCGTTGAACTCCTTTTATTCTTCCGGAATACAATAAAGCTGCCGAAAGAAGCGCTCCGGTACTCCCTGCTGAAACAAATGCATCTTCGTGTGAACCTTTTACAAGGGTACATCCGACAACCATGGGGCTGTCTTTCTTTTTACGAACGGCTGCCACAGGTTCTTCGTTCATTGAAATATTTTCTTTTGCATCTATTATGCTTATATTGTCTTTAGAAAGTTTCCTATTTGTAAAAACATTATTGATGATAGTTTCATCGCCTATCAGAGTTACATTTATACCATACTCTTTTACGGCATCCACCGCACCCTGTATAATTTCAACAGGTGCGTTATCTCCGCCCATAGCGTCAAGATAGATAGTCATATTTACTCCTTATAAAAAAGTTGCTGTCGTAAAACAGCAACCTTTATATTAATTTTCGCCTTCTAATGATACGACTGTTCTTCCGTTATAGCTTCCGCAATTCGGGCAAACTCTGTGAGGCTGCTTAATTTCACCGCACACTGAACATGTGGACATAGCGGGTACATTAAGTTTGAAATTAGCTTTACGTTTATTTTTTCTTGATTTTGACTGTTTTCTTTTAGGTACTGCCACAGCTCTCACCTCCTATACATGATTTTAGTGCATATTACTTTAAGATTAATACCAAAGTATTATACATATTTAAAGCATAAAAGTCAATACAATTTTACAATTAAATCAAGTCTTTGGTGAGTTCTACTGTATCAAGAGCAATCATGAGTTCTTCGTTTGTGGGAACTACCATTACTTTAACTTTGGAATCAGCACCGTTTATGAAGATTTCTTCACCTCTTACTGAGTTAGCTTCTTCATCCAATGTAATTCCGAGGAATGTTAAGCCCTCCAAAACGCGTTTTCTCGTGATTGCCGAATTTTCGCCTACACCTGCTGTAAATAAGATAGCATCAACACCGTCCATAGCTGCGGCATACTGTCCTATTGTGGTGCGAACTCTGTAGTAGAAAATGTCAAGAGCAAGCTGAGCACGCTTGTTGCCTTCTTCAGCCGCTGCTTCTAAATCTCTGAAATCGCTTGATACTCCGGAAACACCGAGTACACCTGATTTTTTATTTAAGATAGTGTCTACTTCGTCAACTGTAAGACCTTCTTTGTCGCAAAGGAATTTTACAACAGCAGGGTCTACAGTACCCGAACGTGTACCCATTTCCAAACCGTCCAACGGGGTAAGACCCATTGATGTTTCTACACATTTTCCGTTAAGAACAGCTGCTATACTTGAGCCGTTTCCCAAATGGCATGTGATGAGTTTCATATCTTTAGTTCCCATCATTTCAGCAGCTCTTAATGCTACATATCTGTGGCTTGTGCCGTGGAAACCGTATTTTCTGATTTTATGTTTTTCAACATATTCATAAGGAATCGGATATGTGTAAGCATAATCCGGCATTGTCTGATGGAATGCCGTATCGAATACTGCTACCTGAGGAACTCCCGGAAGAGCCTGCGAGCAAGCATTGATACCGATAAGGTTTGCGGGATTGTGTAAAGGGCCTAAAGGAATGCATTCTTCGATTGCAGCCAAAACATCATCGTTTATCAAAACGCTTTCCGAATATTTGCTACCGCCGTGGAGAACTCTGTGTCCTACGGCATTAATTTCGCTCATTGAGCCGATTACTGCATATTTGGGATCTACCAAGAATGAGAGAACCAAATCAACTGCATCCTTGTGAGTTTTCATGTCCTGATTAATAACAACTTTTTCCCCATTGAGTTTGTGCGTGAGAATACCATTGTCGATACCGATTCTTTCAGCAACACCCGAAGCCATAACACTCTGGTTGTCCATATTAAGAAGCTGGTACTTTAATGATGAACTACCGCAGTTTACAACTAATACTATCATTATG
>CAZXWI010000021.1:0-19684 GCA_964644555.1 uncultured Lachnospiraceae bacterium | reverse complement strand
ATATATTTACTCTAAATAAATTAATTATAAGCGAGGAAAAAATGTCGGAAAGATATTCTGCACAATACAATATACCGCTTATTAAAAACGGCGGACAAGAAAAATTAAATAATGCAAAAGTTCTGGTTATCGGAGCAGGTGGTTTGGGTTCAACCTCACTGTACTGCCTTGCGGGAGCCGGCATCGGCACTATAGGCATAGTCGATTTCGACACGGTATCGGAAAGCAACCTCAACAGGCAATTTCTTCATAATACCGAAAGAATCGGCATTAACAAAGCGGACTCTGCACTTCTCACATTAAAGGCGCTTAATCCCGAAATTACTTATGTTATATATAAATATGCCCTTACCGACGAAAATGCCTTGGACATAATAAAAGATTACGACATAGTTCTTGCGGCAGTGGATAATCTGAATACGAGAAAGATAATAAACCGTGCATGTCTAAAAGCCGAAATTCCTTTGATTAACGGCGGAATCAATGCATTCAGCGGAATGCTTATCGGAGTTGTGCCAAATGAAAGTGCTTGTCTTGAATGTATATATTCGGATATATCGGATGAGGAAATAAAAAAACCGACTTCCATATCTTCGGTAGTAAGCACGATATCCGCAATGATGGCTCAAATGGCAATCAATTATATTCTTACAGGAGAAATGCCTCTTAAAGGCAAAATCCTTTATTATGATGCATTGAATATGGAATTTAACGAAATCAAAATAAATCAAAGCCCAAATTGCAAAGTATGCGGCAATACAAAGAGAGGTTAATTATGAATATAGTTATTGTGGGAATGGGTAAAATCGGATTTGCACTTGCTCAAGAATTAGCAAAAGAAAAGCATGATATCATCGCAATCGACGAAAAACAAGATATACTCACCAAGGCAACGGAGGAAATCGATGTTTCGGGCATTTGCGGAAGTGCAACAAATGCCGAAATTTTATCGGAAGCCGGCATAGAAAAAACCGATTTATTAATTGCCGTAACATCAAACGACGAAATAAATCTTTTATGCTGTTTACTTGCTAAAAAAATGGGAGCTTCTTCGACTATATGCAGAGTCAGAAACCCCGAATACAACCGCACAATAGGTTACATAAAGGATGAACTCGGTCTTTCCATGGTAGTCAATCCGGAAAGAGAAGCCGCTTTCGAAATGATGCGTATAATAGAAAACCCATTTGCCGAAAATGTAGAATCATTAATGAATGGGCAGGTAAGACTATTCAGTTTCAGCGTTGAAGAACATAGTATTTTGTGCGGTCATTCTATCCAAGAGGTTTTTTCAAAAACCAAATCCTCCGCTCTTATTTGCGCTGTAGAAAGGGACTCTCAGGTTTACATACCTTTCGGCAATTTCGAATTTCAGCAGGGCGATACCGTAACGGCTATCACCTTTGCCAAGAGTTTGCCAGTTTTCTTAAAGGAAATGCACATGACCAATACCCACATAAAAAATGTTATCATCGTGGGAGGAGGTACAACTGCTTTCTATTTAGCTCACCAGCTATCCGAAAATAAAGCAAATGTAAAAATCATCGAAAATGATTTAAAGAGAGCCGAATATCTCTCCAATGCATTACCTAAAGTCGAAGTGATAAATGCCGACGGAACGGATTACGCCGTGTTAAAAGAGCAAGGCCTCGAATCGGTGGATGCACTGTGCTGCTTAACGGGAATAGACGAAGAAAATGTAATGACATCGCTTTTCGCCAAAGGTTTTGACAGCAAAATAAAGACCATTACCAAAATAAACAGAGCAGAATTGGAAAAAGTGGTTAAACCATTTGAACTGGGCAGCTTGGTTTCTCTCAAGCAGCTCAGCGTAAATTTGATATTGCAATATGTAAGAGCGCTTCAAAACAGCATCGGCAGCAATGTCATTACACTCTACAAACTGGTTTCCGATAAAGTCGAAGCGTTGGAATTTAAGGTGAGCGAAAATAGCAAACTCACAAGCATTCCCTTAGAGAATCTTAAAATAAAAGAAAATGTACTTATCGCCTGTATAAACCGCAGCGGCAAAGTCATAATGCCAAGAGGCAGCGACACATTGGAAGCAGGCGACAGCGTAATTATAGTAACCACCACATCAGGCTTTGACGATCTGGATGATATAGGCAGGTAACTATGAACAAACGAATGATAATATACACAGTCGGTGTAATTCTAATAATAGAAGCATTTTTAATGCTGTTTCCGCTTATTTATGCCCTTGTCGATAACGACGCTACACTCATTGCTTTTATAAAAACCATCGGCATAACAGCCCTTATAGGCTTAAGCTTTGTTCTTTTGTCAAAGCCAAAGAACAAAACCATCTATGCAAAAGATGGACTCATTATAACCGCCCTCGTATGGATATTCATGAGCATTGTGGGAGCATTGCCCTTTGTATTTTCGAAGGCAATACCAAGCTACATAGATGCACTCTTTGAAATAGCTTCCGGTTTTACCACAACAGGTTCCAGTATACTTAGCGATGTAGAAGTGCTTCCTCGTTCCCTGCTGTTTTGGAGAAGTTTTTCTCATTGGATAGGAGGCATGGGCGTTTTGGTATTTGCAATGGCGGCAATCCCACTTGCAGGTGGAGGAGGCAATATACATATCATGAAAGCGGAAAGCCCCGGATTTGAGGCAAGTAAGCTCGTTCCCAAAATACACAGCACAGCGAAAATACTGTATCTGATATATTTTGTAATGACTGTAGCGCTTGTTTTGATTCTGCTTTTGGAGGGAGTTTCGTTCTTCGATTCGCTTTTGTTGTCATTCGGCACTGCAGGCACGGGCGGGTTTGCCATTAAAAACACTTCTCTTTCCGATTATTCCACTACGGTGCAAGCTACCATAACAATCGGTATGGCACTTTTCGGCATAAACTTTAACTGCTACTACCTACTGCTTATAGGCAAAGTTAAGGAATGCTTTAAAAATGAAGAACTCAGGTGGTATATCGGCATAATGCTCGGTGCTTCGCTGGCTATAGCCTTTAACATTTTAAATATGTTTGATTCGTTTATCGAAGCATTCCATGCATCAAGCTTTCAAGTATCCAGCGTTATGACCACAACCGGATATTGCACCGAAAACTACGATTTATGGCCTGAAGTTAGTAAACTTATCCTTCTCGCAGTAATGTGCATAGGAGCGTCTGCCGGAAGCACAGGAGGCGGGCTTAAGGTATCCCGTATCATCGTAATGTTTAAATACGCAAGAAACGAACTGCTTAAAGCCATTAACCCAAACTCCGTACACAGAATCAAGCTCAATGACAGAACTCTTGATGACAGCACAGTCAAAGGAATAAGTGCATATTTTATCGTATATGTTATGATCTTTGCTTTATCGCTTATCATTATATCTTTTGATAACCACAGCTTTGCAACCAATGTATCAGCTGTAATAGCAACGCTGAATAATATCGGGCCCGGGCTTGAAATGGTCGGAGCAACGGGTAATTTCTCGCAGTTTAGCAATCTATCAAAATTGGTTCTGACATTTAACATGATAGCCGGCAGGCTTGAACTCTTCCCAATGATAATACTATTATCACCGAAAACCTGGAAAAGATAATATTAAAAAGACCTCTTAAAATGATATACCCCCTTTCAACACGAGCTGTAAAGAGAGTACCTATCAAAATAACGAGGTCTTTTATAATTCTTACTCGAAATATTCGCCCATATGGGTGGATGATGTATATTGCTTTCTGATATGAAGTATTATAGAGTCATTATCCGAAATTTCTTTTGAATCCACCGAATATTTACTTCCTGATTCTTCCAGAGAATTTAAATAGCGGCTCAATTCATCATTATTAAGTTTCAAAGCTTCTTCCTTGGTAAAGCTTGCTTCTTCTTTTTGCATAAAAATCAATGTTTGCAGTATGCAAGCTGCTTTTACTCGTTTCAAACAACACCTCTTAATGTAAATTTCGAAGAGTTCTAAAACTGCAATGATCAAATTTATCAATAGAGAATTTATCTCTTGCGATATAAATATATTTATATTATACCTTTTTTCAAAACAAATTTCATGCAAAAATTTTGCGAACATTTCTTATAAAATCAATAAATCGTATACTTTAAATCGTAGCTTATGTATAATATACATTGTTAAATTCTCATGTATTTACTCTGATTTAAGAAAGGATTTTACATATGCAAACAAAGAAGGTAACGATAAATCTAAAAGAATATAAATACATTAAAAAACTCATGAAAGAAGCATTTCCAAAAGATGAGTTGTTCCCCCATTGGCTGCTTATGATAAATTCGTTGAGAAAAAATGTAGAGTTCACCGCCTACTACGAGAATGAAGAATTTTGTGCAATTACATATTCGGTGGACTTAGGTGATATCTTTTTCGTATTATACCTTGCAATAGATAAAGCCAAAAGAAACCACGGCTACGGCAGTAAAATCCTAAGTCATATAAAAGAAGAAAAGAAAGATAAAATACTCGTTTTGGATGTGGAACCCCTCGATGCAAATTCCCCTAACTACGAACAACGATTAAAAAGAATGGAATTTTATAAACGAAACGATATCTTCCCAACAGGGTACAAAGTATCCGAAAAAAATATGTCATACAGCGTTTTATCAACAAAACCCGATGAGGATATCAGCGGTTATTTAAAAGCGTATAAAATCATGACATTCGGATTGTACAATGGGAAAATAGAAAAAGAAGAATAATTTCATTTTGCTGGGAAAGCCCCGTAGCACCTTATTGTGGGGTTTTTCACACATATATAACTACTACCTACAGCCTCTCCGCCGCAACACTCAGCCACTCTTTCATATCGACAGAACCTGTGAATTGATAGAATGTGATACGCATTAGCCTATTATCTTTTCTTAAAACTATGCTGGGTGTATCGCGGATCGTTTTTTCGTTGTACAAATACCCTACCGCAAAATCGCTATCAACATTCGGTATATCAACATAGGTGAATTTACCTTCTCTCATTTTGTCTATTCTGACTATTTCATTTGCGGCTATATCTGCTAATATTTCATTTTTAAATACTATATATACTATATCCACCGAACCGTACCAGTTTTGTTCGTTTTCCAATATAACATCGGCACTTTCCGTATAATCAATAATCACCGGAGCGAAAATATCGCTTTTAACTCTCATTGTATTCATACTTCCGTAGTTATACTCACTCCCCTTATATTCCCCCGGTATCATATCGGCTATTGTGGCAAATGGTAAAGGCTTGTTGTAATCACTTAAAGAAATTCGCTCCTCAAGCGGAGAAAAACTCAATCTTATTATACAAATTGCCCATATCAGAGTCAGTAATCCGATTATCGGCTTATATGCACCTTTCAAAATAAATTTTGCACTTTTATTTTCCGATAAATTGCGTTCTCTTAAATCCTTACTTAATTTATTTAAATAACGCACTCTCTTTATGGCATTTATCCAATTTGCAGCAATAATAAATACAGAAAACACGAACAATAAAGTGCCCATCAAAATCATTGGCATTATCACGCTTCCTGCCAAGAGGCTTATCAAAAAACAATATACAATGCAGTACATAAGACTGCCAAACAGCGAACTTTTCTTTTTCTTTTTTATTTCGTCAATCGACATTGCAGTAACATCATCATCTGTTAAAAGCTCAACGGAGCTACTATCTTCGGTATAAAATACATGAAAATCATTATACCCTGTAATGTAATTCCAACCGGCTTCACTACACATTTTACGAAAATCATTATCGGGTTCTCCTGCGTTTTGGCAAAACAGCCCCGTTCCCTCAGGCTCGGGAATAAAACAAAATCGAATGTTATCGCAAGGCGAAACTCTCTCAAAACAAGCCATGCCGAAAATAAATCTTTTAAACATAAGCCCTTTTTTTGCCATATCGGAAAGCCATTGCTCCAAAGAGTTTATATCATATTCGTAATAAGGAACAAATTTAAATACATATTTAATCATGTTTCCCTCCCTATTTTAAATTTCTTCGGCATCATTAATGCACATTTTAAGCCTTTCAAGCTCCTGATTGTACACATCAATGCCCTTTTCGGTTATTTTGTAGGTTCTTTTTCTGCCGTCTGTTTCAATTTCTTTGATATAATTTTCGTTTTCAAACTTTGCCAATATCGTATATAGGGTGGCCGGGCCGAGAGGTACTCTGCCTTTAGTTTTGGCATTAACAAAATCGTTTATTTGCGTTCCACACATTGCACTCTTACTAAGTGCCATCAAAACATAAAACATCGACTCCGTAAGAATCACCATTGATTTTTTCGGCATAAAGACCTCCTTAATATCGTTATACGATATCGTTTAACGATATTATATAATCTATCTACGCATTTGTCAATATAATTATTTTCTGCTCCTAAGTAAAAATAAAATACCGAAATATACCGGTACTTTACTCATCTTCTTTATTTTCTTTTTTGATCTTATTCATAAACGAAGCTCGAACCAATGCATCGCTGCCGAATTTTTGTCGTATCATGTCAGTTGCTTTGTAGAGCGATGTATCATTTTTCTTAGGCACATTTTGCGACACTTGCTCAAACATACTTTGCTGGAATACTGGATTTTTCACAATATTTGATGCACTGACACCAATCAGCCTTAAAGGAATTTTTTTATCCCAAAGTTCAAACATCAATTTATATGCTATATCATAAATTTCCCGGCTCGAATTGGTGGCACAAACCAAAGTTGCCTGCTTGGAATAATTCTTAAATGTGTATGTTTTTATTGCTACACTGACGGTTTTGGTGCATACTTCGTCAGTCCGAAGCCTTAATGCTACATTGTCGCATAACTTTCTTAACGACGGCAGTAGCAGCGAAGATATATTATCCGCTGTTATATCCTCACTGAGGGTAACGGAATTGCCGTAGCTTTTAGGCTCGTCCGAAACCGATTTCACTTCACTCAAATTAATTCCGTTGGCTGAATTATATACGCTAAGTCCCGACTTTTCGCCTAAAAGCCGCTGAAGCTTATCCACAGGGCAGCTTGCCACACTGCCTATGGTGGTAAATCCCGAAGATTTTAGCTTAGCCTCCGTAACTTTACCAATTCCGAAAAGCTCCCCTAAAGGCAGTGGCCACATTTTATCTTTAATTTCTTCCGGATACAGCGTATGTATTCTATCGGGCTTTTCAAAGTCGCTTGCCATTTTGGCGAGGAGCTTGTTTGATGATATGCCTATATTTACGCTGAATCCCAATGTATTTTTTATTTCCTCTTTTATGGTATATGCAACATCTTCGGCAGATGAATACATCCATTCACACCCACTCATATCCATATAAGCTTCGTCCACCGATACTTGCTCTATAATCGGCGAATACTTTTTTAGTATCGATATAAAAGCTTTCGAATATTGCGAATATAATTTATGATTAGCCGGCACCAACACCAGTTCGGGGCATTTTCTCATTGCCTGAATAACAGGCTGAGCCGTTACTATTCCGTACTTCTTTGCCGGTATCGACTTAGCCAATATTATTCCGTGTCTGGTATTTGTGTCCCCGCCGACTGCCGACGGAATAAGCCTCAAATCCACTGCATTTGGGTCTTTTTTCAGAGTATCGACTGCACTCCACGACAAAAATGCACTGTTGACATCCACATGGAAAACAGTATGTTCTTTAAGAGTGTGTTTCATTTTATTACCTCACTCATTTATCAAACTGATGTTTGTATTAATTATAACATATCATTTTCACTTTAGCACATTATTTCCATATTAAATGTTTATTACATCACTGTAAATTTAACTAGTAATCAATTATGACGAAGAAAGGGGAGTGATGCTTAATGAGGGTGTAAATCAAACTCGTATATATCATTTCAACGAGTTTGTTTGTTCGAATAAAATCTTTATCTTAGGATTATATTCGAATATATTAAACGCCTCTGTACCTGCCTCTTTTTTAAGAGACAGATATAGAAGCGTTTAAGTTTGGCATAGATATTATTATTCGATATAATATGTTAAAAATTATTTAATCACGAGGTTTCGTTATGGATACTTTGGAAAAAATATTTGATATAGGGGCAAAACTTTGTCAATATTGTGCATACTTCTCCATTTCGGTTTGTCTGGTTGTACAAATCATTTATCTTATTAAGCAGCGTATGCGTTGGCATAAGTAAGCGGATGTGCTTTATATACCGCATTCGACACCGACTTCACAATCTGATTATTATTCATAACCGCTGTATACCCACCAAATAAATCGCTATATCACTAATATTTCGGATATAAAATTTATTTAAAAGAAAACCGATAGATTTAAATATAGTTGTTATAATCGCATATTACAAGGCACATTTATTCTCATCATAAATATTATATAAAGAACAATATCTTGTTTGTAAATCAGCTTGAAAGGAATTTAACTATGCAAAGAAGAAATGATTTCACTCCTTTGGTGCCTTTCATGCCAAAGGAACCTAAAATGTACCACGCTTATGTGCCATATCAATTAGATGTGGAAGAATATGATTTGGATGAAGCTTTGGAAAAGGGCAGCCTCTACGAAGTTTTGTATTCACCGTTTTGCGGTAATGTGGGCGGAGGAGAACGGCTATGTTAAATAAGCAAGAAAAAATGCTGAATGATATATGTAAATACCGTTTTGCGGCTCTGGAGACGGCATTGTATCTCGACACGCACCCCAATGATACGCAGACCTTGGAGAGGCATAACCATTATGCAACCGAATTGAACAGACTTATCAATGAATACAATACCACTTATAACGACCCTTTGACAATGTATGACACCGCACAAGATTCATGGACTTACATCGACAGATGGGCGGTCGGCAACCATTGCAAATGTTCTTGTGAATGCGGAGGTGATGAATAATGTGGATATATTCTAAAACAGTGCAGCGTCCTGTGAGAGTAAGCGAAAAGAATCCCCAAATGGCAATGAATATTATAACGCAGTACGGCGGGCCCGACGGCGAACTCGGAGCTTCAACCCGATATTTAACACAAAGATTCTGTATGCCTCTGAAGGAAGGAAAAGGAATTTTAACCGATATTGCCACCGAGGAACTCGGGCATATAGAAATGGTCGGAGAAATGTTTACTCAGCTTATTTCGGGTGCTACGAAAGACGAAATGTTAAAGGCTGGATTTGATAAATATTTTGTAGAACATGGCTGCAACCCTTATTATATCAACACAAGCGGTCAAACATTCGACATGGTGGCTGTAGGCTCTAAAGGCGACCCCATCGTAGACCTAACAGAAGACATGGCAGCAGAACAAAAGGCACGCATCACCTACGAAAATCTTATCAAAATGACCGATGATCCATTGTTAAAAGACTCTTTGAGATATTTAAGAGAAAGAGAAGTAGTGCATTTCCAGCGTTTTGGTGAAACATTGAGATTGGTGGAAGAGTATTACGGAAGTAAGAAGGTGTTTTAATATTTAAAGCTTATACCCGCATATACACCATTGCGGGTATATTTTTGTGCGGCACTCAAATTAATTTTACTATAATCATAAATCTCTTGACAACCCCTCCCAAACACGATACAATACATTTAACAATTAAGTTAAATGTTAAACGAGGTACGCATATGAGATACGATAAAAAGAAATTTACCACCTACATTATTCTTACTTTCGCACTCGGCTGGATATTGCAAATATTTGCGAGTGTGGCATATAAAAACGGCAGCTCATCATCATTTTCACAAATATTGTCCTTTTCAATGTTTTCCCCCTTTGCCGCAGTTTTACTATCAAAAATTTCGGTTAAAGAATCCGGTCTTAAATTAAAAATAAAAGGCAATATCTTGATGATACTCTCGGCATGGTTTGCTCCGGCACTCCTTACTTTTTTGGGAGCGATTGTATATTTTCTCGTTATGCCCGGTAGGCTTGATTTAAGCTTTTCTTATGTAACATTAGCCTATACAGAAGAAATGCTACAACAAATATATGATGCCGGATACACCATTCCCTCATTGATTGCTTTGCAGGCGCTTCAGGCAGTCAGTTGGGCACCCATAATAAACGGTGTATTTGCTTTCGGTGAAGAAATCGGCTGGAGGGGTGCAATGTACCCAATGCTCAAAGAAAAGTTCGGTGTAAATAAAGGCAGAATTATCGGCGGTATCATATGGGGTATATGGCATTGGCCAGTTATGATTTTAGCCGGTTATGAGTATGGGTTCGATTATTGGGGCTTCCCCATTATCGGTATGTTGTTGTTTTGCATCTTTACTACAGTATTCGGCATTTTCCTTGATGCCCTATATGAAAAAAGCGAATGCATTTGGATCCCCTCGATTGCACACGGAGCATTGAATGCCATTGCCACACTTCCTCTCATGGCGATTAATCCGCTATATGCAAACGAAATGATTCTCGGGCCTGCTCCTGTAGGCATTATCGCCATGATACCGATGATAGTTTTGGCATTAATAATCTGCATTAAAAATAAAAAGGCAAAAAATAATTAGGAAGTATTACCATGGCATTGCAACAAACATTAAAAGCACTTGCCGACCCAGTAAGAAGAGAAGTATTGAATATGCTCAAAAGCGGAAGAATGAGTGCCGGTGATATATCAGATAAATTTTTAATATCATCTGCGGCTGTGTCCAGACACTTATCCGTATTAAAAGAAGCGGATCTTATCAGAGATGAGAGAGATGGCAAATTTATTTTCTACGAAATCAACACTTCCGTATTGGAAGAAGTAATGCTTTGGGTCAGCGAGCTGAAAGGAAATGAGCAGAATGAAAAAATTTATCAAAAAAAATAAAAACACATTGATGTTATCGTCTTTGGTGATTCTATTGCCGGTTATTTTCGGAGTAGTTCTTTGGAACAAACTACCCGATACCATGCCCACCCATTGGGGCATTGGCAACGAACCTAACGGATATTCATCAAAGGCATTTACGGTTTTCGGCATACCTGCTTTCATGCTTCTTTTGCAGTTTTTCAGCGTTTGGGCAACATCCAAAGACCCCAAAAGCGACAATATCAACAATAAAATGCTTGCATCCGTATTTTGGATAACTCCGCTATGCTCTGTTTTGGTTTGTTCAATCAGCTATGCATACTCAATCGGTGTAAATGTGAATGTGGGAATGTTCGTTATGCTGTTTCTAAGCGTTTTGTTTATCATTATCGGGAATTATCTTCCGAAATGCAAACAAACATATACTGTGGGAATAAGAGTGCCTTGGACATTATCCGACATCGAAATTTGGAACAAAACTCATAGATTCGCAGGACTTATTTGGGTCATCGGCGGTATTTCAATGCTTATAATGAGCTTTGATATTAAAAAAACATATTGGATGATATTTATAATGCTTTCCGTTATTTGCCTTGCACCTATTTTGTATTCATACATACTCTATCAAAAGAAGATGAAAAATACCAAATAATAAGCAAAATGTTTAGTAAAACACATAAAAATACAGCTCGGAGAATCTCCGAGCTGTATTTTTATACAAACATTTTTCTTAAATTTACATCGTTATCGTTTGATAAATATTTCGGTGGTATATCCAAAACCGTTTTGCAGCCGTAGTTACCTTCCATGCTCAGCCTGTATGCGGCTCTTGCATACGCAAGCAATACATTTGCGGTAAATTCCGGATTGGAATCCAGCTTAAGGTTGTACTCTATAAGAGCCGTGTTTTCATTATTCCAACCCGTTTGGGCATATCTGAAAACAAAGCCGCCGTGTGGCATTGCACTATGCTCCTTATTTAGTTCTTCTTGGGATACAAAATGAACTATCGTATCGTAATCGGCAAAATAATTCGGCATAGTAACGATTTCCTCTTTGATTTTGTCTTTATCGGCACCCTCTTTTACAACCACAAAACATTCCCTTAAATGTTTATCTCTTGTTGTCAATCTGGGAGAAAGTCCGCTTCTGACGGCTTCAAGAGCATCGTTCTTAGGAATTGTATATTGTTTTGCATCAACTACTCCATCGATTCTTCGTATAGCATCGGAATGACCTTGGCTTACGCCTTTTCCCCAAAATGTGTAATCGCATCCGTTTGGCAAAACGCAATTTGCATAAAGTCGGTTTAAAGAAAACATTCCGGGGTCCCAACCGCAAGCAATAATTGCCACGTGGTTACATTCTTTTGCCGATTTATTTACATTTTCGAAATGTTCATTTATTTTCGCATGGGTGTCAAAACTATCTATAACATTGAAGAATTTTGCATATTGCGGTGTTTGAACGGGTAAATCAGTGGCACTGCCTCCGCAAAGAATTAATACATCGATATCATCTTTGTAATTTTCGATTTCGCTGACATGGCATACTTTTACCCCATCTGTAAGAGGTTTTATAGTATTGGGATCTCGTCTTGTGAAAATAGCTTCAAGAACCGTATCAGGATTTTGCTTGACAGCACATTCCACGCCTTTTCCCAAATTTCCGTAACCTAAAATTCCTATGCGAATACTCATAAACACTTCCTCCTGAAAATAATGCTTATTATAACACAATAGAATTGATTTTGTAATTATTCTCTGTATTTATTCATCAAAGATTTAAACAATACCTGCGTTGTCGGAGGAGTATATGTTATGGCATTGGCTCCTGCTTCTATGGTTCTCAATATGCTGTCGGGTTCATTACCGCCCGATGCTATTATAGGCACATCGGGAAAATCTTTTCTTATTTTTTCAACTATACTCGGTGTGTTTGCACCACCTGCCACATTCAATATAGCAGCTCCCGACTCAAGCCTTGCATAAATGTCGGTATTTTCATTGACAACTGTGATTATTACGGGGATATCCACCGTATCGTACACCATCTTTAAATTTTCGTTTGATATTGGAGCATTCAATACAATGCCCATAGCCCCCTGAGCTTCGGCATCGTTTGCTAAATTTACAGTACGGAGTCCTTGAGTAGTGCCTCCGCCAACTCCGCAAAACACCGGAATGTACGAAGCCTGAATTATGGCATTGCTGATAGCCTGCTGAGGTGTAAACGGATATACGGCAAAAACAGCATCGGCATTGCAGTTTCGTATGATTGCCAAATCCGTTGAAAACACTAATGATTTGATTCGTTTTCCGTATATGACTATTCCCGTACAGGAATAAATTTCTTGGGGCATTTCTAAAATATTGTGCCTTAATACACTCTCTATTCTGGGCATGAAATTTTTCTTATCTGTCATTATCATTCTCCTTATCGTAAAAATTATGCACAAAGCATTCTGCCTTGTGCATTGTCGAAATTAAGCAATTTGTTCTTCATCGGCTTGTTCTGCATTTTGTTCTTTATACTTTTTCCAAAAAAATGATATCGCAACAGGGCATCCGAACAATCCCAAGAAACCAAACAGCCTAAGCCCGATAAACATCGAAACCAATGTGATAATCGGGTGAAGCCCCAACTGAACTCCGACGATTTTAGGCTCAACATAATTTCGAACAACGGTAATTATGCCGTAGATTATAATAAGTTTTATACCCATTAGCGGATTACCCATGATAAATGAAATCACAGCCCACGGAATTACGATTCCTCCCGTTCCCAATATAGGCATTATATCAAATATGGCGATTATAATTGCTATGACAAACGCATTGTCTATGCCGAATAGCATAAACAATATGAACAATTCCGTAAAAGTCAAGCACATTATAATAAGATATGATTTTATAACAACGAATAATGTGTTTTTCAAATAATAAATTATTTCCCCGACAATATTCTTTCCTTTTTCGGGAATATATTTCGTGTAAAATTCATTTATTTTTTCAAAATCAACAACAAAGAAGAATGTACATATCAGCATTGCCAATGTACTTAAAAATAACGAAGGAACTGCCGTTACAGCACCGGAAACAATGGATATGATAAAGTTAGATACAAGTCCGAATAAACTCTTAAAAGTCGATGTTATTGCATCAAACAACATACCGAGTGCATTTTGTATGTCCGGATCCAAATTTGCAAATGTAACTTTCGCCCATTTCGATAATTGCTCAAAAGACGGGGAAATGCTTTTTTCGTAGAATGTGGGAAGCTTTAATACCAAATCGTACAGCGAAGAAAAGCCTTCTATGAGCAGAAGTGCTATCAAAAGCCCTACAGTACCGTAAAATAAGATTGTAAGAATAATACGCACCGCTTTATTTTGGAACTTTATTTTCTTGGATATTTTTACTACCAACGCTGCCACCAAAAATCCCAAAATAAACGGAATAGTAATAGGAAGTATGTATTTTATTCCCAAGAAAGCAACGGCAATCCAAAACGCCCAAAACAGTATATTGATCAAAAAATCTTTTTGTTGTGATGTTTTCATTTTTATGAATATCCTTCTCAGATGATTTTGTATGTATAAATTATATCATAGCTTTTTTTTATTTTCTACAGGAAACGAAAAGTAAAAAAAATATAACCGTTTGTTAATTTTAATGTAAAATAAATGAAGTATATAGCAGTTGTGTGCTATAATGAATTAAACATTTTACTATTTTATGTTTAGTCATTATACGGGATACTTTATATATGAAAAATATTTATATACTTCTCAGTCGCTCCACCACGATGCTGTCGACTGTTATAAAACTATGCACAAAAGAGAATTATACTCATTCTTCCGTTGCATTTGACGAAAATCTCGAAACAATGTGCAGCTTTGGGCGAAAATATCCGAAGCTGCCTTTCCCCGGAGGTCTTATAAGCGAACATTTGCTTAAAGGCTATTTTGTTTTGCACCCCAAAACACCGTGTATGCTTTTGAGCTTATCCGTTGATGATGAGTCATACGAAAAGGCAAAACAACAAGCCGAAGAAATGCTCAAAAAACGAGGTGATTATCATTATAATGTTTTGGGCTTGGTTTATTGTAAACTCGGTAAATATAAAAAGAGAGAAACATTCTACTTTTGCTCCGAATTTGTTGCAGAAATACTAAAAAATATCGATACTGTGGATTTACCATTTGAACCGGGGCTTATGCACCCTCAAAATTTTGCGCAGATTCATGGAGTAAGCATAAAATACGAAGGCACAGTCGGCGAGCTTGCCGAGTGCCTATATGAATACAAATTCGGTAAAAGCCGCTTGCAAACTATAACAGATAGATTCGTTAATGACATTCGTATGTGTTTGAGAAAGTTTAGATTTTTATAAATTGATTGTTATAAGATTATCGTAAATAAGCCGCCTAAAATTTTCGGCGGCTTATTTTTATTTGGTGATTTGTGTATTTTAAATATGATAACAACTATCAAATGAATAAAAGCTACAGCATTATAATGCTGTAGCTTAAATTTATTCATTCATCAATTTATAAAGCAAATTAACCGCATTTTTCGCATCTTCTTCTCTGACCAAAAGGGCAATACTTCGATTGGAGTCGCTGGATTGATAAACCTCTATATCATTTTCATAGAGTATATTTATCATTTTTGCCATAACACCGGGGATACCGTGTATTTTATCACTCAGTGACGATATTTTCGAAAAGCCCGATTTTACACTGTAATTTATGTTTAATTCATCAAGTTTATCTTTGAGTTGAGCTGTTTTGCCCTCATCGATTATAAATACGCTTTTGTTATTGAAAATATTTATCATATCGATGCTTATGCCGCAATTTGCAATTTCGGTGAGCATTTTATTTTGAATTCCCACGCTTTCACATTCGGTATTTACCTGTGTTCTTGCACTCAAACTCGTTACAGCACTGAACATTTTGTTTTCTTCGTGATTGATATCTCCCGTGATAACTGTATGAGAATAGCTTCTCGGTTTATCTGCATTTAAAATGCTTACATCTATATTGGCATTCTGTGCATACTCTATAGCTCTCGGGTGAATTACTTTTGCGCCCGATGATGCCATAAGATATATATCTTCATAACGGATTTTAGAAAATATCTTTGCATCCTCAACTATATTCGGATCTGCTTGCATTATTCCGTCAACATCGGTATATATCTCTACGCTGTGTGCTTTAAGAGCCGCTCCAAGAGCTGTGGCTGTGGTATCGCTGCCGCCTCTTCCGAGGGTGGTGATATTACCGTCTTTGGTAATGCCTTGGAATCCTGCAACAACAGGTACGATACCCTTTTTTATAAGCGAAGTTATGTAGTCGGTCTTAAATTCTATAATGTCCGCTTCACCGTAATTATCGTCGGTGATTAAGCCTGCCTGAGCACCGCTTAAAGGCAATGCCTTGACTCCGTTACTGCAAAGAATATCCGAAATAACAACAGCCGAAATTATTTCACCGCATGATATGAGCATATCTTTATTTCGTCTGTTATCATTTTCATTACTTACCAAAGATAAAAGCGAATCGGTTGCGTAAGGTGCCGGAAATCTTCCCATTGCGGATACCACAATGACAGGACAAAACCCCTCATTTATGACTTCCTTTGCATTTTGAATTATGTGAAGGCGTTTTTCTTCCGAGTTTACGCTTGTTCCACCGTATTTTTGAACTATTACCTGCATAATTTGCCTCCTCTATAGTTTGATAAGTATCGTATCGGTTCCTATCTTCACTATCTTATTCCATGTTATTTCTATATAATCTTCCGATTGCATGAATATTGCGTTTAGTTTGCTTTTGGGAATTATCAATGATTTTATGATTCCGTTTTTTTCGTCAATATCGATATCACAATTTTTCAAATACCCGAGCTTTTCGCCAGTTGTAATATCAATAATCGTTTTATTCTTTCCGCTGAAAAGCATCATATTTTATTTCACCCCGTATAGTATTATATACGGGGTGAAATAGAATTATTACAATTTACCACTGTGTCCGAAACCGCCGCTTCCTCTTTGGGTATCTTCCAATGTTTCGCACAATTCGAACTCGGCTCTTTCATATTTTGATATTACCATTTGAGCTATTTTTTCATTTGGGAGAATTTCGTAATCTTCGTTTGAGATATTAACGAGAATTATACATATTTCTCCGCGATAATCGCTGTCTATGGTGCCGATTCCGTTTGCCACAACAATACCGTGCTTAAGGGTGAGTCCGCTTCGTGAACGAATTTGCGCTTCGTATCCTAAAGGCAGCTCAATGAACAGCCCCGTGGGTATGGCGATACGCTCCAGTGGCTTTATAACAATACTTTCATTGATATTTGCCCTTAAATCGCATCCGCTTGAACCCTCTGTTGCATATTCGGGAAGTCCGAAGGCTGATTTATTGACTATTCTGACGGTTACTTTATCCATTTTAGTTATCTTTCTTGTTTCTGTTGTTGTGAGGTCTTTTTTTGTCATCTCTCGGAGCACGGGGTTTATCATCCTCTCCTCCGGGAAGAAGTGCTTTTCTGGATAAGTTTATTCTGCCCTGCTTGTCTATTTCTATAACTTTAACTTCGATTTCATCTCCTATAGAAACAACATCTTCCACATTTTCAACTCGCTGGGTAGAAAGTTTTGAAATATGAACCAAGCCTTCTTTACCGTTCGGCAATTCCACAAATGCACCGATATTCATTATTCTGGTAACTTTACCTGTGAATATTTCACCTACTTCAAGCTCTTTTACAATATTTTCTATCATCTTCTGAGCTTTTGCACCGCCGTTTGCATCAACGGAAGCAATATATACTGTGCCATCGTCCTCGATATCGATCTTAACGCCTGTTTCATCGATAATCTTGTTGATAACTTTTCCGCCTGTTCCGATAACTTCACGAATCTTATCAACGGGAATCTTCATTGTGATGATTCTCGGAGCGAATTCGGAGACATCGCTTCTTGGCTGCTCAATACATTCGTGCATTTTGCCGAGGATGAAGAGTCTGCCCTCTCTTGCCTGAGTAAGTGCTTTTGTAAGAATTTCTTCATCAATTCCGTGAATCTTGATATCCATTTGGATAGCTGTAATACCTTCCGCAGTTCCCGCTACCTTAAAGTCCATATCGCCGTAGAAGTCTTCCATACCTTGGATATCGGAAAGAACGCTGACTGTATTTTCTTCTTTGATAAGTCCCATTGCAATACCTGCTACAGGAGCTTTGATGGGAACACCTGCGTCCATAAGCGAAAGAGTGCTACCGCATACTGACGCCTGTGATGTTGAACCATTGGAGCTTAATACCTCGGATACAACACGGATTGTATACGGGAAATCGTCATTTGACGGAATAACCGGCTCCAATGCTCTTTCGGCAAGAGCTCCATGGCCTATTTCTCTACGACCGGGGCCTCTCATTGCACCTGTTTCTCCTACCGAATAAGGCGGGAAGTTGTAGTGATGAATATATCGTTTCGAATCTTCTTCCGTAAGACCATCGAGAATCTGTTCTTCTCTTAATGCACCGAGAGTTACTATCGACATTACCTGTGTCATTCCACGGGTGAAAATACCGCTGCCATGTACTCTTCTGAGTTTACCTACTTCGCAAGTGATAGGTCTTATCTGAGTTAAGCTTCTGCCGTCAGGGCGAATGCCATCCTCGGAAATATGTTTTCTGACAAGTTCTTTAAGAACTTTTGTGCTGATATCGATTATATCCTGTTTGCCTTCGGGGAACATCTCAATATATTTAGCCATGAGAGATTCTCTTGCGGCATCTGTTTTTTCATCTCTTAAAACTTTATCGGTTTCTTTTAATGCGTCTGAGAGAAGTTCAACTGCTTCGTCGTGCATTGCATCGTAAATTTCCTGAGAAGGTCTGTAATAAGGAATATCCTTTTTCGGTTTGCCGACTGCTGCAATAATCTCTTCTTGGAATTTAACAAGTTTTTTAATTTCTTCGTGTGCTGTGAGGATAGCTTTGATCATGATATCTTCGCTGACGATATTAGCTCCTGCTTCTACCATCAAAACAGCATCTTTTGTTCCTGCAACAGTAAGGTTGAGATCGCTCACATTTCTTTGTTCGCTTGTCGGATTAACGATAAGTTCTCCGTCAACAAGACCCATATGAACTGCACCTACAGGGCCGTCGAAAGGAATATCCGAAATGCAAAGTGCCAAAGAAGAACCTATTAAAGCTGTGATTTCGGGCAAGTTATCATATTCAACGCTCATTACGGTTGCTACAACCTGAACATCGTTACGGAAACCCTTATCAAACAAAGGCCTTAAAGGTCTGTCGATAAGTCTTGCGCAAAGGGTTGCTTTATCGCTGGCTTTACCTTCTCTTTTGAGGAATCCTCCGGGGATCTTACCTACCGAGTAAAGTTTTTCTTCGTAGTTAACGCTGAGTGGGAAAAAGTCGATTCCCTCTTTTGCATCTTTTGACATACATGCAGTAACCAAAACGCTTGTATCACCGTATGAAATAAATACGGAGCCGTTTGCCAATCTTGCCAATTCGCCGGTTTCAACGCTAAGCGGTCTGCCTGCAAAATCTGTTTTAAATACTTGTTTCAAAATTTCCTCCTATTAACCTAAAAAAGAGGCTTCCGTAGCCTTGTACGGGCATTTTTTTAAGTTCTTTATTATATCTGATTTAGTTTACCACAAATAGAAGTGATATTAAATAAATTTGACAATAAAAAATCTTTCAAATTCCCAATTTCGGCTGTAAAATACATAATTTGCGAAAACGAATCGGTTTTGAGCACAAATTCTCAAATGATGTAAATTTTAAATGATTTTTAATTTTTTATAAAGTGCCGTCATAAATTTTAAATGTGAAATTTAACTCATGTAAAATAAAT
>CAZXWI010000020.1:0-20154 GCA_964644555.1 uncultured Lachnospiraceae bacterium | reverse complement strand
AATATATATAGTATCCCACATTTAGCAAAATTCCTGCTACGGTTGCCGCAGGTGCCGACAAGCCTATTTCCGTCAAACTCGCATCCGGCTTTATGCTCATAAAATAAGCAAGTGGCAGCCTTACAAAAAGAGTTTGTATCAAGCCCTGAGCCATGACCCAAACGGTTTTGTTGATTCCGTTAAAATAACCCACCATGCTGAACATTATTGCGGTTACAATAGTTTCGGGTGCAAAGCCTTTTAGGTAATCGAAAGCATATCGTATTACTGCTTCATCGCTTGCAAACAATGCCGATACCATATCTCCCTTTAACAATACCAAAACAAACATCACAACTCCGATTCCGACTCCTACACCCATTCCGGTAAACATAGCCTGTTTTGCTCTTTTGGGTTTGTTCGCTCCTATATTTTGCGAAACGAATGATGCCATCGACTGCATCAATGCGCTTGGAATAAGCATGGCAAAACTTACCACCTTTCCGGCAATGCCGTAGCCCGATGATTGCATAAGCCCCAATTTATTAATAAATGCACACAATGCCAAAAACGACATTTGTGTCAAAAATTCCTGTAATGCCAAAGGTAAACCTATCAAAAATGCATTCAGGCACAATTTATTAACGCGAAAATCTTTCTTTTCTATCTTAAAGGGCAAATCCCTCTTTATCAATATCCAAAGCGCCACCACTACGCTAACAGCCTGCGCAAACACCGTTGCCAAAGCAGCCCCTGCCGCATCCATTTTAAATACCGCAACGAGAAGTAAATCTCCCACAATATTTACCACGCACGCCACAAACACGAATATAAGCGGCGAACGACTGTCGCCAAGCCCTCTGAATATTGCCGATAATACATTGTACGCCACAATAAAAAATATTCCGCCACCGCATATTCTCACATACTCCACGGTTTGATCAAGAGCTTCAATGGGAGCTTGCATTAAAGACGAAAACTCTCTTGCAAAAACCACCAGCAAAACAAGCACGAATGATGATATAACAAAAAATAAAATCGTTGCGCCTCCGATTAATGAACCGATTTTCTCCTCATTTTTTTCTCCCAAATATCTGGCAATCAATACCGTAACACCCACGGCAAATTGCGTAATCACAAAGGTTGCCAAATTGAGTATCTGACTGCCTGTGGAAACCGCCGATATACCTGCTGTCGAACCATATTTTCCGACCACCATCAAATCCACTGCGCCATATGCCGCTTGCAAAATCAATGCTCCCAATATCGGAATCATAAATGAAACCAACTTTTTTAAAATGTTCCCTTGAGTAAAATCACCTCTGTCGTTTTTCAATATATCCCCCATCTGTATTCGGTTTATTTATACTAAATTACCTGTGTAATCTCTTTTCAATAAACCCTACGCAATGCTTTCTTATTATAATGTAACCCGACTATTATAATCACTATGTAATATTCTGTCAACCGTATTGATTTTGCTAAGGCTCATACCTTATAAATCGGCTCATCAAAAGCTAACAGGCATTGACTCAATCATTTTAATAAAAAATACGGATATGCACTGTAGCATACACATCCGCATTTATTAAAAGTTCATCGCTAAATTAATCGATTTCGTCCTCGAATTCCAAATCGAAATCCTCATCGTTATTATCGGCAATGGCTTCTTTTCTTTCAAATTCGTCCATTTGATTATCCACCATATACATATCCAAAGGCTCGTCCGTCAAAATAGCAGTTACCTTTTGACTTATTTCTTCCATCAATTTGGGATTGGTTTCCAAGAATCTCTTAACATTCTCTCTGCCTTGAGCAAGCCTTGTTCCGTTGTATGAATACCAGCTGCCGCTTTTTTCGATAACTTCCGTTACCACACCCATATCGCACACATCACCGCTTTGCGATATTCCCGTGCCGTACATAATGTCAAATTCGGCAGTCTTAAACGGTGGAGCAACTTTATTTTTAACAACCTTTACTTTCGTTCTGTTACCTATAATATCGTTGCCCGACTTAATAACTTCGCCCTTTCTTACTTCCATTCTTACCGAAGAATAGAATTTCAATGCTCTTCCGCCCGGAGTTACTTCGGGGTTACCGAACATTACACCTACTTTCTCACGAAGCTGATTTATAAATATCGCAGTGGTGTTTGAGCGATTTACCGCACCTGTCAATTTACGCAGTGCCTGCGACATAAGTCTTGCTTGAAGTCCCACATGAGCATCGCCCATTTCTCCCTCGATTTCTGCTTTCGGAACCAATGCTGCAACAGAGTCCACAACTATAACATCTATGGCATTACTGCGAATAAGTGCTTCCGCAATTTCCAATGCCTGTTCCCCGTTATCCGGCTGCGACACTATAAGTTCATCGGTATTTACTCCCAATTTTGCCGCATATACCGGATCAAGTGCGTGTTCTGCATCAATGAAAGCGGCAGTGCCTCCGTTCTTTTGCGCCTCTGCCACAATATGAAGTGCTACGGTTGTTTTACCCGAACTTTCAGGGCCGTATATTTCTATTATTCTTCCTCTCGGCACACCGCCTACGCCCAATGCCATATCAAGCGACAATGCACCGGTGGAGATTACTTCTATTTCTTCCATCGGTTTTTCGCCCAATTTCATTACAGCGCCTTTTCCGTATGCCTTTTCTATACTCTTAAGAGCAAGTTCCAGATTCTTTTCCTTGCTGTTTTCACCTGCTTTTAATTTGCTTTCAGCCATCTGTTTCTCTCCTTGTAACGACCGAACCTACTATGTCGAATATCTGTTCGTAAATTTATTACAATTATAACCTTATTTTACAAAAAAATCAATACTTTTGCGCATATCCTAAAATAAGATTCAATGCTTCCGCCACGCTTCTTGCTCTTACCCTATCTCTACTACCGTTAAACACATTTTTTCTTACTTCGCATTCGCCTTTAAAGTATATGCCTATGTACACAAGCCCCACGGGTTTTTCATCGCTGCCGCCCCCGGACCCTGCAATACCCGTAATACCCACACCTATATCCGTTTGATAATATTCGGCAATTCCTCTTGCCATTTCTTCAGCGGTTTGATGGCTGACTGCACCGTATTTATCCAGAGTTTCTTTCTTAACTCCCAGCATTTTCATCTTAGCTTGGTTGGAATATGTTACTCCGCCACCTATCAAAACCTTGGAAATGCCGCTTATCTCGGTGAGTTTGCCTGCCAAAAGTCCACCTGTGCAGCTTTCCGCAGTCGATATACTCAAATTCTTTTCAATAAGAAGCCTGCCGACAACCTCAGCTAAAGTTTCGTTTTTTTCGCTGAATATCATATCACCGAACAATGCTTTTATCTCTGAGTCTTTCTTATTTATAACTTCCTCGGCATTTTCATCGGTTGAAGTAGCTTTCAGTCTTATGCAGCCGTCATCCACATATGTATTAAGCGTATATCCGTTTTCGCAAACGATATTATCCCTTATCTTCTGCTCTATAGCTGCTTCACCGAGACCGGTGAGCATATAATATTTTTCGGCAAAACCCCTCTTTGTTTTGGATAATATTTTTTCTTTAACTCCGATCTCAAACATCGGAACCAATTCGTAAGGAGGCCCCGGCAGCATAACATATACTTTGCCTTCATCTTCCAAATATATTCCGGGAGCTGTTCCGTTTTTATTGGCAAGGGCAATACTTCCCTCGGGCATATAACATTGCTTTTTGTTATTATCCGTTTCGGGAAGACCTCTCTTTACAAAGTATTCATGCATTATCTCGTATTCTTTTTCGCAAAAATGCATCTTTTTATTAAGTGCTTCGGCTACGGCTTGCTTGGTAATGTCGTCATTCGTCGGTCCTAAACCACCTACGGTAATAATAATGTCTGCTTTCTCCGAGCAAAGTTTTATTTCCCGGGTAATATCTTCCCATTCGTCAGCCACAACGCACATATACACGCACTTAATGCCCATGCCGTCAAGCTTTTTTGCCAAATATGCCGCATTGGTATTTACCACATCGCCGCAAAGCACTTCGTTACCGACCGCAATTATCGCTGCCGATTTCAGCTCATTCTCCATACTTTATAACATCCTTGTTCTTTATAATGTAGTTTGCACCCGATATTACGGTAAAGAGTACCGATAAATAATATATTACCGTTGCCGTAATGGGCATAAATGAAACAAGTCCCTCAAAATGCATAATAACAAGTGCCACCATTTGAAGCATCGTCTTTATCTTTCCGTAGATATCCGCTGCCAATACTCTGTTTTTAAGCACTGCCATATATCTTAACGATGCCACCATTATCTCCCTTGCCACCATAATTACCGTACTCCAACCGCTTACTCTGCCGGATTCGCAAAAGAGTATTACTGCAGTCAAAACCAAGATTTTGTCTGCCACAGGGTCCGCAAATTTTCCGAAGTCCGACACAAGGTTGTATTTTCGTGCAATTTTTCCGTCAAAAAAGTCGGTAATTGATGCCAAAATAAAGATAACACCAGCTACCATAACATGGTTCTTAAATTCCACCAACATCAATACCATATACACAGGCACAAGCATAAGTCTGAGCATTGTTAAATTGTTAGGTAAGTTCTTATTTACTTTCATTCCAAAATCCCCCATAAATCATATTCTGTCGAATCGGTTATTTTTACATTATAATATTCGTAATATTCGAGTTCTTCTTCTGTATTAATGTATACCACTCCGTCAATGTCGGGGCTGTCCATATAGCTTCTTGCCACATACAGTCCATCCTCTTCGCCCTCGATCACAACTTCCAAACTCTTTCCCACAAACTCACTCAAAAGCTTTTCCGATACCTGCATTTGGGTTTGCATGAGCCTATCTCTCCTAAATACCTTTTCTTCTTCGTCAATCTGCTCGGGCATTTCTGCTGCAGGTGTATTTTCTTCTTTTGAATAAGCAAAAACTCCTGCTCTGGTAAGCTTGGCTTTTTCAAGGAACTCATCAAGCTCTGCCACATCTTCTTCGCTTTCCGAGGGGAAGCCCGTTATAAATGTGGAACGAATGGCAATATTCGGAATTTCTTCTCTTAACTTATTTATAAGAGCTTCTATTTCGCTTTTCGATGTTTTCCTGTTCATCTTTTTTAATATTCTGTCATTAATATGCTGAAGAGGTATGTCGATATATTTTACCAGCTTATCGCAATTTCGGTAAACCGAAATAAGATTTTCGTCAACTTCTTCCGGATACACATACAAAAGCCTTATCCAATGCACTTTGTCTATTTCGGCAATTTTGTTTATCAGCTCCGAAAGTTTTCTTTCCCCATAAAGGTCTGTGCCGTAGGCTGCCGTATCTTGAGCAACCAAAATTATTTCCGTTTTGCCCTCATTTGTCAAATACTGTACTTCTTTTACTATCTCGTTTATTGGGCGGCTTCTGTGGCGGCCCTTTAATTTCGGAATTATGCAATATGTGCAATACTTGTCGCACCCCTCCGATATCTTAACATAGGCATAAGATGTGTATTCGTCAGTCAGTCGAGGCATTTCATGCACGGGTTCGTCTATGCTGCCGAGGTGTATCTTATCACTCTTATCTTCCGACAAAATATCTGCCACCTTATGAAAATCTCCCGTGCCTATAAAATAATCGACTTCGGGAATCTCCTCGGCAAGCTCCCTTGCATACCTTTGAGCCAAACAACCGCATACCACTATTTCGGTATCGGGCTTACTCGATTTTATCTCGCAAGCTTCCAAAACGGCTTCCACACTTTCTTCTTTTGCATCATTAACGAATGCGCATGTATTTATTACGATAACATCCGCTTCTTCCGCTTCAAAACACATCTCGAAACCCTTTTTGCTCAGAAGCCCCATTATGCCTTCGCTGTCGGCTTCGTTTTTAGGGCATCCCAATGTATATACATATACTTTCTTATTCGTTTTCATTGAAAAATTCCTCATAGCTTATTAAAACTTCTCTGGGCTTTGCTCCGTCGGCAGGGCTTATATATCCACGGTTTTCCATTTCATCCACGATTCTTGCACCCCTTGCGTATCCTACTCTCAATCTTCTTTGCAAAAGCGATGTGGAAAGTTTGCCTTTGTTTTGATAAGCTATCTCCATTGCCTTTCTTATCAATACTTCATCATCGTTTTCGTCATCTTGAGCGCTCTCCACAACGGCTTTGACCTCATCGTCCTGTTTTACGGAATTTATTATTTCTTCATGCACTTCGTCGTTGAAGTTGGCATCTGAATGTTCTTTTATAAAATCCACCACTCTTTCGACTTCCTCGTCGCTTACGAATGCACCCTGCGCTCTTATTATCTCGTCAGTTTCTTTAAAGAGCATATCGCCGTTACGCAAAAGCTTTTCTGCTCCCGACACATCAAGTATCGTTCGTGCGTCTATCTGGCTGTTGGTGGCAAATGCAATTCTTCCCGGAATATTAGCCTTGATTGTACCGGTAATTACATTTACCGTAGGTCTTTGCGTTGCCAAAACAAGATGTATGCCTGCGGCTCTGGCAAGCTGCGCCAAACGCACTATGGCATCTTCTATCTGCTTTCCGGCAACCATCATCAAATCACTCAATTCGTCTATGATAAGCACTATATACGGCAGCTTTTCCAGTCCGTTTGCCTTGGCGTGTTCGTTATATCCTTTGAGGTTCTTCACCTTACATTCGCTGAATTTCTCGTATCGCTCTTCCATTTCTCTGACCGCCCAACCCAATGCGCCTGCCGCCTCTTTCGGGTTGGTAACAACGGGTATGAGCAAATGCGGTAGATTTGCGTAACTTGAGAATTCAACCTTTTTCGGGTCAATCAAAATCATCTTAACTTCATCGGGCTTTGCATGGTAGAGTATTGATAATATCAATGTGTTCATACAAACGCTCTTGCCTGCCCCTGTAGCACCGGCTATAAGCACATGCACCATTTTCGGTATATCCATAAGCAATGTCTGCCCCGTAATGGTCTGCCCCAAGGCAATAGTCAAAGGTGATTTCGATTCTTTGAACTGCTTATCCGTCAAAATCTCGGATAAGCGTACTATTCTTCGGGTTTCGTTTGGTATTTCTATGCCTATTGCCGACTTACCGGGGATAGGCGCTTCTATACGAATACTCTTTGCCGCAAGGGCATATGCTATGTCGTTGGCAAGCCCCGACACCTTGCTGACTCTCGTTCCGCTCTTTAAACTGAGTTCATATCGGGTAAGAACCGGTCCGGTGGTAATGTTTTCTATATTCGCTTCAACCCCGAAATCGGCTAGCACTTTCAAAAGCTTCACTCCCGTTTGTTTGAGTTTTGCCGGTTCTACACTGACCTTGCTCCTCTCGGGAGGGTCCAAAAGCGAGATAGGCGGAAATTCGTATTGCTTTTCTTCCGAATTCAGCTTATTTTCGTTTATCTTTTCCCCTACTTCGGATAAAGCCTCCCTCATCTGCTGCTTGGTTACTTTCTTTTCTTCTTCAGGTTCTTTTACAACAGAAGCATTTACAGCGGTTTTTTTATTATCGGGCTTACTTTTTTTCTTTGATTCCTGCTTTTTTTCATCATATATGAAAACATCGAAATCATCCGAAAAAGAATCAATCTCACTTTCGTTTTCCGTTCGGTTTTGCTTTACCGATTTACTCTTCTTTTCGGGCTCATTCCAACCGAAATCATCATCGAATGTTTTCGACTTCGGCATATCGGATTTTTTTACCAAAAGAAGTCTGTCGCCGTTTTGCGTTTCCAAAACAGTTTTGGTCTTATTAAGTTCTATCGAAGGTTTCTTTTTTTCTTTACGCTTTTTTGGCTTTTCATCTTCGTCAAAATCAAAATCAAAAGTTTTTGCAGGCAGCTTGTTTTTTATTTCTTCCGCAGCATCTTTTGCTCTATCAGCGCTGTGCTTAAGAGCATTCACAAAGCTTTTTTTGTATATCACGATAAATGAAATTATGATTATTCCCACAAGCAATATATATGTGCCTACCACCTGCAGCGACTCTTTCAAAAATTTCGCACATAATCCGCAAATTATCCCCCCCGATGAGGGTAAATTCCAAAGTTCGGAATATAATGCGGTATCGGAAAATTTATATATATCCAGAATTTTATCGTTAACCGACAAAGCGCAGGTTGTTACAAAGACCAAAATATAAAGCCATAAACTTATTCCCCGCTTTTTCATTATGAGAGCGATTCCGTCGGAAATAAGTGCTATACAAAGCATTACCCTGCCCACTTTGCCAAACAAAGAAAGCATAAGCTTTGCTATAAACATACCGACAACTCCGGTTTGCTCCCAGAGTGTAAAATATGTAAGAAGTATTCCTATAATAAGAAAAACAAATCCACGCATTTCCGTATTAACGGAATTTATTTGCATTTGCTCTTGTTTTGTCGTTTTTTTCTTGGAATTTGTTGATTCCTTTGCCGAAGTATTCTTTCGGGTGTTTGCCATAACTACTTTATTCCCTCTGCAATTTGCATTATTTTTCTGAGCCTTTTGTCCAAGGTCGATCTGTTGATATTTGAAATAAGGCTGAGTTCCTTAAGGCTTGAACTCGGATTATCCAACCTTAATTGCGCCGCTTCTCTCAATGGGTCAGATAAGGCGGAAAGCCCCATTGAAATAATTATCTTATTTATAGCTTCGGTTTGCTCCACCGATGCATTTACGGTTTTGTTAAGGTTTGCCGTTTCGCAATTTGTTCTGCGCTGTATGTCGCTTCGCATTTGGTGCATTGCGGAACGATCCTCTATCATCAAAGTATATTTAAAAGCACCGCATATGCTTAAAAAATCGGTTATTTCTTCAAGTTTTTTTATATAAACGATTATAACATTGTTAAGCTGCCTTATCTTTGCATTTATTTGATGTTTATTTAAATATTCGCAAAAGGATTCCCCTGCTGCTTCGTTGGAGAATCTGAAATCAATACCGAAACTCTTCATCGGGTCATACATATACCCCACCGTAATAAATACGCCTCTCATAAACGCACTTTCGGCTTCTTCGGTATTTATTAAAGAAAGGTCTATTCTTCTGTCAAAGCTAAGCCCCTCATTGCTCAACATATTGTAGCTATGAAGTATCTCCATACATATTAAAGGGTCTTCTATGCTCAATTTATATAAACTTTTCTCTCCGAAATTGTCTTTTTTCTTTATTTTGACCAGTTCTCCCGAATACCCGAACACCGTTTTGATAAGCTTAAATGCATACGATGCGCAAACGCTTGCTGTTGTTTCGTACACCAAAATAAACTTGCCCTGCCCCTTTATGGAAACAGAGAAGCCGCAATATATCATCGCATACAGTGTGGCAAAAGCCGTATTGTATTCATTGGGTATATTTTTCGTAAGATCTGCTTTTATATCCGTATTGAAACTCATATTGCTATTATAACACAAAGCAAGTTTAAACATACTTTTATTTAATATATCATTATGCGCAAATTTCGGTATTTTTCAGCCGAACTTTTAATCAAATAATAATGCTTAAGAATTACAGAAAAAAAGTTTCTCCGGTTGAATGAAAACTTATGAATTTCAGCTAATTTGTGCAAATAAGCAGTATTTTGGTTAAAATATGGTAAAATATATAAGATTGATTTAACTATATAATTCGGAGTAAAAATTGTACAACAAATTTTTTAAGCGACTCATCGATATAATATGTTCATTATTGGGAATTGCCGTATTTTTTATTCCCATGATGGTCATTGCACTCATAATAAAATCAGAAGACCCAGGCACTGCCGTTTTCAAGCAAAAACGAATCGGCAAAGGCAAAAAAACTTTCATGCTCTACAAATTCAGAAGCATGAAACTCTCCACTCCCCACGATGTTCCCACACATCTATTAAAAGATCCTAAGCAGTATTTATTAAAGTGCGGTGCAACTCTTCGTAAATACAGCCTTGACGAATTACCACAGCTTTTCAATATTTTAAAAGGCGAAATGAGCATTATCGGGCCTCGTCCCGCCCTTTGGAATCAATATGATTTAATCGACGAGCGTGATAAATATTCAGCCAACGATATTCGCCCCGGTCTTACAGGCTGGGCGCAAATCAACGGACGAGATGAATTGGAGATTCCCGTAAAGGCTCAGCTTGACGGATATTACAAAGAGCATCTAAGCTTTGCTTTTGATATAAAATGCTTCTTTATGACCATAGGCAAAGTCTTAAAACACGATGGTGTTGTGGAAGGCGGCGTTGGTGAATTACGCAAAAACGAGGAAGAAAATTAGTTTTTATCCGAAAGCCTGCACCGTGCAGGCTTGTTTTGTTCACCGAAACATTTTAATTTAACAAAATCATCTGCTTAAAACATATCCCCACATAGGAGAAATATTATGAAACTCATTTCATGGAATGTAAACGGACTTAGAGCTTGTATAGATAAAGGCTTTATCAATTTTTTGAATACAGCATCCCCCGATATCATCTGCCTACAGGAAACCAAAATGCAAAAAGAGCAGCTCACAACCGAAATACCGGGGTACTTCCAATATTGGAACAGCGCCCAAAAGAAAGGATATTCGGGAACTGCAATCTTTACCAAAACACAACCTCTATCTTTCAGCTACGGCATTGGTATTCCCGAACACGACAATGAAGGACGTGTCATTACCCTCGAATACGATAATTTCTACATGGTTAATGTATACACACCCAATTCTCAAAGGGAACTTACAAGGCTTGATTACCGAATGAGCTGGGATGATGCTTTCCGTAACTACATAACAAAGCTTGATAAAATAAAGCCCGTGGTATTTTGCGGTGATTTTAATGTGGCACATAAGGAAATAGACCTTAAAAACCCCAAGACCAACACCAAGAACGCAGGATTTACCATAGAAGAAAGAACAAAGTTCACCAAGCTTTTATCATCGGGCTTTGTGGATTCGTTTCGTTATTTCTACCCTAATGAAACGGGAATATATTCATGGTGGAGCTATATGTTTCATTCAAGGGAAAAAAACGCAGGCTGGAGAATCGACTACTTCCTCGTTTCCGAAAGAATTTCCCCTAATATGCATGACGCAAAAATACTTACCGACATTTTCGGCAGCGACCATTGTCCGGTAATGCTTGAAATAGAAATATAAAATTATATAATACGAATTATGAGAGAAATACCCCCCGAACTGAGTGAAAAATTAAAAAGGCTGCCCGATAACCCCGGTGTATATACCCATCTGGACGAGTACGGCAATATAATATATGTAGGGAAAGCAAAGAACCTAAAACACAGAGTAAAGCAATACTTCCGTGATAATATCACCGACATCAAAACGATAAAGCTGGTGGAAAATATAAAGGACACCAACTGGATTATCACCGACAACGAGGTGGAGGCTCTGCTTTTGGAATGTAACCTTATAAAGCAATACCGCCCCTACTACAACATACTCCTAAAAGACGATAAATCCTACCCCTACATCAAACTTACAACCAACGAGAATTACCCGAGAGTACTTCTCACCCGAAAGCGACTTGCCGACAAAGCAAAATACTACGGCCCGTATTCCGCATCCACCAACGCAAAGAAGACCATAGAGGCCATAAACCGCTACTACCCTTTGCAAATGTGCGGCAAAAAAACGGAGTACGGCTTAAGAAACGGCAAAGTCTGCCTTAATTACCACATAGGGCAATGCTGCGGAGTATGTCAGGGAAAGGTTTCTCCTACAGAATACAAAAATTATGTAGATGAAATCCAAAACATTCTCTCCGGCGACTACAAAATACTATCCGATAAAATATATGATGAAATGATGAGCGAAGCCGATAAACTCAACTTCGAATTGGCTAATTATCTTAAAGAAATGAACTCATCGGTTCAAGCCATGTACGATAAGCAAAAGATAGACTCACCCGATTTTAACGAACGCGACATAATTGCCGCCGCAAGCGACAACGAGTTATCCTGCATTCAAATATTCTTCGTAAGATACGGCAAAATCGTAAAAAGCGAAACCCGATATATGAAAAAATCTTCCGATAATTCGGACAGCGAAGCCATAGAATCATTCATAAAGCAATTTTACCCCATGGGAGAATACATTCCCTCCGAAATAGTAATCAGCGATGAAATAGCGGATAGTGAACTCTTATCCAAAATGCTTTCCGAATTAAAAGGCAGCAAAGTTACCCTAAATTGCCCCAAAATAGGTGATAAAAAGCGACTTGCGGAATTGGCGTGCAAAAATGCCATGATGAATATAGAAAACAAACGAAGCGAAAAAGAAAAATCCGTTTTATTAAAGCACAGAGCGTTGTCAGAAATAGCTCAAACTCTCGGAATGAACCGGCAAATATCAAGAATAGAAGCTTATGATATATCAAACATTTCAGGCAGCGACAATGTGGGTGGCATGGTCGTATACACAGATTCAGTCAAGTCCCCTAAAAGCTACCGCCGCTTTCGCATAAAATATGTCAGTGCCCAGGACGACTACGCATCAATGAGCGAAATGGTTTTTCGCAGGCTCAATCGTGCATATGAAGAATTGAACGCTCCAAACGAAAACCCCAAGTTTTTGCCACTGCCCCAGTTGATTTTAGTCGATGGAGGGTTAAGCCATATAAATGCAGTAAAAGCCGTGGTGGAAAGCTTTGATTTTGATATAACCGTTGCAGGGCTGGTTAAAGACAACAAACACAAACTGCGAGGGCTTATGCTCTCAAACGGTGAAGAGATAAAGCAGGACAAATTCAAATACGCAAAAAAACTTCTTAACGACATAAGCGAAGAAGTTCACCGATATGCAATCGAATATCACCGCCTGTCCAGAAGTAAATCAATGCTCAAAACCGAACTTGAAACTATCCCCGGCATAGGGCAAAAAAGATGCGCCGCACTTCTCAAACATTTCGGAAGCCTTGATAAAATACGAAATGCCGAAGTAGAAGAACTTGCAGCCGTAGACGGCATGAATCAACAAGCGGCGGAAAATATATACCGATATTTTAACGACAATACAAAATAAGAAAGGATATACCCATGAACGAAAAACTCACCAATGTTATCAATTCCATGAAAGAACAAAACATAGACCAGTTCATCATTTCCGACTCATTGGCTGTCAAATATCTGACAGGCATAGATGTTAACGGAATGGAACGTATGGCTGTGCTTTTGGTCGATGTAAACGGCAAAATAGAATATTTTGCTCCCAAAATCAACCCGCAACGAGGCTTGGACTTCCCCGTTTATTATCACGACGATACCGAAGACCCCGTAAAGCTTTTGGCTTCTCACATGAGAAAGACCGAAAAAATCGGCATAGACAAAAACTGGACAGCAAAATTCCTTCTCCCCCTCATGCAATATAATTTGGCAGACGAATACATCAACGCATCGCAAATAGTTGACAGAGTTCGTCAAATAAAAACCGCCGACGAACAGGACAAAATGAGAAAAGCATCTTCTCTTAACGACAAAGCCATGCAAAAGCTTATTTCCCTTGTCGGCACATCACTCAGCGAAGTGCAAATGTCGGAAGAACTCCTTAAAATATATAAAGACCTAGGTTCTCAGGGCTTTTCTTTCGAGCCGGGCATTGCTTACGGCAACAATGCCGCCGACCCACACCATGGCAATGATGACAGCGTAGGAAAAGAGGGCGACTGCGTGGTTTTGGATATAGGTTGTATTTTAAACGGATATTGTTCTGACATGACCAGAACGGTATTTATCGGCAGCGTAAGCGACGAAGCAAAGAAAATATATGAAATCGTAAAAGAAGCCAACAAACGAGGTATAGCCGCCGTTAAACCGGGAGCAAGATTTTGCGATATAGACAATGCCGCACGAAGCTACATAACCGAAATGGGTTACGGCGAATACTTTACTCACCGCCTCGGTCACTCCATAGGCACAGAGGTTCATGAATGGGGTGATGTATCCATGGTAAACACCGAAACCGTTCGCCCCGGCATGACATTCTCCATCGAACCGGGAATATATGTACCGGGAGTATGCGGAGTCAGAATCGAAGATTTGGTTTTAGTAACCGAGGACGGCTGCGAAGTGCTTAACGATTTCACAAAAGATTTGATTATAGTGTAGCTTAATAAAATAAAACAGGTTTTATGATTATCTTGAAAGTTGCATACTTTCAGAATACAGCATTTAACCTGTTTTTTATTTTATCTTATCTGAATTCATGTGGTGTTTTATGCAATTTGGAGCAGTTCTTCATATATCCATACCCCCAAATACACCACCCATGCAACAACGCATACTGCTATAGCAAGCTTTCTGTTTATTTTCTTACTTCTCAATAAAATCGTACTTAACGGCACAGGGAAAATAAACAGCCACCCGAAGAGCCACCAAAGCTTGCTGTCAGTCCATGATTTTTTCATATTATTATTCGTTTTATTATTCGCATTGCTCATATTTTCCACCCTCCTCTTTCAGCATTTTATTTATATTTTTCATAAATAAACCGAACATCACCGCAGAAACTGTCATTGCCGCCACATCCGCAATGGGGCTTGCCCATGCAATGCCGTTTATTCCCATAAGACTTTGCATGATGAGCATTGTCGGGATATCGACTCCACCCTTACGAAGAAACGAAAGAACCATCGGCCAAAACTTCTTTCCTGTTGCCTGCAATATCGTTATGCTGAGCATGGTAACCGACACGCAAGGACATGTGGCGCATATTATACGCAAAAACTCGTGAGCATACATAACGGTTTGTTTATCCGAAATAAATGCGGACGATATCGGCACGGAAAATATAAACAAAAATACCGTGCTTACCAAAGATATACCAAAGCTGTATAAGAATGTTACCTTTAAGGATTCCGACATCCTCTTGTAATTTCTTGCCGCATAATTGTATCCCACAAGAGGCAGAACCCCCTGCGATATACCGTTAGCCACCGCAAATGCTATTAAATCTATCTTTTTTGCTATACCCATACCGGCTATTGCTTCGATTGAATATATACTAAGCAGCCTATGTAATATAATGTTGGAAAATATGCTCATTATGTTCATAAGCGTTGCCGGAAATCCAACCAAAATTATTTCTTTCGGAACACTGTCCTTAAACGAATAATTCCTTATATCAAATGAAATTATGCTCTTTTTCTTATTCTTTTTTATTACAAGGCAAAAATACACCAATGTGATAACATTCGACAAAGCCGTTGCGCTTGCCGCACCTGCTATCTGCAAACCGAAAGTGAATATAAATATCGGGTCGAGTATAATATTGAGTACTCCGCCCATAGATATACCAAACCCGGCCTCCTTTGCAAACCCTTCGGAACGAAGAAGATGAGCCAAAGTTGAAGCTAATGCCGTAGGTATACCACCTATTACAATGGTTAGGATTATATACTTTTCGCAGTAAATATATGTTGAGCTATCCGCTCCTATTGCGTAAATTATGCTGTTTCTGAAAAAATACATTACAAGCGAATACAAAAGAGCCATCCCGATACAGCTGAATATGCAAAATGATACGCACTTTTTTGCCTTATGGGTGTCATTTTCACCGAGGCTCCTCGACACAAGGCTTGCTCCGCCTATCCCGAAAAGGTTAGCTATTCCGGTAAGCACGGCAAATACAGGCATAGCCAATGTTGTCGCAGCGACTTGCGCCGGATCATTGAGTTTGCCTATAAAAAATGTGTCTGCCATATTGTATATCACGCTGACCAGCTGACTAAGCACAGTAGGTAGCGCCAATGCCCAAACAGCCTTTTTTATATTCATATTTTCGAATAATTCTTTGTTGTGTACTTGCATAATATTCTCTTTCAATGAAATGTGGGCTATTGTGGGGAGTTCCCTACCCTTTTTTATGCAAACTCTGTTTGCGGATATATGTGGGGGAAACCCCACAAGTAAGTGGTTCTTATAGTATCCCCACATATATTTTACATAGACACCCACCCAAACACAGTCATTTTAATAAACTTTTCCACTTGTTCGGGGTCTGTAATTCCTTTTTGTGCAGCTAAGGCTTCCAAAAATTTCCTATTTTCGCTTTTTTCCATATTCATATCCTCCTAAAATCTTCCGTAGTCGGCTATCGTATCGATAACAGCTTTTAAATTTTCGGGATTTGCATCATTCGGGTAAAGAATAGGCATATCCGCAGCCAAAAACACACCACCTGTTGCACAGCAATCATCGATTATCAACTTAATGGACGAAATATTTTCCTCTTTGCTGCCGTGTACCAATAAATTGGTGTCGATTCCTCCTGCAAGAATCAATTTATCACCGAAGCGTTTTTCCAAATATCTGAAATCCTCATCTCTTTCAAAGAAACCGCATACAGCGTTTTTCGGGAAGTCTTCAATAAAGTCAAATAAATGTTTCCATTCTTTTTCGAATATATATCTTAATTTGTGTCCTCTTTCGGCAGCAAAGTTTGTTATTTTACTGAATGAGGGCCAATATACTTTTTCAAAATCTTTCGGTTTGATATACGCAGGCAAATGCAGCGTTGAACCTGTTGTGGAATAAGGAATCGGGCGCATAGATGCTATTGTGTCCAAATGGAACTCTGTAATAATTTCGGCAAATTCTATAACTTTGTTCGGACAGCGGCTGATATCGCTTATAATCCCTTCGAAATCTCTTAAGTAGTCAAACAAATAATCCACCGGCATTAATACAGCGCCATATGATGAACCGAGCATGCCTATTTCTTCTTCGCAGCGTTTTTCAAAAGCTTTTCTCTCTTTTTTGAGTTCGTCCATTTTGGCATATCTGGCTAGTTTTTCTTCCCATGTTCCTTCACACAATATACCAAGCCTTCTGGGCAAAATCACATCGGTAAGTGTGCCTACAGGGTCTTTGAAAAACAAATCATACTCGTCCTCTTTCATTACTTCGAGCTTTCCTGCGTTTATTTGAATATAATCTCCACCCGGCATTACCACGCACACGCCACCTCCCAAGGAATCAAATCTGCCTTGGTGAAATATTCTAATAGGTGCTGCAGGGTCGCATACATCTATGTGCATCTCTTCGTGGGCTTTTTTAAATATGTCAAACATCATATCGTATGATGTTATTTTGCTCATAGGAGTGTTGTAATAGTTGACCAAATAATCTGATCTCCACATTACATACGGTATTTTATCCGCCTTTTGTTATCGAGCGTTAGTGCAACTCGATTTCGTCTTTCGTTTAATAATTTCAATGAGTCCGTCATATAAATATACCTCCTTTTATATGCAAACAATGACCGCACCTTAGGCGAAAATTTTCGCTTAAGATGCAGTCATTTAAGTTTAGTTTTACAGTGCTTTACTACCCTAAATTAAAGGTACATAATAAGCGAGAATATGCTGAGTGTTACGATACCTGTAACGATAGGAGCAGCTGCTCTTTTGAATATCTGGAAGATAGGTACTTCGGTTGTTGATGTCAAAAGAAGGATTCCGCTTGATGCAGGGTAGAACTGTGCTGCGATAGCCGAAGATTCTGCCATTAACTGCAAAAGTGCCGGTGTTACAGCATTCGGAAGTGTTTCGCAATATGCTGCAACGATAGGAGCAAATGTTGTGATAGGAGCGGACTGCATAACGAGAGCACCCATGATTGCACCTACAATAATGATAGGAATGAAGAATGCGATCGGGCTTCCTCCGCCTGCGTTAAGAAGGTTAACCAATACATCTGCACCACCAATAGCTGTAACAGCTACACCGTAGATACCACCTGCAACGATTATCCAACCTGATTTACCTGCATAATCACCTGTGCCTTTGAAGAATGCTGTTGTGTTGTTGATTTCTTCGATAACATTTTTCTTGTTAACAATGATATGAAGAATAAGAGCAACAAACAATGAAAGGAAGCTTGCTGCAACAAGGCTGAGGTTAACCGATTTGAGAACGAGCTTCGAGAATACTATAGCAAAGATAAGCGGAAGAAGCGGTAAGATTGCAAACCATTTCGGAATTCCGAGTTCTTCAGCACTGAGCATTTCGCCATCTTCTTGTTCAACCATTTTGCCGCTTTCTGTTTCTTTCTTATCAAACAATTTTGTTGTAAAGAAGTGAACGATGATTGCGGGAACAAAGAATGAGAAAAACATGGGTATCTGATATGTTACGAACTGGTATGTAAGGTCAGCTTCGATACCTGCTGCTGAAATAGCCATAAGTGTATTTGCATCTGCAGGTCCCCAAATGAATGCAGCACCGATCATCATTGTTGCTGCGCATGCGGGAACACTTACTTTACATTTTCTCATAACAGGATATACAGTACCGAGTGCAAGTGCCATAGAACCTACGCTTGAAGGAATAACTATCTTAAGGATAGCAACAAATAATGCACCGAATATAACTGCGATAAAAGGTTTGTTGAGCTTAAGAAGCGGTTTTGAGCAAACGATAGCGAACATGTTGCCTGCTTTGAGGTAGTCCATGTATGCAACATAACCCATGATACACATAACGATAAGAACATTTTTTTTGAATGCGTTTGCAGCCTGTGTGTAAATGAGTTCGAATACATCGAGGAAGTTGTTTCCGATAGATGCATCACCGAGAACCGACTGTCCTGTTACTGCTGTGTAGATGAGCAATGTAATCATTGAGATGCCCAACATGCACATTACGGCATTAATCTTTTTGGTTAAAAGAAATACCATTAATCCCAACATGAGGATTGTCAATAAAATTTGAACCATGATTAGTCTCCTTTTGGTTTTTTATCTTCTTTAGTCAAACAAGCTAAGATAGAAATTCATAATTTCAGCTTCGTATTTTTCGAGATCTGCTCTCATGTGGTCGGGTGTATAAGGATTCTCTTTCTTATATTCCTCCCAGTTAAATACATATTTGGATTTAAGCTCTCTTGACTTAGTAAGATCAAATTTGAAGCCTTCGCTGTTTAAAGGCATACCGTATTTTTCACCGGCATTATCATATACTGCATAATCTCTTACGAATTCCATAAGAGCAATGTAGTTTTCGAGGTTAATATCTTCGGGAACGATCGGGAATGTACCGAATCCGAACATGTAACCGCAGCCCGGAAGCATGATATCCAAAATTTCTTTTGCCTTGTCCAAAACTTCCTGTTTAGTGCCGTGGCGGAGCATGCTGAGCGGATACATCTGACCGATAATGAATTTATCACCCAATTTATCTTTCGCTGTCTGTGGGTCAACTTCTTCGAGCCTGAGCATCATGCCGCATGGAAATTCGTCTTTTACGATATCGTAGTAACGAGTCCAGTCTGTTTCGAGGAAAGCACTTGTTCTTACTCCGATTGAAGCCCATTCCTGAATCATTCTTTTGTATGACGGGAGCCAGAGTTTAACAAAGTCTTTTTCTCTCATGTATGTGGGCATGTGAAGCGGTGTGCCTACGCTTCCTTCTGGATGAGGATTGGTCGGTGTCTGAAGTGCAAAGATGAAAGGATAGATTGCATCACTTGCATCAATGATCTTTTGAGGATTTCTTCTGATGTCTTTACTGATTTCCGACATACTTCTGCACTGGTCTGCCAAGAAGTCCATAGGAGCAAGTGAATGTCCTTTTGATCCTCTGGGAGGTCCGGGGTAGTAGCCTTTGCGTTCTTTAATCGGATTGATTATTTCACCGAATGCAGCAATATCTTTAGCTTCTGCTTTTTTAGCTATTGTATATGCTTTCATCATGTTGTAATGATTTTTCGGATCGAGGTTTTTGTAAAGACGAGGTACGATAGTATCTACCATTGTTGCCAACGGGTCTGCGATAAATGCATCGTAATCTTCTTCGTACATGCCTACTGCATTAGGATGCTGCAAGAATCCATCTGCACCCATAAGATATACGGTTGAACCCAATGACTGGTGGTATGTTGCACAGTCAGCGCCTCCCATCATAGGGCAACTGTCCGAATAAGTAAGATCTGCAAGTTCGTTGCAAGCATCTTTTAAAAGGCTGAAGTCGTATTGAACTTCCTTTAAATCTGTTTTTGCATAGCGAGCTAAATAGCCTAAAGGAATATTTCCGTTGATAGGCATACGCTTCGGAACTATATTATTGTAAAAATCATTATACAGTTGCGAGCGTTCCTCTTTCAGCTTTTGTGCTTTTTCACTCATAAATGTTCTCTCCTTTGATAGTTATATATAAAACCATATGGCTTTACAATCTTTTTAAAACGGTCCATACCCCGTGTAATACAATACGGTTAATATCGCAGTTCCCA
>CAZXWI010000019.1:12500-20881 GCA_964644555.1 uncultured Lachnospiraceae bacterium | reverse complement strand
AATTATAATACATTTCTTCTTATTAATCAATGAATTTTATTTCTCCTGGGCAGTTTGGTTCGTATCCGCCCATTTCTATCATACGGTCGGTGAATTCGGGGCTTTTTAACACTTCGATAAATTCTTGTACTATCGGAAGTTCAAGGTTTTCCTTGGTGGTTAAAAAGTCATATTGCTCGTTGCATATCGGTATGAAGTCCAATCCGTAAATTTTTGCTGCCGAATATATACCCATACCGCAATCGCCGCTGCCGCTTGCTATTTGAGCTGCCACGGAAGTATGCGTAAATTCTTCGCGTTCGTAACCGTATATGCTTGAAGGGTCGATATTTTCTTTTTTCAAAAGGTAGTCCAAAAGAATTCTCGTTCCCGAACCTTTTTGCCTATTAACATATGATATTCCCTCTTTTGCTATATCAGCTATTTCATTGATATTTTTGGGGTTATTTGCGCTTACCATAAGCCCCTGCTGGCGGTATACTGAATGGATAAGCACTGCGTTATTATCCGGGAAATATTTTTTAAGGTACTGCTCATTGTATGTGCCGGTTTCTTCATCGAGTAGGTGTATGCCCCCTATATGAGCCTCTCCTCTTTTTATAGCCATTATTCCGCCCATACTTCCCACATGTGATGATGATACAAAACTTTGAGAACCTTTCTTTCTTAAGAAGTTCGATATTTCATCAATAAGTGGATCGTGGCTGCCGATTACAACTATGGTGTTGTCTATATCATGTGGATTTTTGAGCAGTTCTACCTTTACTGTTTCCCCTGCTTCAATTCCCTCGGAGTTTTGAGCTATGCTTATAAGCCCATCCGCCTTAACGAATGATGTAACAACGCCTGCGCCTCTGTTGAGGGCAACTGCCGTGAGTGAATCATTGGTTTTGCCAAGCTGTACTCTGACGAATTCTTCGTATTTAAGAGAAGTATTGATTCTCTTTGCAAGGGTTGCATCTGCAATTTCGTTTCTATCGAGTTTGATTTTGAGAACATATTCGATAACCGGTTTGAGTAATGTAATCAGTACGATTATGCCTGAAACGGGGTAACCGGGTACGCCCATTATCGGCTTATCTTTTGCATATCCCAAAATGGTGGGTTTGCCGGGCTTTATGGCAATGCCGTGATACAACACATTGCCTACATTAGATATAACGGTGCTTGTGTAGTCATCTCGTCCTGCAGATGAGCCTGCGTTTATAATTACCATATCACATTCGGAAAGGGCTTTGGTGAGTGCTTCTTCCAAAAGATCCTTTTTATCTTTTACAATTGGGTATACTTTAGGTGTGCAGCCCCATTGAGTCAGCATTGCGGAAAATATGGACGAGTTAAACTCAATTATGTCACCGGGGGCGGGGTTGTCGCAGGGGAGAATTATTTCATCTCCTGTCGGAATTATGCCTATTACCGGTTTTTTGATAACATCGACTTTGAGTATGCCCGAAGCGAGCATTGCACCTATGGAGTAGGGTGTTATTTGAGTGTAAGCAGGAAGTAACATATCTCCCGAGCAGATATCTTCGCCTATTTGGCGCACATTCTGCCATGGGGTGGCGGAGCTTATCAATTTGGCATTATCTCCTTCATATATAACATCTTCCACCATTACCACGCAGTCGCACCCCTCAGGCAGCGGATCTCCCGTATCGACCACGGTGTATTTGTCGGGAGTAAGAACAACCGGAGTGGTTTCCGTTGCATTAAAGGTGTCCTTAGCCATGAGAGCAATACCGTCCATGGCACTTGCATTGTAGTGGGGAGATGATATTTTGGCATACAATGCATCGAAAGTTATTCTTCCCAGCGAATCGGTAACATCAATGGTTTCCTTTTGGGGGGCAAGTCCGTTTTCGGTAAGCACTTTGAGATAATCGTCTATTGCTTTATCAAGCGGCACATTGGTTAGATATTCGTATTTCATATTAATCTTTCCTTTCGTAATTTAAAAAAGTATTACATCAACATTTTGGTCTTTAAGAAGTCCCTCGCAGTCTCGTGGAATAATTATATAACCGTCTGCATTTGTTAAAACGCTTATAAGCCCCGATTTATTGTATACAGGAGTTGCATATCCGTTATCCAGTTTAATCGGCATTATTTCTTCTCTGCCATGGTTGGAGGGGATTGTGGCGGTAAGAGTGGCTGTAGCTTTGGTATGCAGATCTTCTTTTTTGAGCATATTTTTTATTATAGGCTCAACAAAAACCAAGAAGATGAAAAACGCAGCCAGCGGATGCCCCGGAAGCCCGAACAGAGCTTTGCCGTTAAAGTCGGCGCAAATAGTCGGTTTGCCCGGTTTTACGGCTATTCCGTGAAAGAGAAGATCCTGTTTTGATACTTCCGAGAGTATTTTGGCAGTGGAGTCTTTTTCGCCGACCGAACTGCCTCCCGAAATCAGGAGCATATCGCATTCGTTTAGGGCATATTCAACCTTTTCTTTTAATGTTTCGTACTCATCTTTCACGATTCCGTACATTTTAGCTTCTGCGCCGCATTTGGTTATAAGGCTATGTAGTGTATATGAATTTACATCTCTTATTTGACCTATATCGGGATTGTCGCTTATGTTTATAAGTTCATCTCCTGTTGAGATTATGCCTATTACGGGCTTTTTGTATACTTTTACCTTGTCATAGCCGAGGGATGCCATTACTCCGATTATTTTCGGGGTAATTTCGGTATTCTTCTTTATCATAACATCTCCTATGGAGGCTTCATCGCACTTAAATATCATATTTTGAGCCGGTGCGGACGGTTTTTCAATATAGCGCAAGCCGTCGTTGTAGTTTTCTACATATTCAAGCATTACCACGCTATCGGCACCATTTGGCACTTCGCCCCCCGTAGGCACATAAACGCAAGTGCCTTTTTCAACGTATAATGAGGTATGCTCTCCCATATTAACGCTTCCGGCAAATTTAAGCATAGCAGGCAAGCTTTCACTGCAACCGAATGTGTCCGATGAAAGTACGGCATATCCATCAACGGTGGAGCGGTTGAAATTGGGCAGATTTTCTTTGGATAAAATATCCTCTGCCAATACAAATCCTATAGCATCGTTAAGTTTAAGCTCTGTAACTTTATTTTGAAATTTATCCGAGAAATGTTCACTCAGAATCTCTTTAGCCCTGTTTGAGGTGATTACATCTAACATAATTTTCTCCTTGGTATCCGTATTGTGCATATTGTTAATTCAGCACAATAACCGATAATATTATCATTATAACATATTGTTTTTTACAAAGGGATACTTATTTGAATTTGCACAAAATTGATTTGGGGTGGGGGAATGTAGTAAAAAAGGTTGTGTGAGGAAATGCACGAAATCAAGAATTTAAAAAGCCGCATTTCACACATTTTCAAGATTTATACATAGATATTTTTATATAGGTATGGTGTATTTATGCAACTTAATGTAAAATCATAAAAATAAGCACTCTCAATCTGAAAGAGAGTGCTTATTGAATTTCGGAATAAATTATATTAAAGTTTTTTAAACCTTAATCTCAATGCATTGGAAACAACGCATACGGAACTCAGCGACATTGCAAATGCGGCAAACATGGGGTTGAGCAATGTGCCGTTTATTATATAAAGCAGTCCTGCCGCAATGGGGATGCCGATGGAGTTATAGCAAAATGCCCAGAAAAGGTTTTGTTTTATGGTGGTGATGGTGTATTTTGAAAGCTTCAATGCCTTGAGCACATCTTTAAGATCGTTTTTCATAAGCACTATATCGGCGCTTTCTATGGCTATATCACTGCCGCTTCCTATGGCGCAGCCTATATCGGCGGCTGTAAGAGCCACGGCATCGTTTATACCGTCGCCTACCATCATTACACTATTTTCGCATTCTTGCAGTTCCTTTATTATATTTGCCTTATCTTCTGGAAGAACTTCGGCAATGCATTCGTCAACTCCTATGATTTCGGCAATATGCTCAGCTGCTTTTTTGTTATCTCCGGTGAGTAATACGGTTTTGATTCCCATTTTCTTTATTTCGGCTATAGCTGCTTTGCTGGTGGGCTTTAAGCTGTCGGATATGCCGATAACGCCGAAAAGTTCGTCATTTTTGACAATATAAACCAAGGTGTTGCCCTCGCTTAGAAATTTTTCTTCGGATTCGGACTCTGTTTCGGTTTGAATGTTCATTTCGTCAATCATTCGTCTGTTGATTGCGTAAAGCGTATCATTATCGGCAAGTTTTGCTTTGACTCCTTTGCCCGACATATTTTCGAATTCGGTAATTGTGTATAATTCGCTAATTCCCATTTCCTCGGCTTTTTGAGTAATGGCTTTTGCAAGGGGGTGTTCGGAACCGTATTCTACCGATGCGGCAAGCTTGATAAGTTCGGTATTATCTTTTGATGCCATGTTTACCACGGTTGGTTTGCCCTCGGTAACAGTGCCTGTTTTATCCAGAACTACAACGCTTGTTTTGTGGGTTATTTCCAAGGTTTCGCCGTTTCTTATAAGGATTCCGTTTGATGCTCCCAGCCCTGTTCCCACGATTATGGCAGTGGGGGTAGCCAAACCCAATGCACATGGGCAGGCGATTACCAAAACAGAAGTGAATACTCTCAAAACGAATGACAATTCTTTTCCAGAAATTGCCCATGCCACTGCGGCAATCACCGCAATGGCCATTACCACAGGCACGAACACTCCTGCTACCTTATCGGCTATTTTTGCTATCGGTGCTTTCTTGCCCTGAGCATCTTCCACGAATTTGATTATTTGCGATAGGGTGGTGTCCTCGCCTATGCGAGTAACTCTAACATGCAAAAGACCGTTTTGGTTAAGGCTGCCTCCGACTACTTCATCTCCGACGGTTTTATCGACAGGCAAGCTTTCTCCCGTTAACATGGATTCGTCAAGTCCCGATTCGCCGCTTACGATGATTCCGTCAAGAGGGACTTTTTCTCCTGCCTTTATGACGATTATATCGTCAATGTTTACTTCATCGATAGCTACATTTATCATAACGCCGTTTTTGAGTATCGTGGCTGTGTCGGAATTAAGATCCATAAGCTTGGTTATGGCACTTTTGGTTTTGAGCTTGTTTTTGCTTTCCAAATATTTACCGAACATAACGAAAGTAACGACCATTGCCGCCCCTTCGAAATATAAATCATGCACAGCATGAGGGTTTGAGGGGATGGTGTAGGTCATAACCAGCGAATAAATAAATGATGCGCTGCTTCCTATGGCAACCAATGTGTCCATATTCGGATTCAGGTGAAATAACGACTTGAATCCTCCCGTAAAGAACATTCTGCCGAAGTATAACACCGGTATGCACAAGAGAATCTGGGTCAGTGCATAGTTATAGGGGTTTGTATTTAAATTTATTATATCGGGGACTATTTGAGTTTTGAATATCATCTGCCCCATGGAAACATACATTAAAAGAGCCGAACAAATTACCGCACCTATAAGGTTTAGCTTGCGAGTTTTTTCTTCCTCTTCTTCTTTTGATATTTCGCTTTTATTTTCTTTCGGTTTGTTTTTTACGAATAATTCTGCTCCGAAACCTGCCTTTTGCACTTTTGATATTATGGTTTCGGGGCTTAAAATGGTTTCGTCATAAACTATTGTCATTTTGTTTGTGGCGAGATTAACATCGCTTTGAACTACACCGTTGAGTTTTCTTGTTACTCTTTCTATAGAAGAAGAACATGCAGCGCAGTGCATGCCCTCTATTAAATATACTTCCTGTTTCATAAAATCCTTTCTATTTGAGGAAGCCTTCTATGATCTTGGCCTCCGCTTCTTCTTCGGTAAGTCCGAGAGTTTGAAGCTTGATTATTTGCTCTCCTGCAATTTTACCGATTGCCGCTTCGTGAATAAGCGATGCATCGGCACTGTTTGCTTCGAGTTCGGGAGATGCCAATACTCTGCCGTTTTGGGCAATTATGCCATCGCATTCGGAATGTCCTGTGCAGACGGTGTTGCCTATTATTTTGGAACGGAAAGACTGAAGTGAATTGCCCTTTGCAACCGAGCGAGATACTACATCGGCACCTGAGTTCTCTCCGTTTAATGTAACCACAAAATCGGTGTAGGCAACATCGTTATCGTCGGTCATTAATTTCTCTCTGATAACGAGTTTTGCTCCCGCATCAAGCGTGGCGGATGTTTTTCGGGTCGTTCTTTCAACGCCCTTTATCTGGGTGGTATCCATTTCAAGGTAAGAATCCTCTTTTAAGTATGCATCGGTAACCGGGTCGATTGCACGGTTGGCTCTGGAAGCCCCTGTTCCGATATGTTTTTCCACATATTTTACCTTTGCACCCTTTGAAATGAAGAAACGGTGGATACCGTTGTGGCGGGCTTCTTCATCTTCTGTTATGGCGTGTACTCCGCACCCTGCAACGATAGTTACATCACAGTTTTCTCCAATGTAGAAATCGTTATATACCAAATCATCAATTCCCGCTTTGGTAACGCATGCGGGGATATATGCCGTTTCGCCTACGGTGTTCGGCTTGATGGTAATATTGATTCCTGGCTTGTCCGATTTCGGTTCGATTGTGATATTTTCCGTTGATTTGACTGCCACACAGCCTCCGTCCTCACGAATGGAGTAAGCTCCTTTGAACTCTGTGCCATCGTAGTCTGTAATTTCTTTTAACAATTCCTGTGTAATATTATTCACTGAACACACCCTCCTTAGGCATTACGCAGTTTTTGTGGCAGGGTTTTGCTTCTTTGAGGGAAGCGAATACTTCGTCTTTCGGACCCATTTGAGAAACTTCGCCCGATGAGATTACCACTATATCATCGGCAATGTCTATTATTCGCTCTTGGTGCGAAATTATTACCAACGAGCCGTTTAAATTTTTCTGCATTTCCTTAAATACATCGATAAGATTCGAGAAGCTCCAAAGGTCTATTCCTGCTTCCGGCTCATCGAAAACGGTGAGTCTGTCGTGGCGGGAAATTACGGAAGCTATCTCAATTCGTTTTATTTCGCCTCCGGAGAGGGTGGAATCTATTTCACGGTCGATGTAATCCGTGGCGCAAAGTCCGACTTTAACCAAAACTTCGCACATATCGGGTCTTGACATTTTATCTTTAGATGACATTTCGATAAGATCATATACGGTGATTCCCTTGAATCTTACCGGCTGCTGAAAAGCGTAGCTTATGCCCTTATTGGCTCTTTGGGTTATATCAAGATCTGTTATATCCTCTCCGTCAAGATATATTTTACCTGATGTGGGTTTGTATATCCCTGCGATTATTTTTGCCAGAGTGGTCTTGCCTCCTCCGTTGGGGCCTGTTATTACCACTACTTTTCCGTTAGGAATTTCGATATTAATTCCCTTTAATACTTCGATTCCGTCCTCTGTTGTCCAGCCGACGTTTTCAAGTTTAAGCATATTTAAAACCTCCTGAATATTTATTGAAAATATGCATTAATTATTTGATATCGGAAGTTATCAAGGTACGCATTGAATTTAGGATTGCCAAAATAAGCACTCCCACATCCGCAAATACCGCAAGCCACATGTTGCCGTAACCGAAGGCCGACATAATAAGAAGAATGAACTTTACCGAAAGAGCGAAAATTATGTTTTGCTTTGATATGGTAAGTGTTTTCCTTGCTATTTTATAGGCTTTTGAAATGTCGGTTATGTCGTCGTTCATCAAAACCACATCAGCGGCTTCTATAGCGGCATCCGAACCGAATGCGCCCATAGCAATACCGATATCCGAAACCGCAAGAACAGGTGCATCGTTTATGCCATCTCCCACAAAGGCTGTTTTGGAGCCGTTTACTTGCTCTTTTATAATCTGCTGAGTTTTACGCACTTTATCCTCGGGAAGAAGATTATAAAAGAATGTTGTAATGCCGAGCTTTTCGGCAATATCTTCCGCACTTTGTTTATTGTCGCCTGTGAGCATAACAATATTTCGGATACCGTTTTTCTTAAGGGCATCTATGCCTTGTTTGGTATTGGGCTTTAATTCGTCCGATATTAGTATGTAACCTTGATAAATTCCGTCGGTCGCAATATAAACCACAGTGCCTGTTTTGCTTATGGGATTGTATTTGATATTAAATTGCTCCATGAGCGCACCGTTTCCGACAAGAACTTCCTTATTATCTATTATAGCCTTAACACCTTTGCCTGCAATCTCTTCCAACGATGAAATTTTAATTTTATTGTCCGATTCGGGGCAAGCTTCGCATAAAGAACGGGCAATAGGGTGGTTAGAACGGCTTTCGGCAGCGGAGGCGAGTTTAAGAAGTTGAGTTTCGGTAAGATTTTCTGAATGTATCTCGGTTACTTTGAACACGCCTTTTGTGAGTGTGCCTGTTTTATCTGTAACTATCGTATCCACCTTTGAGAGGACTTCGATAT
>CAZXWI010000019.1:0-12490 GCA_964644555.1 uncultured Lachnospiraceae bacterium | reverse complement strand
GTTTGAGCCTTTTATGAGAATCCCCATTTTGGAAGCAGCGCCTATTCCTCCGAAGAACGAAAGCGGGACTGATACCACAAGCGCACAAGGGCAGGACACTACCAAAAACATAAGCGCTCTTCTAAGCCAATCGGCAAAGGGCAGTGAAAATAATACAGGGGGAATTACGCAAAGAGCTACGGCACACCCAACGACTATGGGGGTGTAATACTTTGCGAATTTGGTGATGAATCGTTCCGTTTTTGCTTTTTGTGATGCCGAATTTTCCACAAGTTCAAGTATTCTCATTACGGTGGATTCTGAAAACGGCTTGGTTACTTTTAATTCTATCATTGCTTCCAAATTTATGCAGCCGCTTATTACTTCATCGCCTAGTGATGCATTTCTCGGTATTGATTCTCCCGTTAATGCGGATGTATCCAAAGAAGATGAACCGCTTATTATAACCCCGTCAAGCGGTACTCTCTCTCCGGGAAGAATAATGATGACATCATCTGGTTTTACTTCTTCGGGAGAAACTTTTATTATGGCATCATTATGCTTTATATTGGCATAGTCGGGCTTCATATCCATAAGTTCGGCAATATTTCCACGTGATTTACCTACAGCATAACTTTCGAATAACTCTCCTATTTCAAAAAAGAGCATTACCGCAGTTGCTTCGGCATATTCACCGATGCAAAACGCACCTATCGAGGCTATAGCCATAAGAAAGTTTTCATCGAGCAGGCTTAAGTTGAGTACATTCTTTGCAGCCGATATTATTACTTTGTAACCTACCGTAAGATATGAAACTATATATAAGATAAGCTTTATTGTATCATTTATCGGCAAAACCTTACATAGTATAAGAATAATTGCCGAAATTGCTATTGAGGTGAGCTGTTTTTTCTGTTTTTTAGTCATAGTGGTATAATCAGAACTCTACAGTGCAATCGGGTTCAACTTTCTTTATTTTTTTGATGATTTCTTTTTTGATTTCTTCGAATTTTTCGTCCTGACAATCGAGGGTGAGCTTTTGGGTTAAAAAGCTTACGGTTGCTTCGTTGACTCCTTCGATTTTATTTATTGCATCCTCTATTTTTGCGGCGCAGTTTGCGCAGTCCAGATCTATCATTTTAAAAGTTTGTTTCATTTATTATTTCTCCTTATTCGTTTATATGATTAAGTGCCTGCACGATAACCGTTTGCACATGGTCATCGTCCAGTGAGTATATTATGCTTTTTCCGTCCCTTATATACTTTATAAGCTTAGCTTGTTTGAGTATGCGAAGCTGGTGAGAAACTGCCGATTGCGACATATTGAGAGTTTCCGCAATATCGCAAACGCACATTTCCGATTTCATAAGAACATACAATATGCGGATTCTTGTGGTATCTGCGAAAGTTTTGAAAAAGTCTGCCAAATCGTAGAGCTGTTCTTCTTCGGGCATATCGCTGAGGACTCGTTTTACATTTTCCTTATGTATAACACATTCGCTACAGGTTTCTATATCTTTATATTCCATAACTCCCTCCGATTATAAAACATATGAGCATTTGTTCATATGTTATTATATATTGTATTGACGCTCTTTGCAATATGGTATGAAAAAATATAACATTTTTTTACGCTATATACCAAAATAAGTTCAGATTCGAGTTTTATTATAAGCAGTTAATAATATTATTTGAACTTTACTCAAAAAAAGAAAATATGTTTTACAAAATCCGGTTTTTCTTTTCAGGAAAGTTCATTTTGCTTCGCTCTTAGGAAAGGAGGTTTCATCGTAACTTTTTCTCTGATTCGTTTGACTTTAGCATAAAAATTGCATATAATAAGTAATTGACCGTACTAAGTGGGGAGCCGGCGGTGCCTTGTAACCTACAATCCGCCATAGTAGGACCGAATCCCATGCAGAGGGTTTTCTTCACTTAATACGCACCGAAAGTTTAGCGTTGATGTTTGGATCTCGTGCAATCTTAATCCGTAAACCCCGTCAGGTCCGGAAGGAAGCAGCGGCAGGCGGAAACTAAGGTGTGCCGCGAAGTCATCTGAGCGGAGTGATACATTCGGCAGCATTATGTTTTGCAAAATTCGACACATGGTGTACGGTCTTATTGACACACTGAAATAAATGTGGTAGAATAAGCACAATAAAATCTTTAAAACGATACAGAGAGATCGGCAAGATGGAATATTTTGATGGTTGCATTCAATATGCATTCGTCTTTGTATATTGTCTTGCGAGTTGCAAGCTTTTTTTAATTAAAGCATGCAGAAAGGAGCAATGATGAACTATACGCTTTCGAAAGAATCAAACGACAGAATCGAAAAACTTAAAAACGATCACAGCCCAAAGAATGTATCTTTGGATGCTTATTTAAGTACCGATTATTTAATACTACCGGGTTTTGCGGATGTACATGTGCATTTGAGAGAGCCCGGTTTTTCTTATAAAGAAACGATAAAAACAGGCACACAATCAGCGGCGGCAGGAGGGTTTACCGATGTTTGCGCAATGCCGAATGTTAATCCTGCTCCGGATAGCGAAGAAACATTAAAGATAATTTGCGATATTATAAATACCGATTCGGTAATTCACGTGCATCCATACGCTACTATAACCGAGCAAAGGCTGGGTAAGAACTTATCAAAGCTGCTCTGCGAAGAAAAATTAAACAGCTCAGTATGTGCTTATTCCGATGACGGCAGCGGCATACAAAGCGAACTGCTTATGAAAAGCGCCATGGAAAACGCACATAAGCAAAATATGATAATTGCCGCCCATTGCGAAGATATGGCTTTGGTAAACAGCGGATATATCCATGACGGAAAATATGCACATACTCATAACCACAAAGGCATTTCAAGCGAAAGCGAATACGCTCAGATAGCAAGGGATATTGCCCTTGCCGAGCAGACCGGCTGTAAGTACCATGTTTGCCATATATCCACAAAAGAGAGCGTAGAGCTAATCAGAGAAGCAAAAAAAAGAGGAGTGGATATAAGCTGCGAAACCGCACCTCACTACTTGTTGCTTAGCGAAAACGACCTCAAAGAACAGGGTAATTTTAAAATGAACCCGCCTTTGAGAAGCGAAGAGGACCGCCTTGCCTTAATCGAAGGTATAAAAGACGGCACAATAGATATGATAGCCACCGACCATGCACCCCACACAGCCGAAGAAAAGTCAAAAGGCTTAGCCGGAAGTGCCATGGGGGTTGTGGGGCTTGAAACATCATTTGCCGTAATGTATACATATTTTGTAAAATCCGGAATAATTTCGCTTGATAGGCTGATTGAACTTATGGCAATAGCGCCGAGAGAGCGTTTCGGTATTAAGATGAGTGATGATTACAGCATATGGAAGATAAACGAAGAATACACCATTGACCCAAGTATGTTTAAATCAATGGGGCATTCAACCCCATTTGAGGGAATGAAAGTATGCGCTAAATGCGTTAAGACGATACTAAGCGGAAAAACCGTTTATGAATTAGACTAAATCAGGAGGAATAAAATGACCAAAAGAAAAGATATCAAAAAAATTCTTATTATCGGTTCGGGTCCTATAGTTATAGGTCAAGCTGCCGAATTTGACTACGCAGGTACACAGGCTTGCCTGGCTCTTAAAGAAGAGGGTTACGAAGTGGTTTTGGTAAACTCAAACCCTGCTACCATCATGACGGATACATCCATTGCCGATAAGGTATATATGGAGCCGCTCACATTGGAATATGTGGCAAAAATACTTCGTTACGAGCGCCCCGATGCCATAGTTCCGGGAATCGGCGGTCAGACAGGGCTTAACTTGGCTATGCAGCTTGAGAAAAAGGGCATATTGGCAGAGTGTCATGTCCAGCTTTTGGGTACAAGCAGTAAGAGTATAGAGTGCGCCGAGGACAGAGAACTTTTCAAAGAGCTTTGCGCTGAAATAGGCGAACCGACTATTCCCTCCGAGATTACTTATAATATAGACGAAGCAAAACTTGCCGCAGAAAAAATAGGTTATCCTGTTGTTTTGCGTCCTGCTTTTACTTTGGGCGGCACAGGCGGAGGCTTTGCCAACGATGAAAAAGAGCTGGAGAGTATTGCTCTTAATGCATTCAAGCTTTCTCCCGTACATCAGGTATTGATAGAAAAAAGTGTAAAAGGATATAAAGAAATTGAATTTGAGGTAATGAGGGATTCTACCGACCATGCAATTACCATATGCGGTATGGAAAATGTAGATCCTGTGGGAGTGCATACAGGCGATTCCATAGTAGTTGCACCTATCATGACACTCAGCGAGCATGACGAAAAAATGCTCAACGACAGTGCTATCAAAATTATCCGCAAGCTTGAAATAGAGGGAGGCTGCAATGTACAATTTGCACTTAACCCGAATACGAGCGAATACTATCTTATTGAGGTTAACCCCAGAGTTTCACGTTCGTCCGCTTTGGCATCAAAAGCAAGCGGTTACCCCATTGCCAGAGTAACAGCCAAGATAGCAGTGGGTATGACATTGGAAGAAATAGAAATTGCAAATGCCAATGCCGCAGTAGAACCCAAGCTTGATTATGTAATAGCGAAATTCCCGAGATTCCCGTTTGATAAATTCGCTTCTGCTTCCAACCTCTTAGGTACTCAAATGAAAGCAACCGGTGAAGTCATGGGAATAGGCTCGAATCTCGAAGAATGTATGCTCAAATCGGTTCGTTCCCTTGAAATAGGTGTATGTCATTTGCATCTTGCCAAATTTGACAATTACGAAACCGAAAAGCTTCTTGAATATATCTCCGAATTCAGAGATGACAACATCTTTGCCATAACGGAGCTTATCAGACGAGGAATTAAAGTCGAAAAACTTCATGAGATAACCATGATAACATCATTCTTCCTTGAAGCTTTGGAGAAAATTGTCAAAAAAGAAAACGAATTAAAAGAAAATATCGGCAGCCTCGAAGTCCTTCGTTCAGCAAAGAAGATGGGCTTTGGCGATAAATACATATCAATTCTTTGGAATATGAAAGAAGTCGATGTGTATAACTTAAGAAAGCAAAACGGTATCATGCCTGTATATAAGATGGTTGACACACTTCACACAGGAGCGTATATTCCATATTTCTATTCTTCATATACCGACGAAAACAAATCGGTGCTTACCGATAAGAAAAAGATAATAGTTCTCGGTGCAGGGCCTATAAGAATAGGGCAGGGTGTTGAGTTCGATTATTCGACAGTACACGCAGTAACCACCCTTAAAAAGGCAGGATATGAATCAATCATTATCAACAACAACCCCGAAACTGTTTCCACCGACTACACCACAGCCGATAAACTTTATTTCGAGCCTCTCAGCGTGGAAGATGTTATGAACATTATTGACTTCGAAAAACCTGAGGGCGTTATTGCATCATTGGGAGGTCAGACAGCCATCAACCTTGCCGAACCGCTTATGCAAAGGGGAGTCAAGATAATCGGCACTGACTGCGAAGCTATTGACAGAGCCGAAAACCGTGACAGATTCGAAAAACTTCTCATTGAATTGGGAATTCCTCAGCCGAAAGGAAGGGCAGTAACAAATATTGAGGATGGTCTTAAAACTGCCGAGGAAATCGGATACCCCGTATTGGTAAGACCCAGCTTTGTTTTGGGCGGCAGGGCAATGCAGATTGTCGGAAATGCCGAACAACTTAAGCATTACCTCAAAACAGCCGTTGAAATAGATGAGGACAAACCTGTTTTGGTTGATAAATATATACAGGGTAAAGAAGTGGAAGTCGATGCCATATGTGACGGAGTCGATGTATTCGTTCCGGGAATTATGGAGCTTGTTGAGAGAACCGGTATTCACAGCGGCGACTCAATAAGCGTATATCCCACATTCTCCATATCGGACAAAGTAAAGGGAACAATCTTAAAATATGCCAAAAAATTAGGACTTGGCATAGGAATCAAAGGGCTTTACAATATACAGTTCATCGTTGACGAAAATGATGATGTGTATATTATCGAAGTAAACCCCCGTTCTTCCAGAACAGTACCGTTTTTGTCAAAATCCACAGGTTACAGCCTTGCGGATATAGCAACTGAAGTAATAATCGGCACATCGTTGAAAGAGCAGGGAATATTCTGCTTATATCCGAACGAAAAACAAAGATGGTATGTCAAAGTCCCAGTATTCTCATTTAACAAAATCAGAGGACTTGATGCGTACCTCTCTCCCGAAATGAAATCAACTGGCGAAGCAATAGGTTATGACGACAAATTAAACAGAGCTCTCTACAAAGCGCTTCAGGCTTCGGGAATGAAACTTCAAACCTACGGAACTGTATTTGCCACCATATCCGACAAAGATAAAAACGAAGCTTTGGAATTGATAAGAAGATTTTACAATCTCGGATTTAACATAGAAGCCACTGAAGGAACTGCAAAATTCCTTAAGGAAAACGGTATAAGAACCCATGTGCTTAAAAAGATAAGCGAGGGAAGCGATGAAATTTCAAACGCAATCCGTCAAGGCTACATCGCATATGTTATTAACACAAGGGATATAAATTCCGCATCTCAAATGAGCGACGGTTCGATAATCAGAAAAGAAGCTACCGAGAACAATATCAATATGTTTACATCTCTTGATACGGTAAGGGTTCTCTTAGATGTATTGGAAGAAATAACACTTTGCATATCCACAATAGATGCATAAGGAGATAGAATGAAACAAGGTATTTTTGAAATAAAAGAAAATATGCCCATTGCCAAAGACATCATGAAAATGGTTTTGACAGGTGATGTGTCCGACTTGGTAAGGCCGGGGCAGTTTGTAAACATAAAAATTGACGGTCTTTTCCTGCGCCGCCCGATTTCGGTTTGTGATTATTCCGAAGATGAAATGACATTAATCTACAAAATAGTGGGCGAAGGCACGGAAATAATGGCGAATATGCCGATTGGAACAGAACTTGACATTTTAACAGGGCTGGGTAACGGCTATGACACCTCAAAGTCGGGAGATACACCCCTTTTGATAGGCGGTGGGGTAGGTGTGCCGCCATTGTATAACCTGTGCAAAGTGTTGATAAACGAAGGCAAGAAAGTAAAAGTTATACTCGGATTCAACGAAAAAAGCGAAATTTTTTACGAAGAAGAGTTTAAAGCCTTGGGTGCCGAGGTTTATATTGCCACCGTTGACGGAAGCTACGGCACAAAAGGATTTGTAACCGATGTGATGAAAGATATTACTTATTCGTATTTCTACACTTGCGGTCCTATGCCGATGTTTGAAGCAATCGAAAAAGTGGCGCTGACAAGCGGACAATACAGCTTTGAAGAAAGAATGGGCTGCGGATTCGGCGCATGTATGGGTTGCAGTTGCAAAACCAAATACGGAAATAAGCGCATTTGCAAAGACGGCCCCGTAATGGAGAGAGAGGAGATAATATGGTAAATACAAAGGTTGATTTGTGCGGAATTACCTTGGATAATCCCGTCATTCCGGCAAGCGGAACATTCAATTACGGATATGAATTCGCCGAACTTTACGATATAAACAAATTAGGCACATTTTCATTTAAAGGCACTACTGTAGAGCCTCGTTTCGGAAATCCAACTCCGAGAATTGCCGAATGCCCCGAGGGAATGATAAATGCCGTAGGACTTCAAAACCCCGGAATCGATAAAGTAATAAGTGAAGAACTTCCTAAAATGAGGGAGTGTTTCCACAAGAAAGTAATGGCTAACATAAGCGGTTTTGCAATAGAAGAATATGTGAGCCTTGCAGAAAAACTCAACTCGGAGGAGTGCATAGGCTGGTACGAAGTAAACATAAGCTGCCCCAATGTACACGGAGGCGGAATGAGCTTCGGAACAGATCCGAAATCTGCATACGAAGTAACCAAAGCCGTAAAGGAAGTGAGTAAAAAACCGATACTCATAAAACTCACTCCCAATGTTACAGATATCGTATCGATAGCAAAAGCCTGTGAGGACGCAGGTGCAGACGGCATAAGCATGATAAACACCCTTTTGGGAATGAGAATAGACCTTAAAACGAAAAAGCCGGTTATTGCCAACAAAATGGGTGGATTTTCAGGGCGAGCCATAAAACCCGTGGCACTCAGAATGGTTTATCAAGTTTACGAAAATGTAAAAATTCCCATCGTAGGTATGGGAGGGCTTGCAAGCGCTGAAGATGTTTTGGAAATGATGCTTGCGGGTGCTACGGCAGTGCAGATTGGTGCTGCCAATTTGACAGAGCCTTACATTTGCAGTCAAATAATAGACGAATTGCCATTGGTCATGGAAAAATACCACATATCGGATTTAAAAGAAATTATCGGAGGAGCTCATTAGAATGGGAAAAGATGTAATTGTGGCTTGTGATTTTGAAAATCTCGATAAAACAATCGAGTTTTTGGATAAATTCGAGGGAAGAAAGCCCTTTGTGAAAATAGGTATGGAACTTTATTATGCTGAAGGTCCGAGAGCCGTTTATGAACTCAAAAAAAGAGGACATAAAGTGTTTCTCGACTTAAAACTGCATGATATTCCAAACACAGTTAAAAAAGCTATGGCAGTTTTATCGAAAATGGATGTTGATATGGTTAATCTGCATGCTGCTGGAACGAGCAATATGATGAAAGCGGCACTTGAGGGACTTACTCGTGAGGACGGCACTCGCCCGATACTGCTTGCGGTAACTCAGCTTACTTCCACAGACGAAGAAACCATGCAAAAGGAACTTCTGATATCGCAAAGCTTGCCCGAAACTGTTTTAAGTTACGCACAAAATGCTTGCGAATGCGGTCTTGACGGTGTGGTATGTTCGCCTCATGAGGCAAAGGCAGTGCATGAAAGATGCAAAAACTTCCTTACCGTAACACCCGGTATCAGATTTGCAGATAGTGCCTCAGATGACCAAAGCAGAATAATGACACCTGCAAAGGCAAAAGAAGAGGGATGTGATTATATTGTGGTTGGTCGCCCGATAACTCAGGCAACAGACCCGATAGGCGCTTACCAAAGATGTTTGGACGAATTTGTAGGTTAATAAATAAAATAAATAATAAAGAGGTTATGAAAATGAGAGAAGAGATTGCAAAAGAATTGCTTAAAATAAAGGCTGTATTTTTAAGACCCGATGAACCTTTCACATGGGCAAGCGGAATCAAAAGTCCGATATATTGTGACAACAGATTGACCCTCAGCGCTCCCGAAACCAGAAATAAAATAGAATCGGGCATTGCCGAAACAATCAAAAGAGAGTACCCCGAAGCTGAAATCCTTATGGGCACATCCACAGCAGGTATAGCTCATGCCGCAATATCGGCTCATCTTTTGGGACTGCCAATGGGATATGTTCGTTCGGGAGCAAAGGACCACGGCAGACAAAACCAAATAGAGGGTAAACTCGAAGCAGGGCAGAAAGCCGTTGTTGTAGAAGATCTTATTTCAACGGGCGGCAGCGTTATCGAAGTAGTTAATGCGCTCAGAGAAGCAGGTGCAGAGGTTCTCGGAATCGTCAGCATATTTACATATAATATGCAAAAATCCATCGACAAACTCAGCGAAGCCAATGTAAAAAATGTAAGCCTTACGGATTTTGACTGCATTGTTGATATTGCAGCACAAGAGGGTTACATTCAGCCTGATGACAAACAAAGACTTATTTCTTTCAGAAACAACCCCTCGGATGAGAGCTGGATTGAGGTAAAATAATGAACGGGCTTATCAATGTTTTACAGCTTTCCACAGATGAATTAAAGGATCTTATCTCCTGCGCCGAGGATATAATCGAAAACCCCGATAAATATGCTCACAAATGCGAGGGCAAAAAACTCGCTACCATGTTTTATGAACCCTCAACCAGAACACGCCTCAGCTTTGAAGCAGCCATGTGCGAATTGGGCGGAAAGGTTTTAAGCGTTGCTAACGCAGGTAACAGTTCTGCGGTAAAAGGAGAAACTATTGCTGATACGGTGCGAATGTTGAGCTGTTACGCAGATGTTATCGCCATGCGCCATAACTTGGAGGGTGCTGCATATGTGGCAGATATCAATGCATCCGTGCCTGTTATAAATGCAGGCGATGGAGGTCATATGCACCCGACTCAAACCTTGGCTGATTTGTTGACAATACACAGAGAAAAAGGCAGATTCGATAACTTGACAATAGGTTTTTGCGGTGATTTAAAATATGGAAGAACTGTTCATTCGCTCATTGCCGCAATGTCCAGATACAAAAATATTAAAATAGTCGGAATTTCTCCTAATTCGTTGAGTTTACCCGATTACGTTATGGATGAATACATTATTCCAAACAATATCGAATATGTTTGCTACGATAATTTGGAAGAAGCTATTCCCGAACTCGATGTGCTTTACATGACAAGAGTTCAGGTAGAAAGATTAAACGGCGAAGATGAAGAAATTCTAAATGACGAAACTCTTAAAGAAAAATACATTTTAAGATATGCCAAATTGGCAAATGCAAAGGACGATCTGATTATTCTTCATCCGCTTCCGAGAGTTGATGAAATTGCAACAGATGTGGATAAATATCCGGGAAGTGCATATTTCAGACAGGCTTTAAACGGCAAATATATGAGAATGGCACTCATTCTAAAACTCATATCGGAGAGCGAAAGAAAAGAAATAAAGCGTGATTTGAGAGCCGAATATGATAAATGCATAACGGAGGGTATACATTGCCACAATCCGAAATGTATAACAGTAGGTGAAAGAGATCTTTCTCAAGCCGCTCTTTTATTGGAAGAAGAAATCGGTAAATACAAATGTATTTATTGCGATTCACCTATAATCAAATAATATAACGCATAACAAAAGGAGATAAAAACATGGGAGGATTTTTCGGGGTAGCTTCTGAAAATGATTGTGTAACCGATGTTTTCTTCGGCACTGACTACCATTCTCATTTGGGTACCAAACGAGGTGGAATGTGCATATACGGAGAAAACGGATTTCAAAGATCCATTCACAATATAGAGAATTCGCCGTTTAGAACCAAATTTCAATACGATGTTGAAGATATGTGCGGAAATTTAGGCATTGGGTGCATTTCCGACAGCGACCCACAACCGCTGACTGTTCGCTCGCACTTGGGGCATTTTGCCATAACCACTGTAGGTCGAATTAATAATATGGACGAACTTTTGGAAAATGCGTATGAGTTCGGCACACCGCAGTTTTTGGAAATGAGCGGAGGTGCTGTAAACGCAACGGAATTGACCGCAGCATTGATAAACACAAAGGATACTTTGGCTGAGGGCATACGCTATGCTCAAAGTGTTATAGACGGCTCCATGTCAATACTCATACTCACAAATGACGGCTTGTATGCTGCAAGGGACAGAATGGGCAGAACCCCGATTGCCGTTGGGCAAAAGGAGGGCGCTTTCTGCGCTTCGTTTGAGTGTTTCGCATATTTAAATTTGGGATATCATCACTACAAGGAACTTGGACCCGGAGAAATAGTATTTATTAGCTCAAAGGGTGTGGAGGTTGTGCAAAAGCCGTTTACCGAAATGAAAATGTGTGCGTTTTTATGGGCATATTTCGGATATCCGCCATCATCATATGAGGGAATGGATGTGGAACAGATGAGGTATAATTGCGGCAAACTCATGGCTCAGCGTGACGGCGAGATAGATGCAGACAGCGTAGCCGGAGTCCCCGATTCGGGAACACCTGCGGCAATAGGTTACGCCAATGAATCGAATTTACCGTTTTCAAGACCTTTTATCAAATATACACCCACATGGCCACGTTCGTTCATGCCACCTAAGCAGGTACAGCGAAATTTGATAGCTCATATGAAGCTTATTCCCGTAGATTCGCTTATCAGAGGCAAAAAGCTTGTGCTTATTGACGACAGCATTGTAAGAGGCACTCAGCTTAGGGAAACGACCGAGTTTTTGTACGACAGCGGTGCGGAGGAACTGCACATTCGTGTGGCAAGTCCGCCGAATATGTTCGGGTGTAAATACCTTAATTTCTCCCGCTCCACTTCTGATATGGACCTTATCACAAGGCGCACTATCGTAAAATTGGAAGGTAAAGAGCCTGATAACGAAACTTTGGCTAAATATTCCGACCCTGACAGCGAAGAATATAAGAATATGCTTGAAGAGATAAGAAAAGAGCTTAAATTCACCTCTCTCAGCTATAACCGCCTTGATGACTTGATAAAAGCAACGGGCATAGAACGTTGCCGACTCTGCACATATTGCTGGGACGGCAAGGAGTAGGACAGTACATATAAAAAAGAAAAAATATCCGTGCAAATATTCTGCACGGATGTTTTTATGTTTTATTTGCTTTTAATCCCTTGCAATCCCTAAGAGTTCATAGTATTCGTTATCATACTCAATGCCTCTATTGTCAAAGCGGGATTGCACCTCTTTGACATATTCATAAGGATTTTCAATAGGGGAAATGTCCAACTTGTTTTCAAGATAACTGAGTAGCATTTTCTGTTTTTCTGTGCGGACTGCTTCTTCCT
>CAZXWI010000018.1:0-21605 GCA_964644555.1 uncultured Lachnospiraceae bacterium | reverse complement strand
ATATTTAAAAACATAGAATCGAGTTTTTACCTTATTTAATAAAACAATATACATAAATAAACTTAAAGATTTTTTCGTGGGGAATCGGGGATTGTGGGAAAATTAAAACACAAAACGGAATTTAAATAATTATTTTCAATTTTCATATCACAGACTATATTCGTTTATTCTGTTTAGCGAATATATCTGTGTAAAATCCTAAAAAAAGTGTGCGGAGGCATTCTCCGCACACTGAGTAATTATTTAACAACAATATTATAAATTTTACCCTTTACATATATCTCTTTTACTACATTTTTGCCATCAAGGAGGCGAATAATGTTCTCGTCTTCGTGGGCAACCTTTTTAATTTCGTCCTCTGTAGCTTCGGAAGATACCGTTATTTTGGCTCTTACTTTGCCGTTGATCTGAACGGGAACTTCAATGGTAGCCTGCTGAATTTTGTTTTCGTCATATTTCGGCCATGAAGAAGATGAAATCATTCCCTCAAAACCTGACAACTGCCAAAGTTCCTCGGTGATATGAGGAGCAAACGGATTGAGCAAGATAAGATATGTTTTGAAATCGTCTTTTGATATGCTTGCTTTATCTGTATAGATATTGAGAAGTTTCATCAAGGCTGCGATTGCGGTATTGAACTTCATCTGCTCGATGTCGTTTGATACTTTCTTTATCGTTTGATGAATGGCAGTTTCAAATTCGGGAGTGTATCCTTCGTTATCGGTAAGTATTTCTTTTAACTTAAATACACGATCTAAGAATCTCTTGCAGCCCTTAACTCCGCTGTCGCTCCAAGGCGCTGCTTTTTCGAAATCACCGATGAACATTTCGTATGTACGAAGGGTATCTGCGCCATACATATCAATTACTTCGTCGGGGTTGACTACATTGCCTCTGGACTTACTCATTTTCTCGTTGTTCTCACCGAGAATCATTCCGTGGGAAGTACGCTTTGCATAAGGTTCGGGAGTATTTACAACTCCGATATCGTATAAGAACTTATGCCAGAATCTCGAATAGAGCAAATGCAGTGTGGTGTGTTCCATACCTCCGTTATACCAATCGACATTCATCCAGTAATCCAAAGCTTTTTTGGATGCCAATTCCTCGTGGTTATGCGGGTCGGTATATCTTAAGAAATACCAGCTTGAACCTGCCCATTGCGGCATGGTATCGGTTTCTCTCTTTGCAGGAGCTCCGCAGTGCGGGCATGTGGTGTTGTACCATTCGGGCATATTGGCAAGAGGGCTTTCACCGTTGTCGGTGGGCATATAGTTGGTTACTTCGGGTAATTTAAGCGGAAGTTCGCTTTCATCAATAGGTACCCAACCGCATTTTTCGCAATAGACAAGGGGAATGGGTTCTCCCCAATAACGCTGTCTGGAGAATACCCAATCTCTGAGCTTAAAGTTGACTTTTCGTTCCCCGATGCCTCTTTGCTCGATGATATCTTTCATTTTATCTATGGCTTCTTTACCTTTAAGGCCGTCAATAAGCGGTGAATTTACCGCAACACCGTTTGCGTGGTCAGTATAAGCACCCTGTGAGATATCTCCTCCGGAGATTACTTCTCTTATGGGCAGGTTGAACTTTTTGGCGAATTCGTAGTCTCTGGTATCATGAGCAGGAACAGCCATGATAGCACCTGTGCCGTATGTCATAAGTACATAGTCGGAAACGAATACGGGAATTTCTTCTTCGCTTATGGGGTTTATTGCCTTTAAGCCTTTAAGTTCGACACCTGTTTTGTCCTTAGCCATTTCGGTACGCTCGAAGTCGCTTTTCTTGGCTGCTTCTTCACGATATGACAAAACTTCGTCAATATTTTCGATACGCTCTTTGTATTTATCCACAAAGGGATGTTCGGGAGAGATTACCATGTAAGTAACACCGTAGATAGTATCCGGTCTGGTGGTGTATACACGAAGTTTATCTTCTGTATTTACAATCGGGAAATCAACTTCCGCACCTTCGCTTCTGCCTATCCAGTTTGCTTGGGATACCTTTACTCGGTCGATGTAATCAAGACCCTCCAAATCATCTAAAAGTCTTTGGGCATAGTCGGTGATTTTGAGCATCCACTGGTTTTTGACCTTTCTTACGACTTCGCCACCGCATCTTTCGCAAACACCGTTTACAACTTCTTCGTTGGCAAGGCCTACTTTACAGCTTGTGCAGAAATTAATCGGGAATTCCTTTTTGTAGGCAAGGCCGTGTTTGAACAGCTGCAGGAATATCCACTGAGTCCATTTGTAGTATTCGGGGTCGGTGGTATCTATTTCTCTGTCCCAATCAAAGGAGTAGCCCAATGCTTTAAGCTGGCTTTTGAAATGAGCTATGTTTGTTTTGGTAACTTCTTTGGGATGTATGCCTGTTTTGATGGCATAATTTTCGGTGGGAAGTCCGAAAGCATCCCAACCTATCGGAAACAGTACATTGTATCCGTCAAGGCGTCGTTTTCTGGAAATAATATCCAAAGCCGTATAAGGCCTCGGATGTCCAACATGAAGCCCCTGCCCCGATGGGTAAGGGAACTCGATGAGAGCGAAAAATTTCGGCTTGTCCGAATCATTGGAGGCGGCAAAAGTTTTCTGATCTTCCCATATCTTCTGCCACTTTTTCTCGATTTCCTTATAATCGTAATACATCTATATCTCCTTTTGTCGGTTTGACAATAATATATTAAACTCAGTGATTGTGGGGCAGCTCCACATAAAAGTACATAGCTTTCATCCACAATACTGCATACATTAGCATCATCTTAATTTAGTATTTTACTTTTTTTTAAACTTCAAGTCAACAATAAAAGGTCTAAGTATGAAATCTTGTGCATATTTTATTAGTGCAGATTAAGAACATACCCGATTGCGGAGGAAAAATGAAAGATAATAAAAAATATGAATTGAGATTAAGGCAGACTTCAACAGCCCGAACAAGCTACCCTAAGACAAAACCCAAGAAGAATAAAAGGGATAGATTTATGAATAAGAGCATACTCAGCGTTATGGTATTGATAATGATAATGCTTATGAAAATGAGCACGAACCAAGGAGCGAAAGATTCGCTTAATGTTATTAAGAGCCTTCTGGAAAAGCAGGTGGACTACTCGTTGGTAGGGCAGAGTGCAATGCAAAGTTTTAATGCGTTTTTGGACAAGATAGAGTTTTTAAACCAAACCGAAACGGCAAGTGCGGAAACGATAGTGATTAATGCGCCTCTAAGCGAGGGAGTGATTATAGAAGGGTATAAAAAAGGAACTCATCCGCTGATTTCTTCTGACACTGCTCCCGATGGGATAAAAATAAAAACGAATAAGGGTTCATTTGTGATAGCCGCTGCCGATTCGAGCGTTACATCAAAAACAGAAAATGAGGATTCCACATACAAGGTGGTATTGACACTGAGCGAAAACCCGAAAATGAGTGTGGTCTATGACGGGCTTATTTCCTGCTATTTTGATATGGGCGATAATATCAGTGCATCACAGGTATTGGGAATGCTGCCCTCGGATACAACAAAAGATTATGCACAGCTTAATTTCGGCATATATTTGGACAATGTGCCCCAAGACCCGAGCGAATACCTCAAAGGGGTATATCAAAATGAAGATAAGTAAAGCTATATCGGTTATACTCATTATTTTCATTATTTATCTTATGATAGAAACAAACGGATTTGCAAACGCAATGGTATTCGTTTTTTCAATTATGATACACGAGGGGTTTCATTATATAAGTGCGGTGTTTTTAAAAGAGAAGATAAGTTTACCTTATATTGGCGCACTGGGGCTGAAGTTTGAAATAAGCACTGCCCGAAAAGAGAGCCTTAAGTGGGTGGTGATATACCTTGCAGGAGCATTCGGGAATATATTTTGTGCGTTTTCGGCAGTAGTAATCAAAAAATACATCTACATACATAATGCGGATATGTTTATATTCTACAATCTTTTAATGGCATTTATAAATCTAATCCCTGCCTTTCCCATGGATATGGCAAGGGCATTATGCTGTATTTTGTCAAAATGCTGTGGAATGATTAGGGGAGTAAATATCATGTCGCTGATAAGCGAATTGATTGCATACGCAATGTTTTCGGTGGGAGGATATATTTTTATTTTCAAAACGGATAATATGATACTCATGCTCCTCTCGGTGATAATTTTTTATTACACGGGAAAGCAAAGGCAGATTGCAAGCGAAGAATTCGTAAGAAGAAAAATAAAAAAATTAGCGGACATTAAAATAAACAAATAATAATCGTTTGATTATTTAATTTGAGTAACGCAATGCGCTTTTCAGAATTCAATACCAATTTTGCTGAAAAAATTGCATTTTTTGATTTCTGCGGCTTTTTATGGGGCAAGATTTTCACGATAAATAAAAAAAATTACGGTTTAAGTGTATTTTTTACTTGACTTTATTCGGGTAAAGTGCAATAATTAACAACATAATTTTAGAAGAAAGGAAAGCTGTTATGTCAACTGCAGTTCAACCCATAGGCTGGGCAAGTGCTCTCCCGCGAAGACAATATGCAGAACTTAAACAGGTAAACATCAACGATGATTGGTTTGATGTTTATGAGGTTTTTGAGGATATTTATGCTTTATATGAACCCGGAAATTTCCAGGAAGTCATATCATATTTAATCCTCGGAAATAATAGAGCCATGTTGTTTGATACAGGCATGGGCATAGGCGATATAAAAGCGGTTGTCACAAAGCTTACCGAATTACCGATCTTTGTTGTCAATTCGCATTCGCATTTCGATCATATCGGTGGAAATCACAGATTTGAAGAAGGCTACATTTTAGACACGAATCCTTCCCGTTTCAGAATGAAAAACGGGCTTAAACACGATGATGTGTTGTGTCATATCAGCGGCGACTCAAATGCTAGAGCATTGCCGCAAGGCTTTAACCCCGATGAATACGAAATTAAACCGTGCCCTCAATGGAAATATATCCAAGACGGCACTGTTTTTGATTTAGGGGGAAAAACTTTCGTTGTTTATTCCACACCGGGACACTCTCCCGACAGTATATGCATGGAATACAAAGAGGGAAAAATATTATTTACAGGGGATACATTCTACCCCGCTACCCTCTACGCACACATCAAATACGATGACGGAATGAATTCCGAATTCGAAACTTACCGCAAAACAATGAGAGATTTAAGCGACAGATTCTCACAATACACTCTTTTGACTTCGCACAACGAACCTATAAGAGAGGGAAGCGAGCTTACAAAAGTTGCGGATGCCTTTGATCTTATAAAAGACAACAAGGTAGATTTCGAAACAGACGAAGAGGGACTTAAAAAATACACATTCGATACTTTCAGTATCGTAACAAATTAATTAAAAGATAAGAGGAAAAATATTATGAAAAAGATTTTAGCTGTTTTACTTACATTAACACTTATTGTATCATTCGCCGCTTGCGGTAATAACAACACAGAAGCAACCGTATTTACAGATCAGCTTCAGCAGGAAGGCAAAATAATCGTTGGTATCAGCCCTGACTATCCGCCTTATGAATATTATGCAGAAGACGGTTCAGTTACAGGTTTTGATGCAGATGCAATCAAAGCAATCGTTGAAATCCTTAACGAAAACGAAGGAACAAATTTGGAAGTTGAACTTCTTCCCATGGACTTCTCAACAATCGTTTCAGCAGTTCAGACAGGTCAGGTAGATGTAGGCGTTAGCTGCTTTACATATGATCCGGATCGTGACGTTCTCTTCACAGACCCGTACTTAAAGAGCGCACAGGTAGCTGTTGTTAAAAAAGGTTCTGAAATCACTACAGTTGATCAGCTCGTAGGTAAAAACATCGGTGCAGGCACAGGAACAACAGGCGAAGCTGCAGCATTGGAAATTCAGGATGCAAAAGTAACAAGCCCCGGCGACTACACAGTAATGTTTGAAATTCTCAAAAATGACGGACTTGACGCAATCGTATGCGACGAAGCAGTAGGTCTTAACTACGAATCAACAGGCGAGTTCACAGTTATCGCACAGCTCGTTAACGAAGAAGTTTCAGCTATCGTTGAAAACAACAACACACTCTTGGGTGATGCTTTAAACAAAGCAATCGCAATATTCATCGAAAGCGAAACATACACAAACCTTAAAGCAGAATACGGATTAAACTAAGGCTCCTCATTCGCATAAGTCGAATATGCGTATTGAAAGAAATATATCTTAAGACAAAACCGAAAACTTGTGTTTTCGGTTTTGTTCTAAAAAACGAAATCAATTTTAAAGGAAATTTTTATGTTAGAAAAAATATTATCTCCCGAAAATTTGGGATATATGCTTAAAGCGGCGGGTATGTCGATAGTAATAGCGATTTGCGCCGTAATCATAGGCACAATAATAGGCATATTGGGTGCTTTGAGCAAAATATCCAAAAGCAAGATATTAAACGCTATAGCAAACTTTTATATAACCATTATTCGAGGAACCCCGATGCTTCTTCAGATATTATTCTTCTTTTTGGGCGTTCCGTCAATCGTAAGAGCAATTACAGGACACGGCTTTACGCCAAACCCCTATGTTATAGGAGTAATCGCCATGAGTATTAACAGCGGTGCTTATTCAACGGAACTTATCCGTTCGGGCATTAACGGGGTTGATAAAGGACAATGGGAAGCAGGTATGGCACTCGGAATGAGCCGTTCGGAAATAATGAAAAGACTTATTCTGCCTCAGGCATTCAAAAGAATAGTGCCGCCCATGGTAAGCGAATTTATTACCTTGATAAAGGACTCGTCCCTTATTTCCACAATCGGTGCTATAGAACTTTTAAAGAGTGCACAGATACTCGGCGCAAGATACTACAACTACATCATTCCGCTTTTGGCAGCATCGGTAATGTATCTTATAATGACGATAACCATTTCAATCTTTGCCAATAAACTCGAAAGGAGGCTTTCGGAAAGTGATTAATCTTCAAGGAATAGTTAAAGAATTTAAAAATACGAAAGCTGTCAAGGGCGTTGATTTGCACGTTAACAAAGGCGAAATAGTATGCATAATCGGGCCATCGGGTTCGGGCAAAAGTACCCTTTTAAGATGCATTAACGGTTTGGAAATTCCAAACGAAGGTCATGTTTACCTCAGCGGAGAGGAAGTAAATTACAAAAACGATAAAGCACTTGAAGCAATGAGAGCCAAGATCGGATTTGTTTTTCAGCACTTCAACCTCTTCCCTCATATGAGTGTTATAGACAATATTACCATTGCTCCCATAAGAGTATTGGGCATTGCTCCCGAAAAAGCAGAGCAAACAGGCTGCGAACTGCTTAAGAGAGTCGGCCTTTTAGATAAAAAAGACACATTCCCAACCCAGCTTTCGGGAGGGCAGAAACAAAGGGTCGCCATTGCAAGAGCTTTGGCAATGGAGCCGGAAATAATGCTTTTCGACGAACCCACATCTGCACTTGACCCTGAAATGGTTGGCGAAGTTCTCTCGGTTATGGAAGAACTTGCTCACAGCGGCACAACGATGATCGTGGTAACGCACGAAATCGGATTTGCCAAGAAAGTGGCAAACAGAGTAATATTTATGGACGAGGGGCTTATCGTAGAAGAGGGTACTCCCGATGAAATATTTAACCACGCTAAAGAAAAGCGTACTCAGGACTTCTTAAGTAAAGTTTTATAAAAAAGATAAAGGCTACCTAAGGCAGCCTTTATTTTTATTCGCCGATACTGAACAATTCACAAATAATAAACTGGAATTTATTATTCACTTCTGATTTGAGCAAGTGCATTTTGCATATCCTCCGGCAATGGGGCTTCAAAATGCATAAGCTCTTTTTTTATGGGATGCATAAAGCTGACTTCGGCAGCGTGAAGGGCCTGGCGTGATATGTGATGATCAAGAGTGCCGTAAAGCGAATCGGATATGATATGGCAACCTACACTTTGCAAATGTACTCTGATTTGGTGAGTTCTGCCGGTTACGAGCTTTAGACGCACAAGGCTGTAGTCCTTGAACTTCTCGATTACTTCGTAATGGGTTATGCACTCTTTGCCGCTATCGTCTATCACCCTTTTTATTCCCTCACCGGAGCGCATTATGGGAGAATTGATAATGCCGTTATCATTGGGAAGATTCGATGATATTATGGCGTAGTAATATTTGTCAAAAGGTTTGTAATCTATAACATTTTGCATGAGATGGTGAATGAATTTGTTTTTGGCTATGATTACAACACCGGAAGTATCCATATCAAGGCGGGAAACAAAGTGAATTTTGCCTATGTAGTTTTTGTTTTGATAATAATTATATACGGCATTTGACAATGTGCCGCTTTGGTGGCTCTTAGTCGGGTGAGTAACCATATAGGGTGGCTTGTTGACAACAAGGATATCATCGTCTTCATACAAAACACTAAGGGGTAAATCCTCGGCTTCGGAATCGTAATACTCGGGTTTTAGAATAACTTCGATGACATCACCGCTTTTGCAGGAATCAATGAAATTGGCATGGACTCCGTTAAGCAAAAGCTCGCCCTCTCTTTTTACGGATTTGACCACTCTGGAGGAGTAGTCGTGTCTTTTTCTGAGATAGTCGAATATTTCACCGTTAAAATCTTCTACAATGTATTTGTATCGTGCACCTTCAAGGACTTGCATATTTTTCTCCGTTCGTTTGGTTTGCTTTTATAAGGTACAGCCTAAACAGGGCTGAAAATCGGAAACAGCGGCATATGCCGCTGTTTATTAAACTATTTTTTCGAATACCATCGTTGCTTGGATTCTGTCGCCACCGGCAAGCCCTTTTGACCCGCCGTTTGCTGTGGTTATAGTATGGAGTCTGTAGCCTTTTTTAGCCTGATTGTTAATAACATCTTCAAGTTCTGTAAGGTTTCCGGATCCGGTACCTAAGAATTTCTCCTTTAAGGTAACCTGTAATACTACATATTCGAGTGATTGACCCGATGCAACGGAAAAAGATGATTCATACTTTGCTCTATCTAAAAATTCCATGTTGCACCTCCTTTATTAAATTATAAAACAAACCCCATACAAAATCAACAAAAAACAAATTTATGTTAAGCTGTAAAGTTAATAATTGAAGATATAAAACATAAATCGTGCATATTCATTTGACTTAGAGTAAATATAATGATAAAGTATATTGAAAATATTACACATAGGAAGAATAAATGGACATTAAACCCGGCATATACAAACATTTTAAAGGAAATAAATACGAAGTATTATTCTGCGCAAAACATTCGGAAACGGAAGAAGATATGGTAGTGTACCGTGCGCTTTACGGTGAGCGAGGATTATGGGTAAGACCTGCCGCAATGTGGAATGAAAAGATAATACGAGAGGGGATAGAATATACACGCTTTACCCCCGTGGAAGAAGATAGTGAGAATTAAATTACGGTTAATGATTGGTAATTTTATATGAAGAAAGCTTTTTATAAGGTATAATACAACCGATGAAAATTAAGAGAAACGACATTGTGCTTATTACACTGCTAATTGTGGCGGCATTGATACTTTCTGTGGTTTTATTTCTGAATAAAACTGACGGAGCTAAAGTAGTGGTAAAAGTTAATAACGAACTTATCGGAACATATTCGCTGAATGAGGATATGACGCTGAAAATAGGGGATAATAACAGTTATAATATTCTCGTTATCAAAGACAATACAGCGAAGATAACCGAAGCTACCTGCCCCGACAAATTATGCGTAAACCAAAAGGCAATATCGTATGATTCGGAAAGCATTATTTGTCTGCCCAATAAAGTGGTGGTGGAGGTTATCTCCGAAAACGAAAGCACAAATGACAGCGTTTCAAATTGATAATTTTTATCGGTATATTTTATTATTAATTAAGGAGAAAACATAATGAAAAAATTAACAGCTTTATTGCTTTGCTTGGTTCTTGTGGTAAGCTTTGCAGCTTGTTCAACAAGCAATGACGACAAACAGGGCGAAAACGTAACACTTGCCGACGGCACTTACGCAAAAGAAAGCACAGAAGAATCAAACGGATTTAAAGACACACTCACTTTAACAGTTGAGGGTGGCAAAATCACTTCAGTAGTATGGGACGGAGTATCTTCAGACGGAGCAACCAAAAGAGATGCAGTAGCATCAGGCAACTACGAAATGCCGGGAGAACTCTCTTGGAGCGAACAGGCTGACGCACTTGCAGCAGAAGTTGTAGCAAATCAGGGAACAGCAAACCTTAACCCCACCGATGGAAAAGTTGACACTGTTTCAGGCGTTACAATTAATGTATCATGGTTTGTTCAATCAGTTAACGAACTTATCGCAGAAGCATCAAAATAAGTTTGATATTTAAACTTGATATACTAACAAAACCCTCTTTACCATTTCTCGGTAAAGAGGGTTTTTTATGAGTGTTTTATTTAACTTATAAATTTTGCTTTAACCGAAAAGTAAATTGCAACTTATTTTTCGGCTAATGCTTTATATTTTTCATAGCGAGCGTGAGCGTCTTCCTCCGTGCGTGCAAAGAGTTCTTCGGCTATATCGGGGAATGTTACCTCAAGGGATGTGTATCTTGATTCGCTCTTGATGAAATCTCTGAAACTGCCGGTGGGTTCTTTGCTGTCGAGGGTAAATGGATTCTTGCCCTCCTCGGTAAGAGTCGGGTTGTATCTGTAAAGGTGCCAATATCCCGATTCAACGGCATTTTTCATCTGCGTCATAGATTTGCCCATGCCTGCTTTTATGCCGTGGTTGATGCAGGGTGCATATGCGATGATGAGAGATGGCCCATGATAGCTTTCAGCTTCTTTCATGGCTTTGATAACCTGATTGTAGTCAGCTCCCATTGCCACTTGAGCTACATATACATATCCGTAAGCCATTGCCATTGCACCGAGGTCTTTTTTCTTGACCTTTTTACCCTGTGCGGCAAATTTGGCAACTGCGGCAGTCGGGGTTGCTTTGGAGGACTGACCGCCTGTGTTGGAATATACTTCGGTATCAAATACCAATACATTTACATCTTCACCGGAAGCCAAGACATGGTCAAGTCCGCCGTAGCCGATGTCGTACGACCAACCATCGCCACCGAGAATCCAAAAGCTCTTTTTGCTAAGCTGAGCTTTGTTTTCAAGAACATATTTTTTAACTTCAGCAGCCTCACCGTCAAGGTTTGCGTTGGTAAGAGCATTGATAAGTGCTTCGGAAGCCTTTTGCGAATTTTCGCCGTCATCATAAAGAGTAATCCATTCTTTTATGGCAACATCGAGTTCATTGTCTTTTCCCATAACGGATAAGAGCTTATCTTTTACGGATTCTCTGAGCGCTTTTACGGCAAGAGCCATGCCGAGTCCGTATTCGGCATTATCTTCAAAGAGCGAGTTTGCCCAAGCAGGCCCATAGCCTCTGTCGCTGACGGTGTAAGGCATACTGGGTGCGCTGGCGCCCCAAATGGACGAACAGCCTGTGGCATTTGCCACATACATTCTCTCACCGTAGAGCTGAGTGAGAAGCTTGGCATAAGGCGTTTCACCGCAGCCTGCACAAGCACCTGAGAATTCGAGAAGCGGTTTGTTGAACTGGCTGCCTTTAACGCTGTATTTATTGTTGTTATCGGGCTGTTTGGTCAGAAGCGATACTGCGTAATCCCAATTCGATTTTTCTTTAGATACCATTTCTTCTACGGGCTTCATAACGAGTGCTGTTTCCTTAGCCGGGCATACATTAACACAGCTTGCACAACCCGTACAGTCGAGGGGTGAAACCTGAATTCTGAATTCATATGATTTACCCGATACGGTGTTGTCCTTGCCGGTGGGTTTGATTGTTACGAAGTCTTCGGGCTTTGATGAAGCTTCGTCCTCTGTAATGAGAACAGGTCTTATTGCGGCATGGGGGCAAACCATTGCACAGCGGTTACACTGAATACATTTGTCGCTTTGCCACTCGGGAACATCAATAGCTATGCAGCGTTTTTCGTATTGGCTAGTGCCTGAGGGGAATCTGCCGTCTTCAATGCCTTCGAATGCGGATACAGGAAGAACATCACCGTTTTGAGCATTCATCGGGCGGAGTATGTTTTGTATGAATTCGGGGGCTGAATCAACCTCTTTTTCTTCATCAACAGCTGTTTTCCAACTTTCGGGAATATTTATTTTTTTGAGAGAAGATACGGCATTTTCGATTGCCTTGTAGTTCATATTGACGATGTTTTCGCCTTTTTTGCCGTAGCTCTTAACTACTTCTTTTTTAAGAAGTTCTTCTGCTTTTTCGTAGTCGATGACATTGCTGAGCTTAAAGAATGCACTTTGCATTATCATGTTCGTTTTTCTGCCTAAGCCGATTTGCTGAGCCACATTGGTTGCGTTGATAATATAAAATTCGGCATTACGAAGAGCAAGCTCTCTTTTCATATTGGCAGGAAGATGTTCTTCGAGTTCTTCTTCGCTCCATGTGGTATTTAACAGGAAAGTACCGCCCTGCTTTACATCTTTTGCCATGTCGTATTGTTTGACATAGCTTTGAGATGAGCATGATACGAAGTCGGCATCTTCTATAAGATATGTGCTTGTTATGGGGTTTTTACCGAAACGCAGGTGCGATATGGTAACACCGCCCGATTTCTTGGAGTCATAGGAGAAATAGCCCTGAGCATACATATCGGTATTATCACCGATGATTTTAATAGCGCTCTTGTTTGCGCCAACTGTGCCGTCGCTGCCAAGCCCCCAGAATTTGCAGCTTATCGTGCCTTCGGGAACTGTAGTGATATTATCCTTAACTTCAAGGGATTTGAATGTTACATCATCTATGATACCGATTGTGAAATCATCTTTGGGGGTATCCGATACCAAATTATCGAATACGGCTTTGAGCTGAGAAGGAGTTGTGTCCTTAGAGCCAAGACCGTAGATACCGCCTACGATGATGGGATGGTTTTCGTCTTTATAGAGCATACTCTTAACATCGAGATAAAGCGGCTGGCCTGCGCTGCCGGGTTCTTTGGTTCTGTCAAGAACGGCAATCTTTTTTACTGTTTTCGGTAAAACGGCTTTGAAATATTTTTCGCTGAACGGGCGATACAAATGAACCTTGATAAGACCTACTTTTTCGCCGTTTTTATTGAGATGATCGACTACTTCTTCCAAAGCTTCACATACGGAACCCATTGCCACAACGATTCTTTCGGCTTCAGGGTCGCCATAGTAATTGAAAGGTTTGTAATCACGACCTGTTTCTTTCGAGATTTCGCTCATATATTCCATGACTATATCGGGAAGTGCATCGTAGAATTTATTTGATGCTTCCTTTGCCTGGAAGAAGATATCCGGATTTTGAGCAGTACCTTTTGTATAGGGGTGTTCGGGGTTAAGTGAACGATCTCTGAAACGCTGAAGTGCATCCCAATCAATCAATCTTTTATATACATCGTAATCCATTACTTCGACTTTCTGAATTTCGTGAGAAGTTCTGAAACCGTCAAAGAAATGCAAAAACGGAAGGCTTCCTTTAATGGCACTTAAATGAGCGACACCGGCAAGATCCATAACTTCTTGTACGCTGTTTGAGCAAAGCATGGCAAAACCGGTCTGGCGTGTGGCATAAATATCGGAATGGTCTCCGAAAATAGAAAGAGCATGTCCAGCCAAAGCTCTTGCCGTAACATGGAATACAGCAGGCTGAAGTTCTCCGGCAATCTTATACATATTGGGAATCATGAGCAAAAGCCCTTGCGATGCCGTAAAGGTGGTAGTCAACGCACCTGCCGACAATGAGCCGTGCAGCGCACCTGCAGCACCTCCCTCTGACTGCATTTCTGTTACATTTACCGTGCGTCCGAAGATATTTTCCAAGCCGTTTGCAGACCATTCGTCAACATACTCTGCCATCGGGGATGACGGAGTTATAGGGAAAATTGCCGCAACTTCGGTAAAGGCATAAGCTGCATGAGCCGCTGCGGTATTTCCGTCCATAGTTTTCATTTTTTTAGCCAAATCGTTACCTCCAATAATTAGATTAGCTTTTATAATTTATCAAAAAAAGCAATCTCAAAATCAATGTATTTCGATTTCAAAATTACTTTCACATAAATTACCTCTCTCATATATTAAAATGTATGTTTTTATCATATTGATAAAATTTGATTTTACCTTACAACACTTATATGATTTCAAACGGCAAAATATCGGTCTGCCGTTAATGAAAATTTGCTTGGTTATTGCCTATAAAGCCGGCGAATCACAAAATTTTCAAAGTAAACTTTGAAATTTTGTATTCGTACCAACAGGGTTAGTTCTCAAACGATTGTAATTAACAAACTTCGTTTATTAATTACAGGCAAGCTCGTTTTTCATTCGCTACACTGTGTTTCGCTCATACGTAAACTCTCTTGCCTATAAAGCCTACGAATCACAAAATTTTCAAAGTAAACTTTGAAATTTTGTATTCTTGGCTTTAATCGTTTAAGCACACTCATAAGCCGAGTTCTGTTTTAATGACCATCTATCTGTGCGTGCCGTCACCGGCAGCATCAAGCGACTTACCATGGGCTCGACGGGCCGCCGATTTTTATGCCCTTTCTTAGTCTTGCTCCGAATGGGGTTTACACGTCCAATCGGTTACCCGATTGCCTGTGAGCTCTTACCTCACCCTTTCACCCTTACCGCAGTTGCGGCGGTTTCCTTTCTGTTGCACTTTCCTTGGAGTTACCTCCACCTGACGTTATCAGGCATTCTGCCCTATGGAGCTCGGACTTTCCTCACCGAAATTCGGCGCGGTCAAACGGTGTGCTTATTTAATTATTTTACCAAATTTTGAGTATGGTTTCAAGCTTTAGTTGATTAAACCGTTAAATATACCTCTCCATATCACCCTGAGTTGATTCGATTATAGTGAGATTCGGGCATTCTTTAAGGAGTATGTCCCTCATTATTTTGATGAAGCACTTCTCGCTTTCAAAATGCGTGAGTGTGATTATGGGAAGATTAATCTCCTGAGATGTTATAAATTTGCCGTTTGATACATCGGAGGTGATATAAACATCTGCACCGAGCTCTTTGGCTCTTTTTATATAATCGCTTCCGCTGCCGGAGCAGAATGCTACTCTTTTAACGGGATAAGTATCATCACAAAATGATGATACTTTAAGGGTGTCTGCTTTAAACACCTTTTTTATCTTTTGACATAGTGATGTAAAATCAGTCGGATTGTCCAGTTTTCCGCATACGCCTATGCCAAGCTCATCATAACTGCTTTCTTCGAGGAAACTGTCGGTTTTGATGCCGAGTCGGAATGCGGCGAATGCATTGATTCCGTGCGTTGACATATCAAAACAGGTATGAGAAGAATATACGCTGATATTGTTTTTTATCAATTTATTAATCATTCTACCCTTGGTATCGTCCGTTATACTCTTTATGGGGAAAAAGAAGAAAGGATGGTGCGAAACTATGAGTTGGCTTTTATTGGAAATTGCTTCATCAACTACTTTCGGGGTTACATCAAGGCATACGGTAACCGAAGTTATATCATTATTTTCATCTCCTATTTGCAAACCGCTGTTGTCCCAATCGAGGGCTGTGGCTTCATCTGCATATTTGTTCATTACTGCAATCACATCTTTAAGAATCATATCGTTTAATCCTTTCTTTTATTTGATTTAATATTTTTTCGGACTCTATTATCAAATCGGTGTTATCCGATGAGTTATCTTTTATATTGTTATATATTTTTGTTCGGACTTCTTCTTTGTAGAAAAGATACTCCAACATGATTGGATCTTTTTCTTCGATTAAGCTCGGTGCAAATTCGTAATCGGCAGTATCAAAATTTGATTCATCGAATTCTTCTTCGCAATATTTGGCACCGAACATTTGATAAAAATGGTATTCGTCTTTGACTATAGCTTCGGCAAATATCCTGTAGCCGTTTTTGTATAAATACTTTCTCAGATATGCGCTGTTGTTCATAGGCTGAAGAATAAGCGGTGATTTTCGGGCAATCGGCTCGTTATCTTTTAATATTTGCGCAATCAGCTCGCCTCCCATTCCGCAAATGGATACGGCATCGAAGTTTTTGCCCGAAAGAGGAGTAAGCCCATCACCGAGAATAAATTCGCATTTATCGCTTAGATTATATTTTAAAGCGGTTTTTTCGGCATTTGCCAAAGGGCCTTTGTTCATATCGGTAATAATTGCATTCGATATTTTGCCGCACTTTAAAAGATACACGGGGAGGTATCCGTGGTCAGAGCCGATATCTGCCAAAGTGTGGCAGGGGGGTATGATTTCGCAAACTTTACTTAGTCGTATATCCAAATTAAACATATTGTGTTATTCCGCATATTCTTCTTTTATAATTATATTTTTGTCGTTTATGAAAATACCCTCAAACTTTTGCATATCGAATATTTTCGCATATAGGTCGCATTTGCAAAGGAGTATGTAAAATATATTCAATCCGCAGCCGCAAAGAGTTTCAAAATTCGCCTGACCTTTTGATATGACCATATCGGCACTTTCTATCATTTCTCTTATATCGGAGGGAACATCGTTAAGCGAAGTACCTGCGATGTTGGTACCATTTGAATATATTTCGGCTATTTTATCAAGCCCAACATAGAGTGCATCATCGATGGTTACATCGTTAAGAGCCGCTTCACCCCTGACTATGACCCTGATTTGCACATGGGGGTATAATTCTTTTATGGTGTCGATAAGGATTTTGTCGCAAACCACCTCTCCGCAATTATCCGTTAGAAATACCAAAGTTTGAGAAGATTGCAAACTCTTTGTAAAGCTAAGGTATTCAACTTCGTCAATCGGGGTGGCAGCGCAGTTTTCTATGAGGGAGAAAAGCTTATCATCGTCAACTTCGCTAAGCGCACCGAAGTCGATATAGTTGCCGGCTCGTGAGAGTTTGAGTGCATACAAAAGAGAGTCGGGCTCTTCTTTTACCCTGATACGCAATTTGTCCTCAATTAAGAGCATGAGATCGTTATATTTCTTTTTTTCATAGGCAAAATCGTACACTTTACCGAAATACTTTTCGTGTATTCTCGATATTTGAGCAAAAACAACGGGAGCGCTGACTCCCGTTGGTGCATTATGAATGACGTCTAGGACTTCACGCATAAATTCTGATTTTGCCTTTACATCACTTATATGTGTTATGTCTTTATATTGTCTGTTGATAAGGCAATACATACAATCAGCAGTAAAGATCATTGTTTTTCCTTTATATTATAAAGTTTCTTTTACTTTTTCAACTATTTCCTCGGCAGTGAGCGAATATTTTTCCAAAAGCTCTTCGGCAGGACCACTTTCACCGAAAGTATCCATCATGGCAACAGCACCGACTTTAACTCCTACTCCTTCGGAAGATAATGCACTGCATATAACGCTGTTAAGCCCACCGATTATGGAATGTTCTTCGGCGGTAACAACAGCTTTTCTGCCTTGGGCATATTTTACTACGGTTTCTTTGTCCAATGGTTTGATTGTGCTGACATTTACTACCGATGCTGAAATACCTTCTTTTGCAAGGATCTCGGAAGCTTCGAGTGCTTTGGCTACCATTATGCCGCAGGCAAATATGGTTACATCACTGCCTTCTTTTATTACATGGGCTTTGCCGGGAGTAAATTTATAGGTTTCGTCATAAATAACATCTACCTTGGAACGACCAAGTCTGATATAGACAGGTCCTTTTATTTCGGAAGAAGCAAATACCGCTTGTTTTGCTTCCGTTGCATCAGCGGGAACGAACACCGTCATATTTGGAAGAGCGTTCATTAGAGCGATGTCTTCAAACATTTGGTGAGTTGCTCCGTCTTCGCCTACAGTAAGGCCTGCATGGGTAAGTGCAAGTTTTACATTGAGCTTGGGGTAGCATATGCAGCTTCTTATGGCATCATAGTTTCTGCCTGTACCGAAAACGGCAAAGGTTGAAATAAACGGAATTTTGCCGCAGGTTGCCATACCCGCTGCCATGCCGGTCATATTGGTTTCGGCAATGCCTGCATTAAAATGCCTTTCGGGAAATGTCTTTTTAAACGCATTGGTTTTGGTAGCGCCCGATAAGTCGGCATCGAATACCACAATATCTTTGTTCTTTTCACCGAGAGCAACTAAGGCTTCGGCATATGCATCTCTTGTTGCTATTTTTTCAGCCATAGTTATGCCTCCGTTAATTCTTTGAGCGCTTGCTCTGTCTGTTCTTGATTGGGAGCTGTGCCATGCCACGAAGCTTGATTTTCCATAAATGAAACACCCTTGCCTTTTACGGTTTTGGCAATAATTACAGTGGGTGAACCTTTATGAGAAAGTGCTTTATCGGTGGCTTCTTTCAAAAGGGCGAAGTCATTGCCGTCCTCAACGGTGATGGCATTAAGCCCGAATGCACGCATCTTTTCTTCGATAGGGTATATGTTCATTACCTCGGATACTTGACCGTCGATTTGAAGATTGTTGTTATCAATAAAAACAGTGAGATTATCGAGCTTGTAGTGAGCGGCAGCCATAAGAGCCTCCCACACACTGCCTTCCTGCATTTCGCCATCGCCCAAAAGAGCATATACTCTGTAGGGGCGATTATCTGTTTTGCCGGCAAGTGCCATACCTACTGCTGCGGAAATGCCAAGACCAAGTGAACCCGTTGTCATGTCGACTCCGGGAAGCTTTTTCATATCGGGGTGGCCTTGGAGTCTTGTGCCTACTTTACGGAAAGTGAGGAGTTCTTCGTGAGGGAATACTCCTTTTTCGCAAAGTGCTGCGTATAATACGGGAGAAGCGTGTCCTTTGCTTAAGACGAAACGGTCTCTGTTTTCATCGTCAAAAGAGGGGATATTCATTACATCAAAATACAAAAGTGCAACGATTTCAACCGCCGACAGACTTCCTCCCGGATGGCCGCTTTTTGCCGAAGATACTTCGTTGATGATATCAACTCGCATCTTGGTGGCAATATTTTTTAATTTATCGATATCGGAATTATTCATTTTTACCTCTTAGCATTTATCATCAAAAATTACGCTGATGCTCGTACCTTTGTGGATATGGTCAATGGTTTCGGCAAGCATATTTGCTATGGAAACTACAACGACCTTATCAAACATTTTTTCTTCGCTGATAGGTACTGTGTTGGTTACAACGAGCTTTTCAATGGGTGCATTCATAAGACGCTCTCTTGCGGGACCCGACAAAAGCGGATGAGTGCATGAAATATATATTTTATTTGCACCGAGATTTTTAAGTGCTTCTGCAGCGCCTACGATAGTGCCTGCCGTGTCGATGATGTCGTCCATCATAATAACATCTTTTCCGTTTACTTCACCGATAACGCTCATAACCTCGGCAACATTCTGCTGAGGGCGGCGCTTGTCGATAATGGCAAGAGGAACACCGATTCTTTCGGCAAGCTCTCTTGAGCGCTTAACCGATCCTACATCGGGAGCAACAACGATAAGATTGTCCATATCGAAGTCGTGAGTTAAGATATAGTCTGCAATGAGGGGCATTGCCTTGAGTCTATCCATGGGAATATCAAAGAAACCTTGGATCTGGTCTGCATGAAGATCTACAGATACAACTCTGTCTGCACCTGCTTCGGTTAAGAGGTCTGCAACGAGTTTTGCCGTGATGGGAACTCTTGCACGGTCTTTTCTGTCTTGACGAGAATAGCCGTAGTAAGGAACTATGGCATTGATTCTGCCTGCAGATGCTCTTTTGAGTGCATCGATTGTGATGAGAAGTTCCATAAGGTTTTCATTTACAGGTCCGCATGTTGGCTGGATAATGAATGCATCCTTGCCTCTGACCGTTTCCATGATTCTGACATAGATCTCGCCGTCTGCAAAATGCTTAACTTCTGTTTCGCAAAGAGGGATGTTCAATGCTTCAGAGATCTGTCTGTTGAGTTCGGGGTTCGCCGAACCACCGATGAGTACAATGTTTGAATAATTTCCGTCCATGTTACCGCCTACTTTTTAAATTTTTTTACTTCGTGCTCTCTTTGTTTACTTCTTTCTATAATAAAAGTGTCATCGCTTATATCGCGACTAACTGTTGAGCCTGCTGCAATAAATGTGTTATTGCCTACATTGATGGGTGCAACCAAGTTGACATTGCAACCTATGAAAGCATCATCTCCCACATATGTCATGTGTTTTGACATTCCGTCGTAATTTGCGGTTACACAACCGCATCCGAAATTGACTCTATCGCCGACAACGGCATCTCCAACATATGATAAATGCGGGATTTTGCTGCCCTCACCGAGTTTGGTGTTTTTTGTTTCGGAAAAACTTCCTACTTTTGTATGGTTAGATAATACGGTATCCTTTCTGAGATGGGTGAAAGGGCCTATGTTGTTGGCATTGCCGATAACACATGATTCGATAACGGAATTATCTATTATGTTACCACAGCCTATTTTGGAATTTTCTATACGAGAAGAATATATTACATTACCCTCGCCTATTTCGCTTGCCCCCTCTATGATGCAGTTGGGATAGATGAGAGTGCCGTTTTGTATTTTAACTTGTCTGTCGATGTAGGTGTTTTCGGAATCGATTATTCTGACACCTTCGAGCATATGGGTTTTATTTATCATTTGGCGCATTGCTCTCTCGCAAAGGTAGAGTTCATAGCGGTCATTTGCGCCTAAAACCACATTCGGGTTTGAAGCTTTGAAAGCCATGGTTTTGGCATTTTGCGATTTGAGGATTTCGACACTGTCGGTTAAGTAGTATTCGTTTTGCGCATTTGAGGTTTCGCGATTCATAATTACATCGAGTGCATGATTAAGAGCTGAACCCTTAAAGAGAATACTGCCCGAATTGATTTCGCGGATATTTATTTCTTCTTCGGTGGCATCTCTGCGTTCGATGATTCTTAAAAGCTCGCCGCTGTGAGAACGAAGGATTCTGCCGTAGTTGGCAGGCTCGCTGAGTTCGGCAGTGAGAACGCAAAGGGCGCAATCGGTTTTTTCGGAATAGTCGATGAGCTGTCTTATGGTCATGGAATCGACTAATGGGGCATCACCGCAAAGCACGAGGACCAGGTCTTCATCGGTGAAAAATTCACGGGCGCAGTTGACTGCATGAGCAGTACCGAGCTGCTGAGGCTGGAGGAAGAATTCAACTCCGGAGAGAGTATTGGCTCTGACGGAGTCGCTTCTGTAGCCGGTAACCACGGCGATATCCTGTATGCCGGCAGATCTTGCATTAAGAATTACATGATTTATCAATGAATAACCGCAGATGGTATTTAAGACTTTCGGCATATCTGACTTCATTCGGGTGCCTTTGCCGCCTGCGAGAATTATAGCTTTAACACTCATGAGAGTACCTCTTTGTTTAGTAGTAGCAGTATGCATACGCATCTAAGTATATTATACACGAAATAAAAGATATTTACAGATGTATTAGTACAAAATTAAAGAAATAATGAGGGGAGATTCGATAAGAGGTAAAATATTAAGTAATATTGAGAACTGGTCCCGAGATAGTAAAATTCACTCTAAAACCACAAAAATTAATTCATCGTGACCAGTTCTCCACGCACTTTTATCAATTTTACTACCTAAATTACAAAGTCTTACTCCAAATTATACAATT
>CAZXWI010000017.1:0-22506 GCA_964644555.1 uncultured Lachnospiraceae bacterium | reverse complement strand
TGCGATATTAAATCGCATTTTTTTATTTTATAAAATATTTATCTATTATATCCCCATCAATCGATTTAAGAATAAACGAATTGTTTTCATACACCATGTACGAATTTGTGCTTGAGGCTTTCGGAATGGATAAGCTGCCCGGATTTATATAATAATATCCCTTTGGGGTCAATTCAAATGCCGAAATATGCGTGTGTCCGCACAAAAGTACATCACCGCACTTTAACATTTCATCATTGTCTTTATTTATTTTATCGCCATGAGTTGCAAATATGTTTATCCCGTCAAGTGCCAAAAAGGCATACGGTGCCATTATGGGAAAATCCAAAACCATTTGATCCACATCGCTATCGCAGTTACCCTTTACGCATAACAATTCACTTTTTATCGAATTCAGTAGTTTTGCCACTTCTTTGGTGTTGTAATCCTTGGGTAAATCGTTTCTTGCGCCATGGTACAAAAGATCTCCCAAAAATAAAATTCTATCCGCCTTTTCATCTTCGTAACGCTCAATCATTTTCCTTAAATAATACTCGGATCCGTGAAGGTCCGAAGCGATAAACAATTTCATAACTCTCTCCTTTAAAAATCGGTTGTAACATTAACTCCCAATAGTTTCATAAGTTCTGCCGCTTGAAAAACATTTATTTTGGCATTTTTTATTTCTTTCATCGACTCCGATATTTTGATTTGCGAAATATCGCTGTTTGTAAAATCGATTCCCGATAATTTCGTATTGAAAAAATTGACTCCGCCGAAATCGCAATTTTTTATATAAACATCACTTTGCTGTGAATCATTAATTGCCGATTCGTTAAAAAAAGAATTTACTATTTGTAATTGCTTAAAAATGCAATCGTAAAACACACAATAGCGAAAAACCGAATCTTCCAATCTCATTTCTTTAATAGATGCATCATACAGCTTTATTCCATTGGCTTTGCAATTCTTGATAACAGCCCTGTAAAAATACGCTCCCTCGAAATTGCTGTTTGAAAAATCACAATTTTCAAACTCCACATTTACGAATGAACTCTTTGAAATGTCGCAGCCTACAAATCTGCAATTTTTTATATGGGTGCTTGATATTTCCGAAGTGTTAAAATCAATATTTTCCATTGATAACCCGACTATATCCACATCATGAATATCGGAAGATTCTTCGCTTAAAGCCGAAATAAATTCTTTTTCGTCAATGATTTTATTGTTTGAGGGTATATCGGTTGTGATATGTTTTGATTTTTCCATAACAATACTTAATTATTTTCGCAGGTATTTTTACATACATCTACCCATTCCACGAAATTATCCGACATTTTCTCCATTTCGTCGCAAGTTAATTCTATTGCACTGTTGCCACTGCCGCAAGCAGGAAAAACCGTAGTAAATCTTTGCATGGATATATCCAAATATACTTTTACATTTTCATTTAATGCAAAAGGACAAACCCCTCCCGGTGCATGCCCTGTGCGAAGAGATGTTTCTTCGTATCCGAGCATTTTCGCTTTTGTGTGAAAATATGCTTTGTATTTTGCATTATCTATTTTGCAGTCCCCTGCTACCACCACTATTACGCATTCCCCCTTAACATCCAAAGCCATTGATTTGGCTATTCTGGCAGGCTGTGTATTTAAGGCTATTGCTGCGAGTTCCACGGTAGCACTGGAAACATCAAATTCCATAACAGAAGATTCTTTATCAAACTGTTTCATGTATTCTCTTACTTTTTGTATCGACATATAGCTCACCCCAAGTTGTAAATTTTGTATTATAATACCACATATGAGTACATTATTTAACAAAATTTTCTACCTAAAGATAAATTTGTATGTTAAAATTGTAATAACGAAGTACATATGAGTTTGAGTAATTCAAAACGCATTATGCACTTCCTGTCGAATTCGGGAATATTCCCGTTAATTTCGCTTAATCAGACATATATAATATTTTTACATCGATTCAGAGATGATCTATTATGAAACGACCCGCATTATTTATTACTACAGCTTTGATATCATCCATAATAATCACAAAAATTCTCGGCATTGTTTTCGCTCTCATTTTCTTAAGTGCCTTGTCGGTATACTTTCTATTTGTTAAGAAATCATTTAAAAATTTAATTATAGTAATGCTCATCATATGCTCAATCAGCAGTTTACACACCTCATACAAAATCAATAAGAAAAGTGCATTTTACGAATATCCGAATATAAATATCGAATTCAGCGCAATAGTTACAGAACCCGCAAAAGAAAAATCCAATTACACGGAGTATGTTGTCAAAATCATACAATCCCCTTTTAATGCATCGGGTGAAAAGATACTTTTAAGAGTTTATGAAAGTAAAAGCACATTCAAATGCGGTGAAGCATATAACATAAACGCCAAAATATCAATTCCGTCATCCAAAAGAAATCCCGGAGGGTTTGATTACGCATTTTATCTTAAAGGCAGAGGGCTCTACGCAACAGCAAAGTGCGACTATGCCGATACCGAGTACATCGGCAAAACGCATCTGCCGTTTTATATGGACTATGTTTATTCGTTACGAGATACTATCATAAAAACTTTATATGATAATCTGCCGAATGATAATGCAGCTATTATTTCGGGAATTCTTTTCGGCACAAATGATTTGGACGATGAAACATTAAATAATTTCAGATTGTCCGGTGTTGCACACATTCTTGCGGTTTCGGGGCTTCATGTAAGCACAGTTTGTTATATTACAAACTTCGTTCTATCCAAAACAAAGCTCAATAAGAAATTTAAATATTTTATCAATGTAATATTTCCGTACTTTTATTTAATGTTGGCAAATTTCGGTGTTTCTATATTAAGAGCCTGCATTATGAATACCGTTTCCACAACCGCAAGAGAACTAAAAAAACAAACGGATCTATTAAACTCTATTTGTGTTGCGGCACTAATAAGTCTGATTATAAATCCTCTGTATCTATACAATGTATCGTTTCTGCTTTCGTATTCGTGCGTACTGTCCATCGCACTATTCAGTGAATTCATATCCCATAAATTAAAGAAGATAAAAGCCACTACGATAATCAAATACATTATCAATTTTATCGGCTTTAATATTTCCGTAAATCTTCTTATGATTCCGATAAGTTTGTATTATTTTAATAACTTAAGCACTCTGTCCGCCATAGCCAATTTTTTCATAGTACCTACGCTGACGATAATAATGTTTCTTTGCATATCTGCACTCATCACAACGCCGATATTGCCTTTTATTGCCAAAATTCTTTACAAAATCTTAAATATAGTGCTTATCTACATAAAAACAGTTCCGGAAATTCTAACGAGTATTTCATTTTCTTCTGTAAGTATACCCACACCTCATCTGTACTTGATAATTCTTTATTATTTAGTCTTGATGATATGTTTCGGCTATTTATCGCTAAAGAATACTACTCACATAAAAATCATAATATCGGTAATACTTTGCGTTGTATTTATATTTTCTTTCACTTTATACGAATATTCCGGAAATAAAATATATTTTCTCGATGTAGGACAGGGCGACTGTGCATTTATTCACGCATACGGTGAAACCATAATGATTGATACGGGCAAAGCATACAACCTCGAAAATGTTATCATACCGTGCTTGTACGAAATGGGAGTTAATAAAATAGATAAAGTTGTAATCACTCATGCAGATTCGGATCATAGTGGCTGCATAAGCGAATTGATGGACAAAGTCGAAATAGGTGCTATCTATTTTAATGAGTGCGACAGTAATGTCTACCGAGAAGTAAAAGCAAAGGCAAAGAAATACAACATAAAGTTCAGATCGGTCTACGCAGGCGACAGAATCAATGAGTGGATTAAGGTAATTTCACCAATGAGAAGTTACAACCACAGCAATAACGATTCCATAGTGCTTGATGTCAACATAAACGGAAATTCAATCTTGTTCTTAGCCGATATAGAAACAGAAGCTATACAGGATCTAATCAATTACGGCAATCTCAATAAATGCGAAATCGTTAAGTGTATGCACCACGGTGCATCTTATTCCAATTCGCAAGAACTTTATTCTATTCTTTCACCCGAATGTGCTATAATATCAACAGGCACAAATTCATATGGGCTACCACATGAAATAACATACAATACCCTATATAAACTCAATACCAAAATATACAGAACCGATGATTTTGGCTGCGTAATAGCAGACTTTAATAAATCGGAGTACAAAATCAAAACATTTATTACATACTAAATAAAGGAGAATACCATGCCCCCACCGATAGGAGGACCTCATTCAAGAGGTTTTTTAACCGAAGAAGAAAAACAGTCCGCACCGAAAATCACGAAAGAACTGCTTCTTAGAATTTTGGGATATCTTAAACCTTATTGGTTTCAATTTGTTTTAGTATTCGTTGCAATCATACTTTCGTCAGTTTTGGGGCTTTTACCGTCAATAATCACAGGCAAAATTGTGGACGAAGCATTAATAGGAAAAGACTTACAACTTCTTCTCAAACTCGTTTTGATGGCTTTTGCCACTCTTATTATTTCGCAATTTATAAGCATTTCCGAAACTTACATAAACGCTTATGTGTCGCAAAAGATAGTATATGATATGAAAAACCAAATGTATCGCCATTTGCAATTTATGCCTCATTCGTTTTTTACAACAGAAAAACAAGGCGATATTATAACTCGAATGGAAAGCGACATAAACGGAGTCAGCACGGTTATTTCAGGCACTCTTACCAACATCACCGGCAATATTGTAACAGTTGCCACGACCGTTGTGGCCTTGGTTTCCATGAATTGGAAGCTCGCTTTGATAGGCGTTATCGTTTTGCCGTTCATGATTTTGCCCACAAAGCAAATAGGCAAAAACCGTTGGGAGCTTTTAAACAAAAACCAAACGCAAAAGGACGAACTCAACCAGCATATCAACGAAACATTAAGCGTCAGCGGTTCTTTGCTTGTAAAGCTCTTTGCGAGAGAAGATAAGGAATACGAAGAATTTAAAAGAATAAACGACAATGTTACCAAGATATCACTAAAAGAGCTACGCACAGGTCAATGGTTCAGAGCTATGATGGGCATATGCACCCAGCTCGGTCCGCTTTTAATATATTTATTGGGCGGCATTTTATTAACAAAATCCATAGATAATATCACAGTCGGCACGATAACCGTAACCGTAGCTTTAATAAACAGGCTTTACCGCCCTGTGGAATCGCTTTTGGATATTCATGTGAGCCTTACCCGTTCATTGGCTTTATTTAACAGAATATTCGATTATCTTGACAGAAATAACCCAATCACAGACTGCGAAAACCCAAAAGAACCCAAGCTTGATAACAAAGATATACGCTTTGAAAATGTATGCTTTTCGTATAATGACGAAAAACAGGTTATAAATAATGTAACCTTTACTATTCCCGGAGGCAAAATGTATGCAATAGTCGGTCCGTCGGGAAGCGGCAAAAGCACATTGGTAAACCTCATACCGAGGCTGTATGATGCTACTAAAGGCAGCATCTACATAAACGGAGTAAATGTAAAAGATATTAAATTAAGCTATCTGCGAACGCAAATAGGTGTGGTAACACAGGAAACTTATCTGGAAAACAATACCATAAGAGAAAATCTTCTTTTCGCCAAAGAGGACGCAACCCAAGAAGAACTCGAAAACGCTTGTAAAATAGCGGACATACATGATTTTATTATGTCGCAGTCATTAGGGTATGATACTGTAGTCGGAAACCGAGGGCTGAAACTTTCGGGAGGCGAAAAACAGCGTATCTCTATAGCCAGAACAATACTTAAACAGCCCTCTATTTTGATTCTGGACGAGGCAACATCAGCACTTGACTCAATAACCGAAAATGCCATACAAACAGCCTTTGAAACGCTTATGAGAGAGCGTACAAGCATTGTTATCGCCCATAGGCTCTCCACAGTTATGGCAGCGGATTGTATATTGGTTTTGGAAAACGGTAAAATCGTGCAAATGGGAAAACATAGCGAACTGATAACTCAAAATGGGCTTTACAAATTGCTTTACGAAACGCAGTTTAAAAAATTCGAAAGCGAAAAAGAAAAAAAGTAAAATATTTACGCCAAGGTATTGCAACTTAAGCTTATTTTGAGTATAATTCATTAGTGAATTGTGTGCGCCATTAGCTCAGCGGATAGAGTGTTCGGCTACGAACCGAAAGGTCACTGGTTCGAATCCAGTATGGCGTGCCATCTATAAGAAATATTAAACCGCATAAGCGGTTTTTTATTTTGCAAAATATTTATATATTTATGACAAGCTAAACCATATATAAAAGCCCATCGGTATACGATGGGCTTTGGTATTAATATTAAATTTGCCTACATCATCGGCATTCCGCCGCCACCCTGCATGGGCATTGCCGGTTCTGCTTTTGGAATTTCCGCAACGCTTGCTTCTGTTGTAAGGAAGAGTGCTGCGATACTTGCAGCGTTCTGAAGTGATGTTCTGATTACCTTTGTCGGGTCTGTGATACCTGCTTCGAACATATCTACAAACTGGAAGTTGAGTGCATCGAATCCTACAGATGTATCGTCCATATTAAGGAGCTTATCAACTACGATGCTTCCGTCAATACCTGCGTTGTAAGCAATCTGTCTGATAGGAGCTTCGATTGCATTTCTGATAATTTGAGCACCGACTTTTTCATCTCCGTTAAGTTCGGCAATGAGTTTGTCAAGAGCTTTGCATGTGCTGAGGAGTGCAGCTCCGCCGCCTGCAACAACGCCTTCTTCAACAGCTGCACGTGTAGCGTTGAGAGCATCTTCGATTCTGTATTTTCTTTCTTTCATTTCGGTTTCTGTTGCAGCACCTACTTTGATTACAGCTACGCCACCTGAAAGTCTGGCAAGTCTGTCGTGTAATTTTTCTTTATCGTATTCTGAAGTTGTAGCTTCGATTTCGCGTTTGATCTGCATACGTCTGTGTTCAACGCCTTCGGGATTTCCTGCACCTTCAACGATGATTGTGTTTTCTTTGTCAACTTTAACGCTTCTTGCTCTACCGCACATATCAAGAGTTGCGCTCTTAAGATCCATACCAAGCTGGCTTGAAATAACTGTTGCGCCTGTAAGGAGTGCGATATCTTCGAGGATAGCACGGCGTCTGTCACCGAATCCCGGAGCTTTAACTGCAACACACTGCAATACGCCTCTGAGTTTGTTGAGAACGAGTGTTGAAAGAGCATCTCCGTCGATATCTTCGGCAATAATCAATAATCTACCGCCTGCCTGATTGAGCTGTTCGAGGATAGGAAGTAAATCCTGAATATTCGAAATTTTCTTATCTGTTATGAGAATGTATACATTTTCATAATCTACTGTCATTTTTTCAGTATCTGTTACAAAGTAAGCTGAGAGGTAACCTCTGTCAAACTGCATACCTTTTGTGAAGTCAAGTTCAATATTCATGCTCTTGCCTTCTTCGATTGTGATAACGCCGTCTTTACCTACTTGTTCCATAGCATCGCTGATGAGTTCACCGATATTTCTGTCGTTTGCGGAAATAGATGCAACATGAGCGATTGATTTTTTATCTTCTACAGGCTTGCTTGAAGCTTTGAGTTCGTTGATAACGAGTTCTGTAGCTTTTTCGATACCTTTTTTAAGGATAATCGGGTTAGCTCCTGCTGTAACATTCTTTAAACCTTCTTTGATGATAGCCTGAGCCAAAACAGTTGAAGCTGTTGTACCGTCTCCTGCGATATCATTTGTTTTGATTGCAACTTCTTTTACTAAAGCTGCACCCATATTTTCGAAAATGTCTTCGAGTTCGATTTCTTTTGCGATTGTAACACCGTCGTTAGTAATGATAGGTGAACCGAAAGATTTCGATAAAACAACATTTCTGCCTCTCGGACCGATAGTTACTTTAACTGCATCTGCCAATTTATCAACGCCGATTTGTAAAGCGGCTCTGGCGTCAGCACCGTATTTAATATCTTTTGCCATTAGTCATTTCCTCCTTAATTATTCACAAATAGCAAGTATATCGCTCTGTTTTACGATAAGATAATCTACATCATCAACCGTAATTTCATTACCGGCAAATTTGGAATAGATAACCGTATCACCTTCTTTAACATCCAAAGGTATTTTTTTACCGTCAACGATTTCGCCTGTACCAACTGCGATTACCTTTGCGATAAGCGGTTTTTCTTTTGAAGTATCGGTGAGAATGATTCCGCCTTTTGTTTTTTCTTCAACCTCAACTACCTTTAATACTATTTTGTCGCCTAAAGGTTTTAAATTCATTATAAGCCTCCTTAGAAATATATGAATATGTTATTTTCAATTTATTAGCACTCAGCTTTCATGAGTGCTAATAATATTTTACCACATTTAATCCCAATGTCAATAAATTATACCATATTTTTATAATTTTATTTTACATACAATCTATCACATTATTTTATTATAACATTTATAACTTAAAAATCAGCTATATTTACCTAAATACATCAATCAGCTGTAATATATTCCCGTTTTTGGGTCGGTAAATTCTTTTACCCTGCTCTCATAGGCATCCATTGCCACATCTTCGAACGACAGCTTATCGCACTTAACATTGAGAATATTATTTATATACCATTTTGCGAATACAGGATTAACCACCATGAACGGCCCTGTTATATATGTGGCAAAGAAATTGTTTTTTCTTATTCCCTCGTCAAAGGTTTCTTTATTCATGGCATATCCTCGTAATGTATTAAAAAGAGGCATAACTTCTTCGTTTTTGTAATAAGCCAATCCGAATAAACTCTTAAACCCTACTATTTTTATGCCGCTATCTGCCTTTTCATGCGAAAAATCACCTACATACAAAGAGTTATAACGATTTCTTGCATTTCGCTTTACATAAACCGGAAATATTCCAAGCCCCCTTGCAACCAATTCATCTTCTTCGTATATTTCATCGGCAAAAATTTCCAAAGCATTGCCCGTGATGAAAAAATTAGCACCGCTGTTTATAAGCTCAACTATGCGCTCTTTATACATTGAAAGCTTTTCTATGACCAAAAGCTGCGAACTCTCCGTCATTGTACCCATATATATCATATCGGGAACTTCCTTTGCAAATAAGGGTTCGTCTTTTAGCGAAGTCTTTATTATTTGTACATCTCCGATTGATTCTTCCAAATATTCCACATTAAAAAGATCACCGTACAAATTACATATTTCGGGAAAGAGAACTTCAATTTTTGTCATTTTGCCTTTTCTCCCCTATTACTTTTTTAATATTTTTGATAACATCATTGGCAAGCTCTATAGTATCAGAACCATATAATACACATATGCTCTCCCCTTCATAAAGCTTTAGCGAATTAGGCGCGTCCATTTCTTTTTCCACAACGGATATTCTGTCCTTTTCAACCCCTGCAAGACATAATCTCAAATAATAATCCTTTGCTCTTGCCCCTGCAACTATTATATTCTTAATATTGTCCTTTGCCAAAAATTCGAAATCGGCATCATATAACCAACAAATGTTTTCCGACCATATTCTTACATCGGACTGACTGTTCATTATAAGGATAAGCTCTTTATCGTCTTTATCTTCCGACAAATAATCAAATACGCGAGAAGCAGCTAATGCGTTTTTATCTTTGGACATTTGCCTTACTATTTTATAACCGTTAAATTGCTCGGTATCGTAACGACTCTTGACTATTTCTATTTTTGTCAAAAGATGAGCGATTTTTTCTTTACTGAATCCGAGTTCGCTGAAAAGTGCCACGAACGCCACAACATTGTAAATGTTAAATACACTGCTGTGAAGCAATCGGTAAGTATAAGTTCCGTTTTTATCGGAAATATCAACGCACATATTTTCAATATCCACATTATCTGCGGCATAATCGTATTTTGGAGATTTAAACCCGCAATCAGGGCAATAAGCTTTTCCTATGTGGTGATACCTTAAATATTCGTACTTTAACTTGCTATGGCAATTCGGGCATATTTGCATATCGTTTATGAGGTTTATACATTCGTTTATGTCGCCATCCATATGATTAATGCCGAAATATATTCTCTCATTATCCTTTGCAACACCGCTTGCGATTAAATCATCACCGTTTAAGATAAGTTTTGTATCTTTTGGCATTTCCTGAGTTAAAAGTTTTGCTATAAATTCGGGATGAGCATTACGCATAATGGAATCTCTTGTTAGGTTATTTATAAGCAAATAGTCCATATGCATATACGGAAATACCCTTGCGGCAGATCTTTCATCTATCTCTATAACAGCCGTATCGTATGTGCATTTGCCAAATAAATTTACTCCGTAAATAAATGTGGTTGAAATGCCTGTAATTATATTCGAGCCGAGGCTGTTATTCAAAACTTTCTTGCCGTCTGCTTTAAAAGCATCCGAAACCAAATTCGTAATAGTAGTTTTGCCGTTTGTTCCGGTAATACCGATTATTAAAGACGGCTTTTTAACATACTTCAAAAAATCCGGGCAAATTTTAAGTGCCACAATTCCGGGAAAATTGGTTCCGTTATGTCTTGTTATTTTAAGAGCTAAAACAGAACATTTGGCAGCCCATAACGCTATGAAATATCTGATTTTATTCATAATATATTCCTTCTTTTATTAATTGGCGATGTAAAAACATACTTTAATATTATATCATTATTCTTAACCGAATCATACATTATTACACCGCTTATCAACAAATAAAAACGCACTTTTTACAGTGCGTATTGATTATATGGTTCCGAATTCTTTATATACCTGCTTTAAAGCTTCCTTTGCCATGGACTTATCTATGACGCACGATATCTTAACTTCGGATGTGGATATAGTCTGAATGTTGACCCCTGCTTCGTACAAAGCCTTGAAAAATTTAGCAACAAGCGATGAACTGGCAACAGCAGCGGCACTTACCACAGAAAGCCTTGCAATGTTAGTGTCGCACACAACATCTTTCGTAGCGTTTTCTTTGGCAAATTTCTCGGTAATCTCCGTTGCTGCCTCAACTTGATCCAAAGCAACTGTGAATGTGATATCATTTACATTGAGTCTGTTTACATTTTGCACAATACTTTCAAGTCTTATATCAGCTTCTGCCAATTTATTGAATAATTTAAATGCTATACCCGGTTCATCGGATACTTCCATAACCGATATTTTCGCTATATTATCCTCTACAGTAATTGCCTGAATTTTATTATCTTCCATATCAGCACCTTTCCTCTTACAATAAATTATTCTCTATTCGAGCATAGAATACATCTCCGCAAACTTCGCTGAGCATTTCGTAAAGCGACTTCATGCTTTGCGATGATATATTTTCCGTCATTATAAATAGCTTACCCGATTTTAAATACATGTGATTACTTGTGATTATCTTATCGATGATATCGGAAACTTTGGATAATGTTTCGTAACAATCAATACATACTCTGACAAAATATTTATTGGTAATTCCGGTAATGCCCGATGATGAAACATTTGCATTGAACTTAAGATTATTATATGTTCCATCATTACTCGCCGCTTTTATAACATCGGACACAACTGCATTGGCTGTGGCATTTTTACCTGCGCCTTTACCGCTTAAGCAAAGTTCTCCGATAATGTCACCCTCTATCAATACAACATTGTATTCTTCGTTGACATTGCTCATTACCAAATCATTTTTCATAAGAACAGGAGTAACCGAAATGCTGTAGGTGTCATCATGCAAAATTCCCTGTGCCAAATATTTGATATTATATCCGTAATCGGCAGCGGCTGTGATATCATCAAGAGTAATATTGCCTACCCCTCTGAGATGCACTTCATCCTGAGTAATAACATGCTTAAAAGCGATTGAGGACAATATGAGAATCTTTCTCATTATGTCATATCCGTCAACATCGGCGCTTGGGTCCGCTTCGGCAAAACCTATGCGCTGTGCCTCTTTGAGGATCTCATCAAATTCACGCTTTTCCTTTGCTATTTTTGTCAAGATATAATTCGTAGTACCGTTTAGAATACCTTGTATTCTGGTTATATTATTAAATCTGATTATTTCCGCAAGAGTTGAAATAATGGGGATGCCTCCTCCTACCGATGCCTCAAACATAAAGTTGACATCATTCATCTTAGCCAATGTCAAAAGTTCATCGATATGCTCGGAAACTATTTGCTTATTTGCCGTTACAACATGCTTTCCGCTTTGCAGCGCTCGCTTAATGTAGCTGTATTCAGGCTCTACACCTCCCATTACGCATACAACAACATCTATTGACGGATCATCTAAAATGTCATCTGCGTTATCCGTCAGCATATTATCGGGAACATTTATATCTCTTTTCTTATTTAGCGTTCTGACGAGTATCTTAGCTACTCTGTATTTTTTTATTTCGTTATGTTTTTGGGAATGTATGTTGAGTATCTCATATACTCCCATTCCCACGGTTCCGAAGCCCATTAAACCAATATTCATAATAATTACCTCTGTTAGTAAAATATTATATCATATATTTGTTGCAATCCGTAAAGAAAATATCAATCTTCTTTTATATGGAGTAGAACTTTTCGGTTAAATTCAGCGAAAATGTGTATTCTTCAACCAAAACGGCGCATACGCATCATTGTATTGCAGTCAATTTGATGAAATATGTAAAGCAAAAATAAAAAGTGATTGAGGTGGGATAATTTATTTTCAAACTATCCGAAAGACTCAATCACTTTTATTTTAGGTAAGTAGCCCTGTATATTGTTTATCACATTGCAATCCGATTTTTATTCATTTCACTGACTATTAAGTAATACACGCTTGATGTGAGCTTGTAAACAACAGCGTAAAGCACTCCGAAAACAGCAAAACAGCACACCGTTTACAGTTAAAATGCTCATAGCAAAACTTCCTTGATTTATGCCGTAATTATAACAAAAGGAGTATTTTCACGCCATTGAATCGGCTAACAAATACCACTTCAAATCTAACAGTTTTGTAAGAATCTATATTTTCAAGAATTTTTACTTAAACACGATTTTGCAAAATACAAATATTTCTACAAATCATTCTTCCAATAACATATCCAGCATAGCATCTTTATTATTTACAAACATTTTCATTATTCGGTAACTGTCTGTTTGCTCATATTCGCATAAATTTATGCCGTCATCTCCGAAAGAGTATATGTCGGAATTAGGTATGCCCATTAATATAGGAGAATGCGTAACTATTACAAATTGCGAACCCGAAAGAGCGCATCGGTATATTTCGATTAACAAACTAAGCTGCATTTGCGGTGATAGTGCTGCCTCAGGCTCATCGAGCAAATATAGCCCATTGGAGCGAAAATTGTTTTGTATAAGGGCAATAAAGCTTTCACCATGCGATCTTTCATGATATTTGGCAGACGGGTGCAATAAATCGGAATACTCTTCTTCCTTGGTAGCCACATTATAAAAGCTTTCGGCTCTTAGAAAATATCCCCACTTTTCCCTTTTGCTGCCACGCACTAAGTGTATGGCATCACATAAGTCGGAATGCGTATCGCAAGTTGAAAAATTGTAATTTTTTGTGCCACCCTCTGGGTTAAAACCGCAGGATACGGCAATTGCCTCCAATAATGTGGATTTGCCACTGCCGTTTTCACCCACGAAAAAAGTTATAGGACAGTTAAATTTCAAACTCTCTATATTATCAAAAGCTCTGATTGATCTTACATAGCTATCGTTTGCGATATTATTCCAATCAAACTCCACACTTTGTATAAACCTATTGTTCATATGCATCCCCTAATATCCGAAAAAAATTTATATCTACTCACTTCAAGCTTTTCATTAGATAACGAAATGCTTATAACAGTTCCCCCATCCACCACCGACTCCACCATGATTTCATAGGATAGATTTTTACAAATATACCTGCAAAGATAAGCCTTATTACACTTGATATTTTATAGCTTCTGCGATTCCGAACTCATCTTCTATGATAAGCAGTCGATACATTGAATCGTTTCCTTGATTCTTTTTTACTATTATAAATCAAAACTTAACATTTTCATACTTTTTAATATAAACCAAAGCGGCAGGATAACCTACCGCTTTGGTGTCGGATATATACCCGACATATTTTTATTTGGGATTACAAAAATTAGTTTTTGTAAAGATCTCTTTGTACATAGTGAGTATGGAGGATTTCGTGAGCCTTGTGGCTACCCGGTTCGCCCAAATATGTTTCGTAAAGAGCTTTAACTTCGGGGTTCTCGTGGCTCTTTCTGAGAGTCATTTGAGCATCTTCTGTGTAAAGAGCTTTTGCCCTTTCTGCTCTTAAATCTGTGAAGTTACGAACTTCACCCGGCTGGTGAGGCTGGCCGCCACCATTTACGCATCCGCCCGGGCATGCCATTACTTCTACAAATTGATATTCTGCTTCACCGTTTTTGATTCTGTCAAGAAGTTTTGCAGCATTTGAAAGACCACTTGTAACAGCAACCTTAACAACTGTTCCGTTGAGGTTGTATTCTGCTTCTTTGATTCCTTCGATTCCTCTTACTTCTTTGAATTCAGGTGTAACCAATGTTTCGCCTGTAACGATTTCGTATACAGTACGAAGAGCTGCTTCCATTACACCACCGGTAGCACCGAAGATATGAGCTGCGCCTGAGGCAACGCCTACCATTTCATCACAAACTTCATCTTCGAGATTTACAAAATCGATTCCTGCGAGTTTAATCATTTCTGCGAGTTCTCTTGTTGTTAAAGCAACATCTACATCCTTGATCATTTCTTCACGGCTTACTTCGAATTTCTTTGCTGTACAAGGCATAATGCTTACAACAAAGATATCTTCGGGATTAATGCCTGCTTTTTCTGCATAGTATGATTTAACCAATGCACCGAACATCTGCTGCGGGCTCTTGCATGAGCTGAGGTTGGGAATAAATTCGGGATAATATGTTTCGCAGAATTTGATCCAACCAGGTGAGCATGATGTAATGAGAGGTAATTTACCGCCGTTTTTGAGGCGTTCAAGAAGTTCTGTGCCTTCTTCCATAATCGTAACGTCTGCTGCCATATCTACATCAAATACTTTGTCGTATCCGAGGCGGCGAAGTGCGGCAATCATTTTGCCTTCTACATTTGTTCCGATTGGCATACCGAAGCATTCACCGAGCTGAGCTCTTACGGAAGGAGCTGCTGCCACAACAACATGCTTTGATTCATCGGCAAGAGCTGCCCATACTTTATCGGTATCTTTCTTTTCCTGTAATGCACCAGTCGGGCAAACTGCTATACACTGACCGCAGTGTATACAAGCTGTGTCGCCTAAAGGCATATCGAATGCAGAACCTACATGAGTTGCAAAACCTCTGTTGTTGCAACCGATAACTCCGGCATATTGTGTTTTGCTACATACTGCAACGCATCTACGGCAAAGGATACATTTTGAATTATCTCTTACAAGGTGGATAGCCGAATCGTCAATATCGGGTTCCATTGTTTTGTTGCCGTATTTATACATATCTACACCATATTCATGGCAGAGATTCTGAAGTTCACAGTTTGTTGATCTTGAACATGATAAGCAGTCCATTCTGTGATTGCTCAAAATGAGTTCAAGAGTTAATTTTCTTGCTTTGCGTACTTTCGGGGTATTTGTAAATACTTCCATACCTTCGTTTATCGGGTATACGCATGAAGCAACCAAAGACTTAGCACCTTTAACTTCGCATACGCAAACTCTGCACGCACCAATTTCATTGATGTCTTTTAAATAGCAAAGAGTAGGAATCTTAATATTTGCAATATGCGCTGCCTCAAGTATGGTTGAGCCGGCAGGTGCTTCAACATCGATGTTATTTATCTTAAGTTTAACAGTTTCCATAGCTTTCCATTCCTTTATTATTTCTTATATACAGCGCCAAATGAGCAATTTTCCATACATGCACCACATTTAATGCACTTAGAATTATCAATAACATGTGGCTGTTTCTTTTCGCCTGTAATAGCGTTAACAGGACAATTTCTTGCACATTTTGTACAACCTTTACATTTTGTTTCGTCAATGTAGTAGTTGATAAGGTTCTTACATACGCCTGCAGGACATCTCTTTTCGAGGATATGAGCTTCATATTCTTCTCTGAAGTATTTGAGAGTCGAAAGAATCGGGTTCGGAGCACTCTGTCCGAGGGCACACAATGAATTTTCTTTAACATGCAAGCAGAGTTCTTCGAGCTTGTCAAGATCTTCCATTGTAGCTGTGCCTTTTGTAATGCTGTCCAAAATTTCGAGCATACGTTTTGTACCGATACGGCACGGTGTACATTTACCGCATGATTCGTCAACTGTAAAGTCGAGGAAGAATTTAGCGATATCTACCATACAAGAATCTTCATCGATAACGATAAGTCCACCTGAACCCATCATAGAACCGATGGCAACGAGGTTATCATAATCGATAGGAATATCTAAGTTTTCTTTTGTTATACATCCGCCTGACGGACCGCCTGTCTGGGCTGCTTTAAATTCTTTATCTCCCGGAATACCGCCGCCGATTTCGTAAATAACTTCACGAAGCGTTGTTCCCATAGGAACTTCAACCAAACCAGTGTTTCTGATTTTGCCACCGAGAGCAAATACTTTTGTTCCCTTTGATTTTTCTGTTCCGATTGATGAGAACCATTCTGCACCGTTGAGGATAATTCTCGGAATATTTGCGAATGTTTCTACATTGTTTAAGATTGTCGGTTTTTCAAACAAACCTTTAAGTGCTGGGAACGGTGGACGAGGTCTTGGTTCTCCTCTATGCCCTTCGATAGATGTCATAAGAGCTGTTTCTTCACCGCATACGAATGCGCCTGCGCCCAAACGGAGTTCGATATCGAAATCAAATCCAGAATCAAAGATATTTTTACCGAGCAAACCGTATTCTCTTGCCTGTTTGATTGCAATATTCAAACGCTCTATTGCCAAGGGGTATTCTGCTCTGATGTAGATATAACCCTGTGAAGCACCGATTGCATAACCTGCTATAGCCATAGCTTCCAATACTACATGCGGGTCACCTTCCAAAACAGAACGATCCATGAATGCACCGGGGTCGCCCTCATCGGCGTTACAGCAAACATATTTCTGATCTGCATCATTTGCTGCGGCAAACTGCCATTTAAGACCTGTCGGGAATCCTCCGCCGCCTCTTCCTCTTAAGCCTGAAGCTTTGATGAGTTCGATAACTTCGGTAGGTGTCATTTCGGTAAGAACTTTACCGAGTGCCTGATAGCCGTCTACCGCAATATATTCTTCGATAACTTCGGGGTTGATAACACCGCAGTTTCTCAATGCTATACGCATCTGTGATTTATAAAAATTAGTATCGCTTAATGAAACATGTTCAAGGTCTAAATCGCCCTTTTCTCCTTTGTATACCAAGCGTTCAACGATACGCCCTTTCAAAAGATGTTCATTAACGATTTCTTCTACGTCTTCAGCTTTGATGCTGTGATAGAATGTTCCTTCGGGGTGTACGATAACGATAGGACCGTTAACGCAGAGTCCGAAACAACCGGTTCTTACAACTTTAACTTCATCATCAAGCTGTTTTTCTTTAATTTGTTCTTCAAAGGCTTTTATAACAGCAGCACTGTTGTTTGATGTACAACCTGTACCACCGCATACCATTACGTATGAACGAATCATGCCGATTTCCTCCGTTAATTCTTATAATTGTTTATTGTGTATTCGTAGACGATTTCTCCGCCTTTGAGATGTTCTTTAACAACACGCTGTGCTTTTTCAGCTGTCATTTTAACATATGTAACTTTGTCCTGACCCGGCTGGAATACTTCTACTACCGGTTCGTATTGACAAATGCCGATGCATCCCGTCTGTGTTACGGTAACATCTGCTGTAAGCCCTTCTTGGCTTACTCCTTCAACGAAAGCGTTAAGAACGGGTCTTGCGCCTGCTGCGATACCGCATGTAGCCATACCTACAACAACTCTGCAATCCTTTGTACCTTCGCGAAGAAGAACTTTATCTTTCATTTGTTCTTTAATCGCTGCGAGTTCAGCTAATGATTTCATATATTAAACTCCCTTCCGCATTATTTTAATTTATAGGCTTTGATATTCTTCTTGCAAATATCGTTTCATCCATTGTAATACTTCGATTTGGTCGAGTGGGATATCATCCCCTATGACCTGCCTGATTTGTTTCGTATCAAAATCTATTTCTTTTTCGGGTTTTGTGTGTACAAACTTAAAATCTATATCCTTTGAGCCTTGCACAAGCGTTATGATGGTGGAAATCACATCTCCCAAAGGGGTATAGTCGATATGGGTTTTATTAAAAACCGCTATAGTGTGAGTTCCGTGTTCGTTTGGGTATTCGACTTCACATTTTGATGTTATATTAAAGCTTCCTCCGGTTTGTTCGGCGGCAAGCTTTAACAGCGGCACACCCAATCCGACATTTCTTGTGGTTCTTGTGGTGAAAAACGGATTTTCGACCTGTTTTACGACTTCTTCGCTCATTCCGCATCCGTCGTCGATAATCTCAAGGGTCAAATTTTCGTCTGTTTCATTAATAAGAATTTGAATATTTTTCGCTCCCGCTTTTACGGAATTTTCCGCTACATCGAGAATATTTAATGACAGTTCTTTCATTAATTGAGTTCCTGCTTTAAGTAAAGTAATAATTCGTGTGTCAAATCCTGTTCGGTTTCGGAGAATAATTCGATACAATTTACCCTTTCGTTAATCAAACCCAATGTGTGTGCATCGGAATTCGATACAATATTTTTACCGTTGATAATAGGGTATGTATATTTATATTCTTCTATTTTGCTCTTATCGTGAAATTCAAAACATGTGTATGGGATATGCGATGGGATATCACCGAGCATTGCAATCACAGAATTCGAATTTTTGTCTATATGCGCAGGATAACATATGCCGTTAAGCTTATTTACTTCTTCAAAAGCTTCTTCTATCGTGACTGACGTTGCCAACGATAAGAGATTGGGCATTATTTCGACTACATTATCGTTTTCGTCCATAACAAGCTGCTCGTTGTATATCGAGGTCTTGTTGGGAATATTCATTCTGCGATTTTCTATGACTTCTTCGAATTTGAGTGCTTGAACTAAATTTTCAAACAAACACACAACATGTATTTCTTCGGCTGTGGTAAGTTCCATACCGGCTATAGGCACTATCCCGTAAGCTCTTGCCGCCTTAAAGAAAGCAGGGCAGTTTTTGGCACTGTTATGATCCGTCAGCGCCACTATATCCAACTTATTAAGATAAGCCATACCTGCAATATTATTCGGAGTCATATCCGAATCGGCACAAGCCGATAAGCAGGAATGAATATGCAAATCGTAATATTTTTTCAATTACTTAAGCTTCTCCGATAGTATTATTGCACTTTTGTAGGAATTTTCGCTGCTTGACAGGATATTGATACCCCTCTGAGATGCCATATCCAAAACATCGTTTTCCATTAAAACATTATCAGCCAAAATAATACATGAGACATCCGTAAGAGATGCAACAGCCAATGTATTGATGTTGGACATAATCGTTATCCAAGCATCTCCCGATTGAGCACCCGACATTACCCAGCTTAATAAATCTCCGATATAACCACCTGTTATTTCTCTTTCGGGGTCAGCTTTCACTACCCATTTAAAGCCGGTTGCTAATGCAAAATCATCAACATTCATTTTTTATTCCTTTGTTTTAGCATCAAGTTCGTTTTGTAACTTTTCGTATTTTTGAACAATACACGAATCTATATCTGCTTCACCTTTGACGACATCTTCCGCAAATGCTCTGCAATTCGGTGCTCCGCAAACACCGCAGTCTATGCATGGTAATTTATTGTATATCTCCTGAATTTTTGCCATCATGCGCATTGACTCTTTGAAATTAGAGCCTATTCCCGACACCGCCACTTCCGCAGGTGACATCGAAAATTCTATATCGTCCAAAGCCAAAAAATTGTCTATTTTTCTTGCGTTTGCTCCAGAGAAAGGAATCTGCGAACTGAGGGATTGCAGTCTTGCTTTTGCAATGTATGCATTTTCCACAGTCAACACTCCGCCTACGCATCCTCCGGGGCAAGCCAAAAGTTCAACGAATTCCAAATCGGTAAGTTTGCCCTTTTCTATTTCTTCCAATATGGAAATGCTGTTTTCGATTCCATCGGCAGCCAAATATTTGTCATGCATAACGGCAATCGATTCGCCCCCTGTAACCGCCCAATTTATGCCGAGCATACTTGAATTGAGTTTATCGACTTTATCAAGCTTTTTCGGCATATTGTTTATAAGCTTAAAGTAAATATCGTTTATGGAAATACAACAATCGATATTGCTCTTAAAACTCTCGGTAGGATTCTTTGTATAACTTATTTTTGCCGGACACGGTGTTATAAGGCATACTGCGATATCTTCATATCTGAAATTCGGGTGTTTCCTCTTAGCGTTTGATCTTGCCAATTGCGCTGCCAATTCAACAGGCGGCATTATGGGAAGAAGATGCTTAGTCAATGTCGGAAAACGAAGTGATACCAATCTGACTATAGCAGGGCATGCCGAACTGATAAGAGGGGTTGGGTGCTGTTCGTTTCTGATGTATTTTTTCGTATATGCCGAAATAAATTCCGCAGCATAAGATACTTCATACACATCATCAAACCCAAGCTCATAAAGACCTTCCAATATCAATTTGACATCTTCTACTTTAGGAAACTGACCGAACAAGGTCGGTGCCGGAAGAGCTATTTTCCATTTGTAGTCATTAAGATCTTCCAGTTTATCACAAACAGTATATTTTGCACCGTTTGGGCAAACACGAATACATTCACCGCAATCTATACAACGATCCGAATTTATTACTGCTTTAGAATCCTTTATTCTTATAGCTTCTGTAGGGCAATGCCTCAAACACGTCGTACAACCTGTACATTTGGACGCCTCAAGGCTAACAGAGTGCTTATACATTTTGACTTTCCTTTACAATTATTATAAATAGACAATCATTTCAACAATGGTTCCTTCGCCCACCGTTGTTTCGACTTTCATTTCATCGGTAAAGCGCTTCATGTTCGGCAGGCCCATTCCGGCTCCGAAACCGAGCATATTTATTTCTTCCGATGCGGTTGAATAACCTTCTTGCATTGCCAAATCCACATCCGGTATTCCCGGTCCGTGGTCTGTTAAAACGACTTTAATATATTCTTCGGTAATATATACATCAACTTCGCCTCCGCCTGCATGAATGACCATATTAATCTCTCCTTCATACATTGCAACGGATATTCGCTTGATGATTTCAGTCGGAAGGCCCAACTTTTGCAAATCTCTTTTTAAGTTAACCGAAGCCTGACCCGCAGAAACAAAATTGCTTCCGTCAACGTCGAAATGAAACTTCAACACATTTTCGGTCATTTCACACAGCTCTTTCTTTACTTATGTATTGGTATAAGATACCGCAGCTATCAAACATACTCATATCGGTAGTCATAATTACCATATTGTTTTCGGATGCGAATTCGATCATAGCCTCAGTAGGCTGTTTGGATCTGACCAAAACAATGCAGAACATATCCAACATTTCGGCTGTTCTTATTACCTGAACATTGACAAGACCTGTCATCAAAAGAGCATTAGCCTTGTTTCCCGCAAGAACATCGCTCATCATATCGCTGGCAAAAATATCCGAAACACTTTCGTCTAATCTATCTTCGCCGCAACACACTTTTGCATTCAATAGTTTTTTAATTTCTTTAAGTTCCATATTTACTCCCGAAATTACGGAATAGTTTTATACGAATTTTTCCAAAATACCGTCTACATCATCTACAGTCAAACGACCGAATACTTCGTCGTTTACCGTAAGAACAGGTGCAAGACCGCAAGCTCCCAAACAACGACAAGCTTCTATTGAGTATTTGCCATCAGGGGTACATTCGCCGCCTTTAATGCCTAATTTTTCCTGTAATTTTTCGTAAATGTCGCCACTGCCCTTAACATAGCAAGCTGTACCTAAGCATACGGAAATAACATACTTTCCTTTCGGGGAAAGCGTAAACTGCGAATAGAATGTTGACACGCCGTAAACTTCTTCTACGGGAATGTTAAGTCCTTTCGCAATCATTTCCTGCACTTCATACGGAAGGTATCCGTATATTGCTTGGGCACGCTGCAAAATCGGCATGAGCGCACCTTTTTGCTCTTTGAGTTCCTCAATCACCTCTTCAAGCTGTTTCTGTTGCTCCGGTGTACCGTTAAACTGTACTCCACATTTGCACATTATGCCTAGTTTCCTCCTTAGTGTTATTGTAGATAATTGTCGCAAAACACATATCTCTACATAATACTATACCATATAATTTATGCTGTCCGCAATTATAAATTCTTCTAAATTTTTTATAAATTTCTAAGCATTCCGCCTCATTCAAAATATATATTTTTTTTAACGAATAATTAAAAAAAATACTCCGATTGG
>CAZXWI010000016.1:0-23124 GCA_964644555.1 uncultured Lachnospiraceae bacterium | reverse complement strand
TGTTGTTATTGTGTTCTGGGTATTTACCGCAGTTTGTGTAATGTTAGCTGTTTTATCTGCAAAAATATACTTTTATTAAGTTTTCGAGGTAAGAGATGGATTATTTGGATAATAAAGAAAATTTTTTGATATTTGGTGCGGCCCGACGTGTAATTTCAGGCGATAATTTTTTATCCTAAAAAAATAAACATGTAATATTAAGCGACTCTAAGACTTACGATAGCCTTTTATCGGAGGGTTACGGAATAGAGAGTTTAATTGGCATGGATAATGTGGTTTTATCGCTGGGAAATGCTCCTTCTGAGGAAGAAGTACTTAATTCTCATGCCGTTATATTAAGCCCGGGTGTTCCACCTGATATTAAGGCATGTAATATGGCAAGAGAAAATAAAATAGATGTTATAAGCGAAGTGGAATTTGCCAATAAATTTTTCAAGGGCGATATCATTGCCATTACGGGAACTAACGGCAAAACCACCACAACATATCTTACCGAGGCACTCCTTTCATCTGGAGGAAAAAATTCATTTGTTTGCGGAAATATCGGATTTCCTTTTATAGATTATGTTGAAAAGTCGGACTCAGACAGCGTTGCCGCTTTGGAAATAAGCAGTTTTCAGTTGTCAATGTGCGAAGATATGAAACCGAAAATTGCGGTTGTAACGAATATTACTCCGGATCATTTGGATAGGCATAAAACCATGGAAAAATACATTGCTGCAAAGGCGAATGTATTTAAAAATATGGATTCCGATGGTATTTTGATTTTAAATTATGACGATAATATTGTAAGAGATTTTGCAAAGAAAGCTTCATGCAATGTTAAGTATTTTTCACTTATTAACAAAGATTGCGATGCCTATTATGATAACGGTATCATATATTTAAAAGATTTCGGCGAAGTTGTAAAAGTCAATGAATTGAAAATTATAGGACCGCATAATACGGCAAATGCAATGTGCGCATTGTTATGTGCTTATTATTCGGGATGCGATATGGACAAAGTAAAGAAAGCATTGGTTGAATTCAGCCCGGTTGAGCACAGAGTCGAATTTGTAAGAGAGCTTTGCGGAGTAAAATATATCAACGATTCAAAAGGCACAAACCCCGATGCTACTATAACGGCAGTGAATGCCTTTGATTGTCCTCTTATAATGATTATGGGCGGATACGATAAAAAGAGCGACTTCAACGAATTATTCGACATAATGAAGGATAAAGTAAAACATATATTCGTACTGGGGCAGACTGCCGATGTGATTGCCGAAACAGCCGAAAAACACGGCATGAACTGCGTCGATAAGGTGGAAAGCCTTGAAGAAGCGGTTGTGAAAGCACACGATATTGCAAAAGAAGGGGATTGTGTATTATTATCGCCTGCTTGTGCAAGTTGGGGAATGTTTGATAACTTTGAACAAAGAGGAACATTGTTTAAAGAGTATGTAAATAATTTGTAACTCAAAGGATATGTATGTTAAATAATTTTAAAAGCATGTTTGCAGATATACCCAATCAGAAGAAAAAGTCTTTCGACAAAAGCATTTTGCTTATTGTTTGCGGTCTTTGTATCTTCGGTGTGATTATGATATGGTCTGCAAGTATGTACAAAGCCAGACTGGACAGCGCTACGGGCTACGATGAATTTTATTATGTAAAAAAACAGATATTGTTTTTCGCAGCAGGGCTAATTGCCGCATATGTGATATCGCTATTTAATATAAAGTACCTGAAATCGTTATCACCGATGTTTATGCTTATCATGATAGTGATATTGTTTATTGTATCGCAAAAATCCGCTTCCGATGCGGTAAACGGTGCTGTACGATATATCAGTATTTTCGGGCTTGTAATACAGCCTGCCGAATTTGCTAAATTGGCTGTTTTGATGTTTATGTCTTATATAGCCGAAAAGTACGCCGAACATATGCGATCTTTTACAGCATTTATTCTTATATTCGCATTTTTGAGCATAGTTGCTTATTTGATATATGTTCAGCCGGCACTCAGTACTGCGATTATCATTGCAGCGAGTATCATAATAATGTATTTTATAGCAGGCGGCAATCTTTTGTATATAGTGATAATTGCCGTAAGTGCAATAGCTGCTGTTGTAGTATTCATTGCGACAAACCCTTGGCGTATGGAGCGAATTTTCGGTTATTTGAGTCCATTCGAGGATTTGCAAGACACGGGCTGGCAGCCTGCGCAGTCACTTATGGCTTTGGGCTCGGGCGGAATCTTCGGTCAAGGGATAGGCAACGGCAAGAGTAAGCTCAGCTTTCTTCCCGAAGCTCATAATGACTACATTTTTTCCATAATCGGTGAAGAACTCGGACTTGTCGGATGTGTTTGTTTGATAATCGTTTATTTTATTTTGATAGCAAAATTATTCAGCGTTGCATTTAATTCCAAAGATGTGTATTCACGTGTTTTTGCTGCAGGTAGCGCTGTGTTGTTGGCTATACAGGTGTTTTTCCATATAGGCGTTGATATTAATTTATTGCCTTCTACGGGCATAATACTTCCTTTTATCAGTTACGGAGGCTCGTCACTCATCACTTTCATGATGATAATAGGATTTATATTGGGAATATCAAGAAATAATAAAAAGTAATATAAAACAGGAGTAATGATGAAAATACTTATATCCTGCGGCGGAACCGGCGGACATATATATCCGGGGATCGCTGTTGCAAATGAAATGAAATACAGATATCCTGAGTGCGAGATTTTATTTGTGGGAAGCCTCAGCCCATATGCCATAGAAAATAAAATCGTTCCAGACAACGGTTACGAACTTACCGGAATAAGAGTTGAGCCTTTTGAAAGCTTTTTTTCGAAGTGGCGAAAATTTAAAAACGCTGTAGGGCTTTTCGGAAGCGTTGCTCAGAGTATGAAGATAATATCGAAATTTAAGCCCGATATCGTTATAGGAACAGGCGGATTCGTTTGCGGTCCTGTGGTATTGGCCGGGAAATTAAAAGGACTGCCCACCTTAATAGCCGAGCAGAATGTAATCCCCGGAAAAACCAATAAAATACTTTCTTCCATGGTGGATAAAGTTTGTGTTGCATTTGAGGATTCCATAAAAAATATGGCAAAGCCCGAAAAATGCGTGTATACGGGAAACCCACTCAGACGCGAATTTAATTTTTATAACAGAGAAAACTCAAGGCAGTTGTTAAACCTCGGAGAAAATGACAAAATGCTTCTCATATTCGGAGGCAGTCTGGGGGCTTTGAGTTTGAATAATGCAATAGTTAAAGCCATATCGGACATAACCGATGATAATAGTGTTAAAGTGTATTTTGTAACGGGAAATGATAATTACGACACGGTAACCAAACAGCTTGAAGATGCGGGAGTGGATATATCCAAAAATTCCAACATCAATGTATTTGCGTATACAAACGAAATGCCCAAACTCATGAGTGCTGCGGATTTAGTAGTATGCAGAAGTGGGGCAAGTACTATTTCGGAAATTAATCGCATAGGTATTGCCGCAATATATGTGCCGTTAAAACATGCAGCAAATGATCATCAAAGAAAAAATGCAATGGCAAATGTAAATCAAAATGCCGCATACATAGCCGAGGACGATGAAAACCTTGATAAGAATTTAACCGAAAAAATAAAATATCTACTTTCAAATGATTCGCTCAGGCAAACGATGGCGGCAAATTCCGCCAAAATGGGCAAAAACAATGCCGCCGAAACTATCTGCGATTTGATTGAACAGTTGATTTCGTAGAGTAACATATTATGCTCCAAATGAATATTATATAGAAGTTTGGAGGCATAAATGAACAGATATATAATTAACGGCAAAAATACCCTTGATGGAGAAATACCGATTCAAGGTTCTAAGAATGCAAGTCTGCCTATAATTGCGGCTTGCGTGCTTAATAAAAACGAAACTGTTTTACATAATATTCCCGACATCGAAGATGTTAGGATAATGCTGAAAATATTAAATACTCTGGGGTGCAAGACACATTACGATGAACATACGCTCGTAATTAATTCAAAGGATTTGAAAATATGCGAAGTTTCAGAAAATTTGGTAAGCAAGATGCGTTCATCGATAATGTTAATGGGAGCGCTTCTTGCGGTAAACAAGTATGTAACATTCAGCTACCCCGGAGGCTGTGATATAGGTTTAAGACCGATTGATATGCACTTAAAGTCGTTATCAAAACTTGGTGCCAAGATACAAGAAAGGCATGGATACATTACCGCAGATGGCATGAATATGTTTTCATCGGGAATTGTTTTGGATTATCCAAGTGTAGGTGCTACGGAGAATATTATGCTCTCAAGCGTCTTTACCAAGGGTGTTACCAGTGTTTCGAATGCGGCAAGAGAGCCGGAGATCGTTGATTTACAGAATTTTTTGAACAAAATGGGTGCGAGAGTTTACGGCGCAGGCACTAATACAATTTACATTGAAGGTGTAGAGCATTTGAATTCGTGCGAGTACAGTGTAATGCCGGACAGAATAGCGGCAGGCACATATCTTTGTGCAAATGCGGTTTCTGGAGGAAAACTCTTCTTACGAGGGTGTAAATCCGAACATATAAAATCTCCGTATTATAAATTTTTGGAAAGCGGAATGAAGTTTAAAATATATTCCGATGGAATATTGAGCATTTCCGATAAAAATATTTCACCGTTAAATACGCTTGTTACTTCGCCATATCCTGCTTTTCCCACGGATTTGCAGCCGCCTTTTACGGCAATGCTGTGCTTTGCAAAGGGCACTTCAGTGGTTAACGAGAAGATATTCGAAAGTAGGTTTAAATTTGTGTCCCAGCTTTTGCGAATGGGTGCCGACATAAAAACAGAAGGTTCATTGGCTATAATTTCGGGCAAAGAGTCGCTTAGCGGTACTACCGTGTATGCACATGATTTGCGTGGTGGTGCTGCGCTTGTAATCGCTGCAATGGGAGCAGAGGGCAGAAGTGTTATCAATGATGTATATCATATACAAAGAGGTTACGAGAATATTGTAGGCACATTGAAAAATGTAGGTGCCGATATAAAAGAAAGCATATGAGAAGAATTAGAAGAAAACGAAAATCAAATAGAACGGTTTTGTACTTGCTTTTGGCTGTAATATTGTTTATAGGTATTGCAGTGTTTTGCAAAAGTAATGTGTTTAATATTTCAACAATATCCGTGGAAGGTACTGAAACTCTGAATATTTCTGATATAATAGAATTAAGTGGACTCAAGGTAGGTACAAATATATTTGATTTTCGAGCTTCTTCTGTAGAAAATTTGTTCAGTACCGAATCATTGGTTAAGTCAGCGGAAATAAAGAGAATCTACCCCGATGAGGTTCGCATAATCATTAAGGAGCGAACTCCGTATATAACCGTTTCGGCTGAAGCTACATATTATTACCTTGACGAAGATGGTATGGTAATATATACATCATCTTTGCTTAATAGAGATTGTGGCATAATCTTATCGGGAGCAACAGATGTCAGCTTAAACAAAGGAGAATTTTTTAACTACAACTCCAATGTTAATACGATGACTGCATTTAATATTGCCGATATTTTGAAGCAGACGAATGTTTACGATTTTGTATCCGAGATATATGTTTCTCAAAGCGGATATTATTATCTTTATACCGAAAAATCGAATGTAATAAAGTTTTATTCATTAAGTTCGTTTGAAAGCAATAAAGACTTTATTGCCGATTTTATTTTAAATGAGGACAGGCATATTATGATAGAGGTCATTGAGGACAGTGAGCCTGTTTATAAAGTAATCGATATTAAATAATTTTTATAAAATACTTGTTATTTATGCGAAAAAACATTACAATTAATACTTAGATATACAGGAGGTATTCATGGCTTACGAATTTGCAGCCCTGGAAGAAAATATTCAAGCGAATATAAAAGTATTTGGTGTCGGTGGAGGCGGAAATAATGCCGTAAACCGAATGATAGAAAGCTCTTTAAGCGGAGTAACATTTTATGCTGTCAATACGGACAGTCAAGTTTTGAGTTCGTCCCTTGCAGATAACAAGGTTCAGATAGGTGAAAAAACGACAAAAGGTCTTGGTGCAGGAGCTAATCCCGAAGTAGGTGAGCGTTCTGCCGAAGAAAGTACCGAGGAAATCAGCAAAGCTCTCGAGGGTGCTGATTTGGTATTTATCACTGCAGGAATGGGTGGAGGAACCGGAACCGGTGCTTCTCATGTAATTGCAAAAGTGGCAAAAGAAATGGGAATATTGGTAATCGGTGTCGTTACAAGACCGTTCTGCTTTGAAGGTAAGGTAAGAAAAATAAATTCCGATTTGGGTATTCAGCTCATTAAGGATTATGTTGATGCATTGGTAGTTATCCCCAACGACAGATTATTGCAAGTTGCTAACCAGAACACCACATTCCAAGAAGCATTCAGAATGGCAGATGATGTACTTTTGATGGGTGTTAAAGGCATTACGGATCTTATCTCGACTCAGGGTCTTATCAACCTTGACTTTGCCGATGTTAAAACCATCATCAAAGATTCCGGTTTGGCTCATATGGGAATCGGTATGGGTTCAGGAGCCGACAAAGCAGTTGAAGCAGCTAAGCAGGCTATTGAAAGTCCGTTATTGGAAACAACAATCAGCGGTGCTACAGGAGTTCTTCTCAATATTTCCGGTGGATCAGAACTTACATTATTTGATGTTGATAAGATTGCATCTGTAATAAGAAGCGAAGCCCACCCCGATGCAAATGTTATTTTCGGTGCGTGCATTGATCCCGATTTAGAAGATGTTATCAAAGTTACCGTTATTGCTACGGGTTTTGCTCCCAAACCACAGGAGAAAGCAAATAATCCAGAGCAAAAGAGAAATGATGAAAAGAAGAAAAGCGAATCTACTCAAAAATATGACGATTTACTTCCCGACTTTTTGATGGACTAAGTAAATGCTAACATTATTTTACGGCACACTTCATAGAAGGGTGCCGTATTTTTTTATATTGTAAGGATTTCGTTTTTACAAAATAAAATCCTCTTTACGCACTATTGCATAAAGAGGATTTTAATATTTTATTTAATTTACCATGTAAGATAATCTTCAGGATCTGCCGTTACTCCATTGATGATTACTTCGAAATGTAAATGATAGCCTGTTGAAGCACCTGTTGTACCGACATATCCCACAGTTTGTCCTCGTGTAACTATATCGCCTTCTGATACCGCATAGCTGTCAAGATGCCCATACAATACTTTATAAGAATTTCCATATGCATCTTCGCCTAAATATACTATTACGCAGTTACCGTATCCGCCATTCCATGATGCCCATGTAACGACACCGTTTGCCGGAGCGATAGCGGATGCGTTATAAGGAGCGCCTATATCGATTCCCGAGTGGAATGTCCATGTTCCGTAAATCGGGTGAACACGGTAGCCGTAGGGGCTTGTGATGTAGTAGTAGCCGGGAGTTGGCCAAAGGAATGTGGTGAATGTGTTGGCAAAATTGCCGTTTGCGTTTTCCTCGGCAAGCTCTCTTCTGAGTTCGGAAGCTGCTTCTTCTTGTTGAGCTGCCAAAGCTTCCCAATATTCTTCCATGGAAAGCATTTCATCCATTACTTCCTGTTTTGCGTCAATGCTTGCTTGAAGTTCAGCCTGTTTGGCGAGCTGATCGTCTTTGAGTTTTTCCAGTTCCTGTTTTTCTTCCTCAATCATCAATGTTTTGGCTTCGATTAATGATTCAGTTTGTTTTAACTTTTGAGCTATTTCATTATCGTAGGCGATGACCGAAGCTATTGCGGTTGCTCTGCTGATAAAGTCGGAAAAGCTTGTTGAGCCGAAAAGAACTTCCAAATAACCTTTGTCGCCATACATATACATTATGGTCATGCGTTCTTCAAGCTGATTTTGATACGCTTGTTTGTCGGCGGCGGCTTTTTCAAGGTCAGTTTGTGCTTGTGAGAGCATAAGCTCTTTTCCTGCAATTTGCTCGTTGATCGAATCAAGTTCCTTTTTTATTTCGGTAGCTTGAGTGTCGAGTATTTCCATTTCTTTAAATACCGCATCTGCTAATTCCGCCTGTTTGTCGGCTTCGTTTTTGTATTGCTCGATAAGTTCTTCCAATTCGAGAAGCTCATCAAGGCTTGCCGCTCTTATGGGAGAGGGCATTGATGCCAATGAGAATAATACTACAGCCAAAAGTGCAATTATTTTAACTATTTTTTTCTTTTTCATAGTAACTCCGCATTTTCAATTTAAACATGTAAGAATTTTTTGATTGAGAACGAACTGCCGATAGTGCCGAGCAATATACCGTATATCAAGAATATTACAGCGATTCGGCTCATTACAAAGCCTGCTGGTGCTAAGGTTTGTCCGAGAGGTAGAATCGACAGCGAACCTTGCAATATTCCGGCTACGAAATAATACAGATTGCGAAGCATCAAAATCGAAAATACAGCCCCGAATAATCCAAGCAATGTGCCTTCGATTAAGAATGGGAATCTTATATACCAATCCGTTGCTCCCACATATTTCATTATCGATATTTCGTTGCGTCTTGAGAATACCGTTAATTTAGTGGTGTTGAATATTATGAATACGGCAATTAAGCTGAGTATGGCCGAAACCACCCATGTAACCGTATTGGCAAATTTGTTGAATTGTATGAGTTTGTTTACGGTATCTTCGCCGTAAACCGCATCTTTAACCCCGTCCATTTTGATCGCTTGGTTATAAGCAGGTTCTATAAATCGAGCTTCTGTGAATTTTACGATAAATGCAGCGGGAAGCGGTGAATTTTCAACGGTGTAATTTGAAATTATCGATGCGTTTTCCGAGCCCAGTGATTCTTTGAATGATTTGAGTGCATCTGCTTTTGATTCGTATGTTACATCTTCGACACCATCGAGAGAAACGATCGTTTTATATATTTCGTCTTGAACTATCGATGGAATGTTATCGTTAAGGTAAACCTTAAGTTCAAGATTGCTTTCGATATTGTCAGTTATGTAATTAATATTTATGGCAAGAGCCAATACAACTCCGACTATTACCAATGCACATACTACCGACAAAATACTTGCCACACTCATGACCGAATTTCGTCTTATATTCTGTATTGCATCTCTGAAAAAGTTTTTGAACGAAAAGAGTTTCAATTATAGTAACCTCCTACTCTGTCATTGACAATGTTGCCTTTTTGCAATGAAATAACACGTTTTTTCATTCTGTCGACCATGGTTATGTCGTGCGTTGCCACGATTACCGTCGTACCGAGCTTGTTGATATCCAAAAGCAGGTTCATAATTCCGGCACTTGTTACCGGATCGAGGTTGCCCGTAGGTTCGTCGCATATGAGTATTTTGGGATTATTGACTATAGAACGAGCGATTGCCACCCTTTGCTGTTCGCCGCCAGATAATGTGTCGGGATATTTTCTTGATTTATCTCTTAAACCGACCATATTTAAAATTTTCGGCACTATTCGCTGGATGGTTTTGGTTGGAGTCTGTACAGCTTCCATGGCAAAAGCCACATTTTCAAAAACGGTTTTGTTTTCCAAAAGTCTGTAGTCTTGAAATACTATTCCTATTTTTCTTCGGTAAAACGGCAGATCTCTTTCTTTTATTGTGTTAAGATCCGCACCCGAAACAGATATTGTTCCTTCGCTTGGGGATACTTCACGAAGAAGCATTTTGATTAAAGTTGATTTGCCTGCTCCGCTTTTGCCTACAAGGAATACAAATTCCCCTTGGTTTATTGTTAAATTTATATTACTAAGAGCAAAACTTTCTTCTTCGTCATATATTTTCGATACATTTTTAAGTTCGATCATCTCATAAAATCCTTAATAAATTTATTAAGCAAATTATACCATAAAATGATGTTTTTAACAATATAAATCGAACGAAAAACTACAAAAAAATCCCTATTTCAAGGGATTTTTTTGCATTAAATTACCATTAGAAATCGAACTTCTTTTTTAGTGCTTTTTCGATTAAAAATATCATAAAATACATCGTTGAAGCAAGAATACAAACGAGTATTATTCCCGCCATTACCAATGTGAGATTAAACACTTGAGAGCCGTACATGATAAGATATCCTATACCTTCTTTGCTCACGAGAAACTCGCCCATGATGACTCCGACCCAGCTTAGTCCTATATTTATTTTTGTCATGCTTATGAAATTGGCGCACGAGGAGGGAAGTAACACTTTAAACAAAATCTGAAGTTTGTTTGCTCCGAAAGTTTTGACTAAGTTAATCGTGGTGTAATCAGTTTCCTTAAATCCTGTATATAGTCCGATTATCGTTGAAATTGTGGAAATAAGCAGCGCCATGATGATTATGGATTGCATTCCGGCTCCTGCCCAAATTATTATTACAGGACCGAGGGCGACTTTCGGCAGTGCGTTCAAAACAGTGAGGTACGGGTCTAACACTTTGCTTACCATTGGAAACCACCAAAGTATTACGGCGCTTATTGTACCTATTATTAAGCCTAGGGTAAATCCGATAAGAGTTTCATACGTACTGACAAATACATTATTCAAAAGCTGACCGCTAATAAAAAGGTTTTTAAGTGATATTGCTATTTCTTTCGGTGAACTTGTTATGAAAGTATCTATTTTACCTGAATCTGCCAATATTTGCCAAATGCCTATTAATAAAACGAGAATTGCCGCTTGAAATATTTTCACATAAATATTTTCTTTTTTCAGCTTCTTTAAATATTCACTTCTTTCACAAGATATATCAACTTTCATTTTTATCTATATCCCTCCATATCTTATCGTAATACTTGGCAAAATCGGGATGTCGGCGCTTTTGCATAACGGAAGAACCTTTTTCAAAATGAATATCGTATATATTTTTTATCTGAGATGGGCGAGAACTCATTACCACGACTTTATCAGCGATGCTTATCGCTTCGGATAAATCGTGAGTAACCAAAACAGCGGTCTTGTTTTCTTTTGAAATTATATTCGCAATATCTTCGCTGACATTTAACCTTGTTTGGTAATCAAGCGCACTGAATGGCTCATCCAAAAGCAGAATATCGGGCTTGATGGCAAGGGTTCTTATCAGAGCCGCTCTTTGGCGCATACCTCCGGAGAGTTGCTTGGGGTATGCGTTTCTGAATTCATAGAGTCCGTATTTTTTCAAAAGCTCGATTACATATTGTGAATTTTCGGCGGTATTTCGTTTTTGTATTTCAAGTCCTATTATTGCATTTTTATATATACTTTTCCAATTAAAAAGGTGATCGTGCTGCAGCATATAGCCTGTGGTAACATTATCCTTTTTTATTATCTTTCCGCCGGTGGGTTTATCAAGATCTGCGATTATGGATAGTACAGTCGATTTGCCGCATCCGCTCGGCCCAACCAGTGCAATAAAATCACCTTTGTAAATATCCAAAGAAAAGCCTTTAATCGCAATAGTTTCTTCAGCGGGTGTCTGATATGTTTTTTGAATATTTTGCAAAGAGACTAAAGGCTCCATATTTCCTCCTTTTAGTGCATAAACTCTGTGCAAACCAAGTCAAAGTAATTTACTTTTTCGGTAAGTTCACCTGCGTTTATAACTATATCCTGCAAAAGATCAAACGATTCTTTTGTAAATTCGGTGTTTAGAGCATATGCATTTATATCTTTATAACTTTGTATTGCACTTATAAGATCTTCTATTGAAGTATCGGGGAAAAATTCCGAAATTGTTTCGGCAACTGTTGCAGCATCGTTTTCGTAAACAAAAATTTGCGCTTTATTTATTGCCTTTGTGAATTTGGATATAATTTCGGGATTCTCTTTTATATAGCTTTTCTTTGCACAATATGCTGTATATGGGACTTTGCCGCTTTCCTCTCCCAGCGACATTACGATATAACCATTACCTGAATTTTGCATGGAGGTTGCGGTCGGTTCGAATAACGAAACATAATCACCCGTGCCTCCTATAAAGGCTCCTGCCATGGCATTGAATGCAATAGAAGTGTCAATTATTACATCCACTCCCGGAGTAAGAGAGTTTTTCTTGAGTATCCATTCCAGCACCATTACCGGCATACCGCCTTTTCTTCCCCCGATTATGGTAGAACCTTTGAGCATATCAATCGTGAAATTTTCGATATTTGCTCTTGACAGCAAAAACGAGCCGTCGCATTGGGTAAGCTGTGCAAAGCTTTGAGCATAGTCCTCATTGCCTTGATTGTAAGCGTATATGGTGGCTTCTGGCCCACATAATCCGATTTGTGCATCTCCGCTTATGAGTGCTGTCATGGTTTTGTCGGCACCGCCTCCGTTGGTGAGTTCTATGCAAAGTCCTTCCTCTTCGAAATAACCCAGAGATATTGCCGCATATTGCGGTGCATAGAACACTGAATGCGTAACTTCATTTACTTTAATTATTGTGAGATCTTCGCTTTTTTCGGTACATGCCGCAAATGTGAAGACGCACATCATGACAATTAAAGTAAAAATTAGGATTTTTTTCATTCCAAAATCTCCTTTATGAGTTTTCTGTTTATATTATTCGGTTTATATTATTTTTGTGCATAGGGCTGATTATAAGATGACAAAATATTTTTTCATATGGTTGTATACTGAATTCGGAGAAATGAGTTAATGTATGTTTATATTGAAGATATTATTCTCGTAAACTTTGTTGCTGATTACATCGTTTTGAATTGGGTATGTAAGAAAAATTGTATTAACCGGATAATGTTTTGCAATATTTTGGTGAGTATTCTCGAAACGTTGTTTATCACATTAATATTTATAAAGGGCTATCTTTATCTTAGCAATATTTTCAAATTTCTTACGCTGTTTATTTCTGCTTTTTTCGTAACAAAGCCACGCAAGATAAAGAATTTTTTCAAAAACCTTTTTTTGATTTATATCTACACTTTTATTCTTGCAGGATCAGTTTTGTTCGTTAAGTATTTCGGCGTAAAAGATCTGTTTTATAAAATGGATGATTCGGTAGGATTATTTGATATTGTATCGGGTTTTTTGATAGGGTATGTTTTGATTTATATATTCGATACATTTATTTTTAATAAGTCTGTGCAAATAAGCGGAATATACGAAGCTGAAATATTGTTTTCGGATAAAATAATCAAAGAAATTTTTCTTTATGCCGATACGGGAAATTTTATAAGAACACTTAGTGGCGAAAGCGTGGTCGTAATAAGCAATAGGATAATGAAAAATATATGCAAAACAGAAACATTAAGTTTTGATTCCTACGACGAATATTTGAAATGTTACCGCAGCTTGGATTACGATATATTCACTCATTGCGGTGTAACAAAGGTAAATACTGTTTCAGGGTGCAAATATTTATTGAGTGTGAGAATAGATAAGATGATTTTTTCGGGAAATTACATAATTGAGAATGTAACCGTTGTCGGAGGTGATTTCTCATACAGCGAATTTGACGGTATATTCAATCCGATAATTTTCAAAACAGGAGGAATGTATGATAAAAAAACTTATTGAAAAGATAAAAGATATTCTATTCGAAAACGGTGTATACTTTGTCAGTTCGTATGAATATTTACCTCCGCCGCTTAATAAAGACGAAGAGTATGAGTTTACCATGCGGTGTTCGTTGGGAGATAGTGATGCCAAAAATTATTTGGTGGAACATAATCTCAGATTGGTAGTATATATTGCGAGAAAATTCGAATCTAATCTGTATAATTTGGAAGATTTGATATCCATCGGCACGATTGGTTTGATAAAGGCTGTGAATACATATAATCCTCAAAAATGTATTAAGCTGGCAACATATGCATCAAAATGCATAGAAAATGAAATATTGATGTATATTAGGAAAAATTGTAAGAGAAAAGCCGAAGTGTCTTTGGATGAGCCGCTTAATTATGATGCCGACGGAAACGAATTGGTTCTATCCGATGTATGAGTTTACCATGCGGTGTTCGTTGGGAGATAGTGATGCCAAAAATTATTTGGTGGAACATAATCTCAGATTGGTAGTATATATTGCGAGAAAATTCGAATCTAATCTGTATAATTTGGAAGATTTGATATCCATCGGCACGATTGGTTTGATAAAGGCTGTGAATACATATAATCCTCAAAAATGTATTAAGCTGGCAACATATGCATCAAAATGCATAGAAAATGAAATATTGATGTATATTAGGAAAAATTGTAAGAGAAAAGCCGAAGTGTCTTTGGATGAGCCGCTTAATTATGATGCCGACGGAAACGAATTGGTTCTATCCGATGTATTGTGTGCAGAAGATAATTTTGTGGGAAACGATTTGGAAAAAGAATGTGAAAAGCAAATACTTCGTGAAGCATTGGACAATTTATCAGATACCGATTATGAAATAATAAGTATGCGTTTTGGAATAAATGAATCGGAAAGGAAAACGCAAAAGGAAGTTGCCGATTTTTTAAATATTTCGCAGTCGTATATTTCAAGACTGGAAAAGAAAATAATCGGCAACCTAAAAAAAGAGATACTTAAGACATCAAAATAATCCTTTATGTGTTATAATCTAACCACAGAGGATAAAAATTTGGATACAGATAACAAAAGCAGAGCAAATAAGAAAATAAAAGCTAAGAAGATAAAAGCAAAAAAAACAAAAGGCACAAAGAAAAAATCAAGCCCGATTTACGATATTTTGATTGCGGTATGTGTCGTTGTTATGGTTATATCGGCAATGCTTATATATGACGATATTTCGAAGCGTGTTTATGCAAGAGATGAAATAAAGCAGCTCCAAGCGCTGAAACCCGGAATTTCAACGATTATCGATAACGAAAACGATAAAGAGTCATCGGCAAAATCATATGCGGAATTAAAAAAGATAAATTCGGATTATGTCGGCTGGATAACTATTCCCGACAGTGAAATAGACCTTCCCGTTGTACAATGTTCAAATAATGACTACTACCTTATGGTTTCGTTTAACGATGAATACAGTTCGGCAGGGTGTTTGTTTTTAGATTGCGATAACAGCAGTTTGTTTGATGACCAAAACAGTGTAATATATGGTCATGCTATGCTCGACGGTTCTATGTTCGGATTGCTAAAACGATTTAAACAGCAGGACTACTATGAACAGCATCCGTTTATTTATATGATGCTTGAAGACCGCACATATGTATATCAGGTAGTGTCGGTAAATGTTGTGGATGTACTGTATGATTACCGTTCAAGTGAGTATTACAGCATCGCATCTTTTATATCGGATCTGAGTTATTCATCATATATTAGTTCATCGGCAAGTGTTGATGACAGCAGCAAAATACTCACCTTGTCCACCTGCACAGGCGATGATGACACCCGTCTTGCGGTGTTTGCAGTGCTACTTAACCCAGACGGTGTAATGATAGATACAGGCGACATAACATTATAATATGCTTAAAATAGTTTAGCTTTCGCTCATTGCTTGTTATAATAAATAAAAAAGTATAATGAGGTGGCGAGTATGGATGCAAATGTATTAATCAAAGAAAAAAACGAATTAAGAAAATTGCAGAAACAATTAGGTCGTGAAATGGCCGCAGGAAAGTACAAAGATACCGTTGCTATAAAGGACTTGAAAAAGAAAATAAAATCAGAAAAAATAAAAGTAGGCGATATCGCAAAAACTTTAATAACACAATTAAATGCATAATTCGGATAATATCCGAAAAGATGAAATGCGAGAGATGATCTCGCATTTTGTTTTTTTGAAATGTTGTATGTGTATTTGTTCGGCGATATGAAAGATTTTGATGAAAACGAAATGAACAAGTGATAAAATATTATAATAGGAGCGTATTAATGAAAACGAAATATTTAATTAAAGATTTCAGCATTTCTGCTGTGATACTTTCGGTATCGGTTATGGTAAGCTTATTGTTTCAGGGTATCAAAGTAGAGGAGCATATTACAACTGTTTTCGCATTTGCGATTTTTCTCATTTCCCTTTTTACCGAAGGGTATGTTTACGGTGTTGTATGTGCTGTTATAGGCATGTTTGCCGTAAACTATATTTTTACATATCCGTACTTTGCTTTCGATTTCATTACGCCGGTAAATCTTATTTCTGCGGTTATAATGGTAACAATATCGGTAATAACGAGTATGCTTACCACGAAAATCAAAAGAACCGAAGCGATAAAAGCAGAGAGTGAGAAAGAAAAAATGAGAGCAAACTTACTAAGATCGGTTTCCCATGATTTAAGAACTCCACTGACTACAATATACAGTGCCAGCTCTACTTTGCTTGATAAAAAGAATGTTTTGAGCGAAGAACAAAAGGATTCTATGCTGCAAAATATTCGCGAGGACTCCGAGTGGCTCATCAGAATGGTGAAAATTTGCTTTCAATTACCAGAATCGACAGCGGAAGTGCTGTCGAGATTAAAAAGACATCAACGATCGTAGACGAGTTGGTGGATTCGGCAATAACAAAATTTTCATTTCGTTATCCAAACCAAAGCGTAAAACTTGATATAAGTGATGAAATAATCGTTATATCGGTCGATGCGATTTTAATAGAGCAGGTAATAATAAATCTTTTGGAAAATGCTGTTTATCACGCTAAAGGGATGACGGAACTTATTCTTAGAGTGTTTACATTGGGTGGTAAGGTGGTTTTCGAAGTTTTGGATAACGGATGCGGAATCCCCGAAGACAGAATAAAACATATTTTTGAAAATTCTTACGGAATAAACAGTGATATTGCCGATTCTCAAAAGAGATTTGCAGGTATCGGTCTTTGTGTTTGTGCTGCAATAATTAAAGCCCATGACGGAGATATAAGCGCGGAAAACAGAAAAAATAAAGGAGCTTTATTTCGATTTACGCTGAGTAAGGAGAATGATATTCATGGAGAATAACAAATACAAAATTTTACTTATTGAAGATGATATCGGCATTAGGTCGGTGGTCAAAACGATATTGGAAGCCGAAAATTACCAAGTTATCTTATCACAGACTTGTAATTTGGCAAAAAATTTGTTTATATCCCATCAACCCGATGTGGTTATTTTGGATTTGGGTTTGCCTGATGAAGACGGAATGAATTTTCTTAAATTTGTAAGGCGAGATTCGTTGACTCCGATAATCGTGCTTTCGGCAAGAGGAAATGAAAAAGATAAAGTGGAAGCACTTGATAGCGGAGCCAACGATTATGTTACAAAGCCGTTTGGTTCAGCAGAGCTTTTGGCAAGAATACGCATGATGCTCAGAAATTACCGCCCTAGAGCAGATATAGGAAAACTGCCCGGAGGTAAATTCGAAATTCGAGATTTGGTTATAGATTATGATGCAAGGCAGGTTTTTATAAAAAATTCGGAAATAAAACTTTCGCAGACAGAATATAATATCTTGGTGTTTTTGTCAGAGCATTGCGGAGAAATGATGACATATTCTTCAATAATAAAAGGTGTATGGGGCTATAATGACGAGGGTAGCGTAAAAAAGTTGCAGGTCAATATGGCGAATATGCGAAGAAAATTCGGAGTGAAACCGGGAGAACTATGGTACATCACAAATGAATTGGGAGTAGGTTACAGAATGAACTCGGAAAAGAATGATTAAATCTAACATATTCAAATTCGGTAAACTTATTTATCAAATTTTTGGTAAATAAGTTTTTTTGTGGTGTTTTATATCCCTTTGCCGTCCCTTAGCCGAAAATGTAATATAATGCTGTGGTAATTTATGCTTGGGGCAAATAGATATCCCTAAGTAAATTTACGGTAAAAAACTACCGGAGGTATTAAATTGAGTTTGATTGAATTTTTAAACCAAATGATGCATAATCCTATGCTGGCAGTTTCCGCAATACTTACTTTGGGTGTTATCTTGGTAAATGGTTGGACTGATGCTCCCAATGCCATTGCCACATGCGTTTCCACCAGAGCGATAGATGTGCGCAAAGCTATTATCATGGCTGCTATCTTTAATTTTCTGGGGGTGTTTGTAATGACATCCGTAAATGCATCGGTAGCATTTACAATTTACAATATGGTAGATTTCGGAGGGGATTCGCATCTTTCACTTATTGCTCTTTGTGCCGCAATGGCATCCATTGTAATTTGGGCAACGGCTGCATGGTATTTCGGGATTCCCACGAGCGAAAGTCATGCACTTATCGCAGGAATATCGGGAGCTGCAGTTGCTATTCAAAACAGCTTTTCCGGAATAAACCCAGTCGAATGGATAAAGGTTATTTACGGAATATTTCTTTCTACTGTTCTTGGGTTTGTTTTGGGATTTGTTTCTTCCAAAATAACCGTACTCATATTTCAAAACAAAAACCGACTAAAATCGGAAAAGTTCTTTTCATCGGCTCAGGTAGCAGGCGGTGCAGCAATGGCATTTATGCATGGAGCTCAGGACGGGCAGAAATTCATGGCAATATTTTTACTCGGTGCTTCTATGGCAGGAGGAAGTGATGTATCGGTAAGTTTTGTTGTGCCTGTTTGGTTGATGGTACTTTGCTCGGCCGTTATGGGACTTGGTACTTCAATAGGAGGGTATCGTATAATCAAGTCGGTTGGTATGGATATGGTAAAGCTAAAGCCTTACCAAGGGTTTACCGCTGATTTTTCGGCAACGATATGTCTGCTTATATCATCTCTTACGGGTATTCCGGTCAGCACAACCCATACCAAAACAACTGCAATAATGGGAGTCGGTGCGGCAAGACGAGTTAGTAATGTGAACTGGAGTGTGGTTAAAGATTTGGTTCTTACATGGGTATTTACTTTCCCCGGATGTGGCTTGCTCGGATTTATAATGGCAAAACTTTTTTTGAAAATATTTGCATAAGGAGAAATTTTAAATGGCGAAAAAGAATAACAATTACTTTGAACTGATAGTAAAACAATCATCATATTGCGTGGAAGCATCGAATTTGTTGGAGGAAATTTTATGTAAATTCAACTCGGAAAGCGTGGGAGCATACAGAAAGCAAATGCACGAGATTGAAAATGCAGCCGATGAAATTCATCACGACATTTTAAACAGACTTTCAACGGAATTTATTACACCCATAGATCAGGAAGATATTCTTCATTTGGTACAAATAATCGATGATATCACCGATGCTTTGGACGAAGTCATCTTGGACATTTATATGTATCATATCGCCATTATGCCAAAGATGATATCGGAACTTTCGAAATCAGTCAATCAATGCGTGAATGCTCTATACGAAGGTATTACGGAACTTAAAAATTTCAAAAAGCCCGATATACTACGTACTAAGCTGGTTAGTGTTAATGATATCGAAGCTTGTGCAGATGAAATTTATATTGAAGCCATGCATGAACTTTTTGCAACTCAAAAAGATACCAAAGCATTGTTTGGTGCTAAAGCCATATACGAGAGTTTGGAAAATTGCTGCGATTTGTGCGAACATGCCGCTGATGTTATAGAGCAGGTAATTATAAAAAATACATAAAATAATTTCGGAGCAATGTAAACTATGAAAATAGTAATTATAGGACTTTGGAAAATAGGTAAAAATGTTTTCGGACAAGTGCGGTGTTAAGAAGACGATATTGAAAGTTAAAAGCGATGATTTGATTTCAATGTATAAAGATTCCGAAGTTGGGAATATAGTATCTGAAATAATTATCGGATATGTTCGGGCTTTGGAAAATTCCAGAGGAAGCAATATCTTAACACTTTACCAGCTTGTTAACAATCAGGTAGAGGCATTGGAATTTTACGCAAAAGGTGAAAATTATTTTTACAACAAAGCTCTCAAAGATGTAAAAATAAAGAAGAATTGTCTTATTGCTTGCATAATAAGAAACAACGAAGTAATAATTCCGAGCGGAGTTACTCAAATATTGCAGGGTGATAATGTAGTAGTTACTACACACAAAAACTTTGACGATTTAACTGATGTGTTTGAATAAGAGGATATATCATGGAATACAAAAAACTATGTAATATATTGGGAAAAATAATGATTCTTGAAGGGATACTCATGTTAGCTCCCCTCATTGTGTGCTTTATATACAAAGAATCAAGTATGAATATTATCGCATTTGCACTGCCGATGGGCATTTTATGGATTTGCGGATTTTTAATGCAGCTTTTAAAGCCCAAGCGAAATAACTTATACCAAAAGGAGGGATTTGCCCTTACCGCTTTAGTGTGGATGGTAATGACCTTATTCGGAGCATTGCCTTTTGTGATAAATTCGGATATTCCCAATTATGTGGACGCTTGTTTTGAAATGATGTCGGGTTTTACAACGACAGGCTCGAGCGTAATAAACGATATTACTGCGGTTAGCCATTCCACGCTGTTTTGGAGGAGTTTTTCACATTGGATAGGCGGAATGGGAATATTGGTATTTGTGCTCATATTCATTCCCGAAAGCAATGACGGTTCGTCTATGCATTTACTCAGAGCAGAAAGCCCCGGACCTCAGGTTGGTAAATTGGTTTCCAAAATGAAAGTCAATGCACGAATATTGTATTTGATATATCTCGGAATGACTGTTTTGGAAGTAATAATACTTATGTTTGATAAGCCGATTCCCGGCTATGAGAGCGAAAAACTGTTTTTTGCTCTTTTGTCTACTTTCGGCTGTGCGGGAACGGGAGGATTCGGATTTATTCCGGGAAGTATGGAAATGTTTAATCCGTTTTCTCAATATGTTATGTCGATATTCCTTATTTTATTCGGCTGTAATTTCAGCTTGTATTACTTGATTTTGATTGGCAAATTAAAGCAGGTTTTAAAAAGCGAAGAATTTAAGGCATATTTTTTGATAATAGTATCGTCGGTATCTGTTATATTCATAAGCTTGGTAAATCATATCCAAGCTTTTCCTCAGACATATACTGCCGAAGAAGCTTTCAGACATTCGCTTTTTCAGGTGGCATCACTCATGACTACCGCCGGATACACAACAACAGATTATCATGTTTGGCCGAGTTCGGCTGCAATGTGTTTGATAATAGTTATGTTTATCGGAGCAATGGCAGGTTCTACAGCCGGGGGAATTAAAGTTTCGCGTATAGTGATTGCAATGAAAGGAATTCATGTAAACATAAGAAAACTGATTGATCCTCATTATGTTGCGTCATCGGAATTTGAGGGTAAAACATTGGACAATAAAACGATAAACGATGTTTTTGTGTTTATCACACTGTATTTTTTTATATTTGTTTTTGCAGTGTTCTTATTGTCATTCGATCCCGTAAACGGGCAGGAAATAATAATCAGCTCGGATGCAGGTACATACACGCTTACACATGGATTTTTCAGTAATTTCTCGGCTGCTCTTACCTGCATATCTAATGTAGGGCCTGCGTTTGAGGCTGTTGGTCCGTATTCCTCATTTGCGCTGTACAGCCCATTTTCAAAGGTTGTATTGACTTTGACTATGTTGCTCGGCAGGCTTGAAATTCTTCCGGTGTTGATTCTGTTCAGCCCCAAGACATGGAAGAAAATGTAGTGAAGATGCACCCAAAGCATTTTGCTTTACGGGTGCACTTTTCATATAAGAATTGTAAAGATAATTTGATAATACATTCGGATATTTTTCGTTTTGGCTGATGTTTGTTTTGCGGTATGTGTTATAATGAAAAACAAAAACGGTATGTGTTATGAAAAAAATAATAGTAATAGGTGGCGGTGCTGCCGGAATGATGGCGGCATATGCGGCGGCGAAAAACAATAATGAAGTAATTTTGTGCGAACGAAACGAAAAGTTAGGCAAGAAGATATATATTACAGGTAAAGGGCGATGCAATGTAACAAATGCATGCGATTTGAGTGATTTTTTCGATAACATTTTTGAAAATCCTTCTTTTGCCTATAGTAGCATATATACATTTACTCCTGATAATTTGGTGGAGTTATTGGAAGAAGCGGGAACAAAAACGAAAGTGGAAAGAGGTTTCAGAGTATTTCCCGAATCCGATAAAGCAAGCGATGTAACAAAAGCACTTACAAGACTTCTTAATGAAAACAATGTTAATGTTATGCTTGATACATATGTTAAAGAGCTTATAATCGAAAACAAAACAGTATGCGGTGTTAGATTCTTAGGCGGAAAAGAATTAAGATGCGATGCCGTGATACTTTGCTGCGGAGGAAAAAGCTACGAAACTACAGGCTCTGACGGCAACGGTTATGCTTTGGCAAAGAAAGCAGGGCACAATATCATTGAGCCGACACCTGCTTTGGTGGGAATAAAAACAAAAGAAAAATGGGTTGAAAATTTAGCAGGCTTATCTTTGAAAAATGTGTCGGTAACATTATACGAAAACAATAAAAAGAAATATACCCAGATGGGAGAAATGCTCTTTACCCATACGGGTGTGTCTGGGCCTGTAATCTTAACGATGAGCTGCTTGATGAAAAAAGATTGCGAATACCGCATTTCGATAGACTTAAAACCCGCTTTGGATGAAAAGAAACTCGACAATAGAATATTAAGAGATTTCGAAGAGTTCAGAAATAAAGATATCAAAAATGCATTAGTCAAACTTCTTCCGTCATCTCTTATCGGTTTGATTGTGGAATTAAGTAAAATCTCCCCCGAAAAGAAAGTTAATCAACTGACTGTTAACGAGCGAAAGAGTATTTTGGATAATATAAAAAATCTATCATTGAGCGTTGAGTCGCTTGGCGAATTTAAGGAAGCGATAATTACAAAAGGAGGGGTTGATGTAAAACAAGTAGTTTCATCGACTATGGAATCCAAGATTGTAAAGAATTTATATTTCGCAGGCGAAATGCTCGCACTTCATGCTTTTACAGGCGGCTTCAATTTACAGTTGGCATTCTCTACAGGGTATTTGGCAGGGGAAAGTGTTTGAAATCGATTTTATTGCATATAATATTTATATGTTTAAGAAAATCGAAAAAGTATTGAGTATAATTGTATTGTTAGGCATATTATGTTTGAGTGCACGCAATATTTCGCTCAATGTGCAGAATGTAACATCTACTTCAAATACTTCGGGCAACGATGTGTTTTATACACAGTCTTATTACTACAAAGAACCGCATGAATTAAAACTCAGTATCAATTTTTTAGGTTCATGCGATATTTTAATAAACGGTCAAGTAGCGGATACTTCTTTTTCCGATGAGGGATATGCTGTAATTACAGTATATGAT
>CAZXWI010000015.1:0-23484 GCA_964644555.1 uncultured Lachnospiraceae bacterium | reverse complement strand
CCGCTGACCTCTTGAATGCCATTCAAGCGCTCTCCCAGCTGAGCTATACCCCCACAAAAAATAAAAATGGTGCCGAAGGGGGGACTTGAACCCCCACGGTATCGCTACCAACGGATTTTGAGTCCGCCACGTCTGCCAATTCCATCACTTCGGCGCTTTTATAATATTACCACATTTGAAGAAGTTTTGCAATAAATATTATAAAAAAATTTCTCATATTACATATTTTGTTATATCGCCCACTTCATATGCCTTATAGGTGCACTCATATCCGTCAAACTCTGACTCATCTCGGTCATACAATGCTGCAATAAAATCCATATTATGTTCATTTGCTCCTATGCAATCGGTATAACTGTCACCGATATAAACACATTTTTTCATATCATCAACGTTAAGCCCAACGCATAACGCATCTATTAAACTCTTTTTATCGGAGCGCTCTCCGTTTTCAAAACTACCCAATATCAAATCAAACAAATCATATACTCCCAAGAATTTGCATGCTTTAAGCACACTTGATTCGTTCTTGGCACTTGCAATGCCTAATTTATAACCCTTGGATTTAAGATTCTTTAAGGTAGATAACATATCGGGATAAAGCTCAGCCTCAAACATACCTATTTCGGAATAATGCTCCCTGTATATATTCACAGCCCTTTCCTGTTCGGCTCTGTCAAAACCGAAGAGAGTTTCAAAGGAATGCCATAATGTAGGGCCTACGAACTTTCTGAGCGTTTCTTTATCGGTGGTAATCCCGAATTGGGACAATGTATATGCGGCACTGTCGTAAATACCTTGTTTGGTATCTGCGACAGTTCCGTCAAAGTCAAATAATATATATTGATATTTCATGATTATTTTTTGTTTTTCTTATCTTTCTTTACTTCTTCGTATATATTTCCGATTTCCGATTGTTTTTTCTCGGGGGCTTTCTCCTCCGGATAAAGTCTATCGGCTTCTTCCTTTGCAGAGAAGAGTATTCTGTCAAGTTCATCTTCCAAATCGGAACGACTCGTGGTTTTTATCGGTTCATTGATGACTATCTTTTTAACTTGTTTTTCATTACCGCTTATTTCTTTATTTTTATCGGTATCCTCTTTTTCGGAATACACTTTCTTATTCTTTACTATACGGTAAACGAAATATCCCAAAAGAAGAACGATAATGCCGCCTACAGCCACATATATCCAAACTGATGAGCCTGAAATCGAACTTACTTTATCCAAAGTATTTACGCAGTCCTCCAAGACAAGCGAAACCTTTCCATGCGATTTATATTCGCCTTCGATATATGCGCTTACTCTGTATACATATTCTTTGTTATCTAATGCGGTATCGTCGATAAATTCGTTTACAGTGGGCTCCAATTCCGCAATTACGACAAATTCGTTTTCGAAAGTGTCAACTGCAGTATCTTCTCCCTGAGGAGTCTCATTCCCCGCCGTAGCATCGGAAGTCGGAACATTTGATGTATCGGGTACATCTTCACCATTATCCAATCCTGAGGCGTCATCTACGCTTTGGTCTAAATCTGAATCGTCTTTTTTTATCTCAGCCGGATCAACATATTCTTTTCGTTCTATTACATATTTGCTTACGCTGTAGCTGCCTTCGTCGGAAGTAGTGTTTAAAATGCCGTCCCATTTAAGTTTACCGTTTGATGAGTTGAAATCATCATACAACATAACATCAAATTCGGGAAGTTGCAAGCTGTAATAGAAATTTTCAATTTCAGAATTTGTATTTTTTAAAATACTTGCGTTATCACCATCGGATGAAATGTAATTAAAATTCACATCCAATACGCCAAGTTCGGGAAGTGCTGCCAAATTTTGCGGAATACTTCTTAATAAGTTAAACGAAATATCGAGTCTCTCCAAGGATTCAAGCTGGATAATTTCTTCCCCTATTTGTGTAATCTTGTTATGAGATAATGAAAGCTCCGTCAAAACAGGCAATGATTGAATATCTGCAGGCAATGCTTCAAGCTCGTTATTATTGATATAAAGCGTGCTTAAAGCGGTGTTGGCGGCAATACCCTCTATTTCGGTAAGCTTGTTTCCGGACAGTGAAAGCACTTTGAGCTTAGCAAGGCGCGATATACTGCTCGGATATTCGCTGAATTCATTATTGGCAAGGGATAATGTTTCCAAATTGTCGAGTCCTCTCAAATCGGGAAGCGCTGTGAGTTTATTATTTTCCAAATAAAGTATCTTTAAAAAACTTTGTCTGTTTTCAAAAGATTCTATTTCGCTCGATGAGTTATAACTTCCATCAACGCTTATCAATGATTTTGAAGTAAATATCCACCCAGGGATCTTTGTCACATTGTTGTGCGAATAATTCAGCGTTTTAAGATTATACAAATTACTAAGTGAATCCAAAGAGTCAATCTCGTTATCGCTTATATCCAAATCGGTAACATTTATTGCGTATTCCAAACCTTTGAGGTTTTTTATATTCATACCCGTCAAATCAAGCGATGTAGGCAAAGAGAACATTGATTCCACGGTCAATTTGTCAGTCTTTGAAGCGTTCTGCAAAGCTTTTTTCAATGCTTCATCAGGCACACTTATCTCGCTGGAATACCAACTGCTCAACACTCCGGCGTCCACGCTGTTTAAATCAAAATCGGGATCAATCAATATTTCATCGGGGTTCGAATCATATAAAACCATCTCCCCGCCAATACTGCGAAAAGCAAAAACATCATTACAATTTACTACGCTAAATGCTATAAACATTACCAGAAAAAAAGCCGAAATCTTTTTTTTCATTTTTCTCCCCCACAAATATTCCTATATCTGTACTCGTATATATATTACCATTTTTTTTGCTTTTTTCTATGCAATTCCCCGATTAAAATTTATCGCTACACTATCAGAAGCGATAATTATCTATCGAACCCAGATTCACCACATCGGTATACCCCATATCCAAAAGCAAAGGACAAACAGCCTTTGAATGCATACCATTATAGCAAACCAAATATATTTTACAAGACTTATTTAATTTAAGCTCCCCTATTCTGTCAGGCAGCTCATAATAAGGTATATTGATTGTGTTCGGAATATGCCGTAATTTATAATCGTCACTTTCTCTTAAATCTATGGCAATAACATTTTTCATGCCCGAAATATATTTTAATTGATTTATATCTTCTTTAACACATTTTCTTGAGGGTTGTTTTTTCATAGTCCTCTCCTATATATTTTCACTAATATTTTATGCATGATTTACTTATACTGACAAAACATCTTTATTGTTAAAACGAAATAATGTGATATAATACATAGCATAACTAATACTGAAAAAGCAGGAATGAATATGAACAGCATTGAAAAAGTTAACATGATACAATCATGGATGGATGAAAAAAATGTTTCGGATATCGTTGTGATTGATGTACAAAAAATCAGCACTGAAACAGATTATTTTGTTATAGGCACAGTCCTCAACGAGCGAAACGCACGCGCAATATGCGATCATTTGGAAGAAAAAAGTGAACAAAACGATTTTAAAGCTCTCGGTAAAGAAGGCTACGACTCCGGCAAATGGATACTTATCGATTTCTCAGATATTTGCGTAAACTTGTTCGTACAATCAGAAAGAGAATTATACAATTTGGAGAAACTATGGAATAACGGCGAATTTATCACAATGCGTGAGCATATAAAAGAAGAAGCCGATAAATAAAAAAATCAATTTTCATTAGTTTTACCGCACAAAAAAGCTAACGAAATTACATTAGGCATAATTTAAGCCTATGTAAGAACGTTAGCTTTTTATTCGTTTACTTTCCAATCGCCTATATAATGGCAACCGAATTTTTCGGCTTCGTCCAAAATCGTCTTATTAAGGCATTCCAACCTGCGTACCGAAATATAGGTAGTGGTTTTATATTCACCGCAATACGGATACCCTTTAATTTTATTTGCATTCATTCCCTCAAATGAGGCATTCACAAGCTCAAATCCGTAAAGCTCCAAAATGTTTTCAAAAGCTATGAGCTGTTTTTTCTCTTTGAAATACACCAAAAAAGACAATTCGTAATTTTTATCAAATGTTTTTCCGTCAACAAAAAGATCTTCTATATGCTTTCTGCTTATTATTGAGCAAAGTTCCGTACTTGATGGGAATAATAGTTTTTTGTATACAAGCCATTTCGAATCATGTGTTTTTTTACATACGGCATTCGATGAAAATTTCTTTTTGGCATATTTTACCACCACTCGGGTAAATTCATCGATAGGCTTAGCCGCAGAGGAATCACTGTAGCAATACAATTCGATAGAATTAGTATTTTTATTTACTATTACACCTGCCAAAATAACTTTGTAATCACGGCAAAGCTTTAATACACGGTGGGTAAAATCAAGTATTTCACCCTCTTTGATGCTACCGAGTGATATTTTAAATTTTAACAATGTTTCATAAGAAGATAAAGGAGCGAAGTCATTTAAATACAAATCCGCAATCTGGTAATTTCCGAAATGCTCAAAGCTCTGCAAATTGGAAAAAATATAGTTTCGCTTTATAAAATACAATGCTATTATGTACCCTACCACAAAAGCAATCGCAATGTTAGCATAAAAAATTATTCCGTATAATTTTCCGAGTAAATTAAGAGAAAACAAAAAAGTTTGCAAGTAATATGTACCCATTGTCAAACAAAAGCTGACAAATGCGGGAAATGCGCAGAATCTAAGCCCTGCCACCAAGTATAGTACTGCAAAAACTATGATAATCGTGTACATCAATTTATTAAATATCATATACGGGAAATATGAAAATACTGAAAATACAATATTATATAAGCAAAATAATACAACACTCATGCATATGGCGATTCGAAATACGATAGTGAACGACGACTGTGCCGTAATAAGCCCTGAATTGGATTCAAGGGTAGTGAAAATACATTTTCGAAGATATGAAGAATAGTTATAATTTTGTTCGTTTTCGGAAGTTCGTGTGCTGTATAAAACCTTATTTCGAAGATGGAAAAAATGTATTGCGGATAAAAAAAGCATAACCCAAAGCAAGCCGATCCCCTGCCAAAGATAACCTTCGGACATCAGCCATACCGTAAAACTGAAGTTTACGAATACCACAAATAACGATATTTTACTCTTTGTAAGTATATGCATATCCAATTTTTTCCCTCTTTCAATAGATATATTTTATCATATCCCAATCGACTAACTATGCTTTTGAGTTAAAATCTTTCTGTATAAATATCCCTCTCTGACTCCGTTTTCCAAAACGAAAAATTCATTTGCGCCGAAATACTCTGCAATGCTCAAAAGTGCTATGATTGCCGGAAGTACGGTATATTCCCTGCCCTGAGCAACAGTTTTTAAATATTCGTCAAGTTCAGGCATTTTTTCAAGCCTATCTTTTAATTTCTTAAGCATTTCTACGGTTATACTACTGCAGGATAAATCAAATATTTTCTTTATTTCCACTATACTCCCACCCATAGCATATATAATCTGAGCTTTGATGTTTGGTAGCTGCGAAAGAACATCAAATACATACCCTTTTATCTTTTCGGCTTCTTCGTATGTCGGAAATTTATCTTTAACAAACATAGTTTTTATTTTCAATGCACCAAGGGGTAAACTTTTGCTGAAAAATATTTCATCATTATCATAACGAAATATTTGCGCACTGCCTCCTCCCATATCCATACCTAAAGCGCAATCAAGCCCGAATGCATATTTCATGCTCAAAATATCACACTCCGCCTCGATATCCCCCGATATTAAATCCACACAAACTTCGCACTTATCATATACTTTCTTAATTACTTCGTTATTATTTTCGGAATCTCTAAGTGCGGCAGTGGCAAAGCAATAAATATCATCGCAATTATTCTCTCTTAAAAAGATCTTACATGAATTAATATCATTGCACAAAGCATTGATTCCGTTGCTATTTAAAACCTTATTTTCAATATATGAATACAAATGTGTGTAAATGCGGTGAGATGTAATTGTTTTGATACTTTTTTCATCTATCTCGTAAACGAATGCTTTAACTGTATTTGATCCTATATCTATAACGCCTTTTTTCATTTTATCTCCTTTATATCAAAGAAAAAGCAGTTGTTTTTCAACTGCTTTAATTATAGTTTATTTTTCATCTTCTTCCGATGTTTTGGGTGTATTTTCTTTATTTTCGCCTATCGAATCAATTAATTTCTTGATTTTAGCACATATTGCTCTGAAGGCAACACCCGTTTTGTGAGCAAATTTCTGAAATGCTTTTTCGGTTTTTATGTATCTTTGATACATATTAGAACCGGCTGTTGTGATATTATTATATTCCACATTTTCCATGATAGGCTCATCATAATGGTATTCGATTTCAGCATTATTAATGCCGTTCAATGTCATAACCGAAGCGGATGAAGAAACATCGCTTGTGCTTGATAAGTACATAATTCGTTTATTATCCGACACATTTGCGATAAGTGAATTAAGATAAGCTTCTCTATTTTGTTTATCGACAATAAGTTCAGCTATGGCATTTTTCCTTTGAATTACCTGTTCGCTTTCATCTCCGAAGTACTTATGAGGATAAACGAGATTAGTCCTGTTCAATATCCTATCGAGCTTACTGTATAAGGTTCGCTCCAAGATTATATCCAAGTTTGCTAAAATATCGTCTGATGAAATATCGGACTTTTTTACATCGGGGATATATGTTTCATAGCCCACCATGTCATATTTTTGATCAAGTTCGGCAAAAATCTTGTTGTATTTTTCGGTATACTTTTGTATCTTGCGAAGTTCTTTTTCCTGAGCCTTGGCAATAGCTTTTTCTTTTCGTGCAACTTCCGAAGTAATGCGCTTCGCTTCTCTTCTTATGCGCTTTATGCTCATATTTTCCGAATGTTTCTGCATGAACTTCTGAAGTTTTACAATAAAGCCATCTGGTTCTTTAGGCATGGTAACTGAAGGAATACACGGTGATGTTCTTCCGAGTATGATATCCAAATGCTCAATCGGTGTAAGAATGACGCAATCGGGTTCTTCGTCTGTTTTGGCAACTATTTCACCACGGTAGATCATATCAACCGTATCTACAACAGGAACACTTTCCTTGGCTTTGGGTTTGAAAACAGCCTTGGGATATTTGGAAATTCTTTCCAAAATAATATCCAAATGCTCATATATGCTTAACTCATTTGTTTCGCTTTCCGAATTTCTTCCGAGTATTTCGTCAAGATAGATTTCCGATTTCTTGAGTTTTACGAATATATCGTCCTCAACGCTCGGTTCGTAGTCGATTCGCCCCAATACTGTATCAAGCTTTACTTCGCTTAACGCCTGCTCAAATTCTTCGGAAGTATATTTCTTCTTTTTCAAAAGCGATTGTAATGTTACTCTTATCTTTTCTATAATAACAGCAGGCTCAATCTTTATCTTGAAGAATGCCGAAAGAACGAATACGATATCAATAACAACGAGCAGTGCCAACACCAACCAAACAAATCGAATGCTGGATTGCAAACGAGTTCCGATATAAAAATTATTGATGAAATCGTTTGCTTCCGGTGTTTCGGAAATAAAGCTGTCAACGCTGTTGACATTTATAAAGTATGTGATACCGTCATGAATTGTGTAATAAAGATATCCTTCCCCCTTTAGCTCATCTATCGGGTCATCTTTTTTCGGATCAAAATCGGATTCGTAGTAGTAGCAATGGCATAACCAGAAATCGTGTTCATTAACAGTTATTTTTTCTACCTGAGATATATCCGCATAGGAATTGGACGAACTTAGATATGACTCAAAATAATTTTGGATATACTTTCTGTTGTTGAATGTATCATCAAGATATGCATTCCCCATGCTGAAATTTTCTCTGGTGAGTCCGCCTATCTGCTCATAGGATAAATTATCGAAATAATCCGATACGGTAAGCATTGCATATGCTTGGGTGGTGTATCGAACTATAGTCGTATTGGAATAACCTAAATTGGAAACGGAATCCGCATATTGAGGCTGCACATAAAAATAGTACTTGCTTTGTACATTGTACACCTCTTTGAAATCATCGTATTCATCCGATTTTGCGCATGAACAAAAGGAAATTATACTAAAAACGATTAATATTAACGCTAAAATTTTACGCTTCATTCTTGACATCCTCAATGCAATTGATACTTAACAATTTATTATTGCATATTGTAATATTATACCTTTAAAAGCGAGTATATGCAATAAAAATCATTGACATTTAATCACTAATTTTGTATAATATGCTCTATCAATAACAATGATTGTGAGGAGTACGCATATACTTTGCCTTTACAGAGAAAAAATCCTTAGGCTGAGAGATTTTACCAAAAGCATGCGGAAGGTTGCACAGGAGTTAATCGTTTTCGACGCGTTAAGTCGTAAGAGTGAATTCACCGTGAATTAAAATGGGTGGTACCGCGGAATAATCCGTCCCATTGCGAATCACGGTTTTTATTTTTAAAGGAGAGAAAATGAAAGAGTTAGACAAAATCTACGATCCGTCCGAAGTAGAAGAACGCATTTACAAAATGTGGGAAGAGGGCGGATACTTCAAACCCGAAGTAAATAAAGACGGCAAACCTTTTACCATTGTTTTACCGCCTCCCAACATCACAGGTCAGCTTCACATGGGTCATGCTTTCAACGGAACACTTCAGGATATCCTCATTCGTTACAAAAGAATGTGCGGATATGCTTCACTTTGGGTTCCGGGAGAAGACCACGCCAGTATTGCAACAGAAGTAAAAGTCCTTGACAAAATCAAAAAAGAAGAGGGCAAAACAAAAGCAGACCTCACAAGAGAAGAATTCCTTGAAAAAGCATGGGATTGGGCGAATTTCTACCGCGACAGAATAGCCAAGCAGTTACGAAAGCTCGGTGCAAGCTGCGACTGGAGCAGAGAAAGATTTACCCTTGACGAAGGACTCAACGAAGCCGTTAAGGAAGCGTTCATTCGCCTTTATGACAAAGGGCTTATCTACAGAGCCAACAAAATAATTAACTGGTGCCCCGACTGCAAAACGGCTCTCAGCGATGCAGAAGTAGAATATGAAGAACAAAAAGGACATTTGTGGCATCTCAAATACCCCATCGAAGGCACTGATAAATATGTTATAGTTGCAACAACCCGACCCGAAACAATGCTCGGTGATACAGGTGTTGCGGTAAACCCGAATGATGAAAGATATAAAGACCTTGTCGGTAAATACGCAATTCTTCCTTTGGTAAACAGAAGAATACCCATTTTTGCCGATGATTATGTTGATTTGGGCTTTGGTACAGGCTGCGTTAAGATTACCCCCTGCCATGACCCGAACGACTTTGAAGTAGGACTTCGCCACAACCTTGAACAAATAAAAGTTCTCAACGATGATGCCACTATCAGTGCAGGATACGGAAGATATTCCGGCATGGACAGATACGAAGCAAGAGAAGCAATCATTTCCGACTTAAAAGAACTCGGATTGGTTGAAAAAATAGAAGAACATACTCACAATGTAGGCACATGCTACCGCTGCGCAACTACGGTAGAACCTATAACATCGAATCAATGGTTCGTTGAAATGAAACCTTTAGCAGAGCCTGCTTTGGACTGCGTAAGAAATTCGGATACAAAATTTGTTCCCGACAGATTCAAAAAGATTTACTTCAACTGGATGGAAAATGTAAGAGATTGGTGCATTTCCAGACAGCTTTGGTGGGGTCATAGAATCCCCGCTTATTACTGCGACACATGCGGCGAAACCATTGTTTCAAAAGAAGACCCCACGGTTTGCCCAAAATGCGGAGGCACTCATTTCACTCAGGAAAACGATGTTCTCGATACATGGTTCTCATCGGCACTTTGGCCGTTTTCAACCTTGGGTTGGCCTGAAGAAACAGAGGATTTCAAGAAATTCTATCCTAACGATGTTTTGGTTACAGGATTTGACATCATCTTCTTCTGGGTTGCAAGAATGGTATTCTCGGGAATCGAATATTGCGGGCAGACACCGTTCCACCATGTTTATATAAACGGTATCATAAGAGATGAATTCGGTAAAAAAATGAGTAAATCCGCAGGAAACGGCGTTGACCCCCTCGAAGTTATCGAGCAATACGGTGCAGATGCTGTAAGATTTACGCTTGTAACCGGTAATGCAGCAGGAAATGACTCCAGATGGAAATCCGACAAGATAGAGTCCAGCCGTAATTTTGCCAACAAGATAAACAATGCGGCAAGATTCATAATGATGAACCTCACCGATTACGACATCAATACGAAAGAGTCCGATGTTAAACTTATCAATATCGATAAATGGATAATTTCCAGAACCAACGAAGTTATTAAAGAAATCACAGCCAATCTCGATAAATACGAACTCGGTATTTCGCTTGAAAAACTCTACAACTTCATTTGGAGCGAATTCTGCGATTGGTACATCGAATTCAGCAAAACAAGATTGATGGGAGATAATAAAGAGGCAAAACTTGCCGCACAATGGACACTGTATAACACATTTATCACCATATTAAAGCTCTTGCATCCGTTCATGCCGTTTATTACGGAAGACATATACTTGCATTTAACGGAAAGCGAAACACCGCTTATAGTAAGCAAGTGGCCTGAATACAGCGAAGAACATAACTTTGCCAAAGAGCAATATGAAGTAGGCGAAATCATCGAAGCTATAAGAGGTATAAGAAATGCCAGAGCAAAAATGAAGATTCCACCCAGCAAGAAAGCACCTTTGTACATCGTCACAACAAAAGAAAACGAAGACATCTACAAAGGCAATGAGGACACCTTCATTAAAATGGCTTCCTGCGACTCCGTAGAAATAATAAACGAAGAAAGAGAGATCCCCAACGCATTAACAGTTGTATCAAACACGGCAAAATGCATTGTGCCGCTTGATAATCTTATCGATAAAGAAAAAGAAATTCAGCGACTCACCAAAGAGAAAGAGAAAACCGAAGGCGAAATCAAACGAATCGAAGGAAAACTTTCCAACGAGGGATTTATAGGAAAAGCTCCTAAAAATGTAATTGATGCAGAAAAAGAAAAATTGGCAAATTACGAATCCCTCCTTAAAGAGATAATCGAAAGTTTGAAAAGCTACGAATAAATTATTTAATTAAATCAAAAGCTCCCATGTCCAATGGCACGGGAGCTTATTTTTATATTTTGAAAGCTTTTTCAATAGGCACCATACACATAATGCCCCTTGCTTCGGTGGTAAAGCCGAATTCTTTATTGACATCATCCATAATCTTTTCGCTTATGTTGGACGGTGCCATTATAAAAATCATTTCTCTTTCTTTTTCAATAGGCACGGAAACGATTTCCTCCAACTTTTCAGTCTCGGCAAATCTGCCTCTTACAACGGTGCCACCGGTTGCGCCTGCTTTTTTGGCAACCGTCATTACAGAATCCACATAGCCTTGGCTTACCGTTATTATAATTAAGTTTTGTTTATGTTCGTTGCTCATTTTCTCATAAACCTCATCATATTCATTTTGTTTTTCACCCAATTTAAGTATCTGCACAGCCAGACGGTTTATTGCCGAAAGCTTCAATATCATCAAAAATCCGCCAAACTCGGAATAGCTTGTAAAAACATTGCCGAAATTGACTGCAAAGCGTGAAACAATGCTTTCCGTTGCCATACTGTAGACTATGTCTTTATCATTGGAACCAAGTCCGAATATATCCATCATTTCTGTGGGGGCAGTTCCGAATCCCACGCTGTGAAAATGCATACGGATATCTTCGTTGTCGAGTTTTTCCATCAATTTTGCGGCACTGCCCCTCTTAACAATGGAAATCAGCAGCAACACACGCTCTTGTTCATTATTCATTGCAGCACTCCTTTATATCATAATATACGATATCGTCGCTGATTTGCGTAAATTCGTCCCTTATCTTCTTTAGTTTCATTTTTCTCTTCATATTTCCGCTAAGCCCCAAAACCTGAATTGTAATAAGCGGAGTCATGGCAATCATTGCAACCACACCGAACGCATCTGTAAGCACATTGCCGCCCAAAGCTTCACACGCACCTACTGCGAACGGCAAAATAAATGTGGTTGTCATAGGTCCGCTGGCAACGCCGCCCGAGTCAAATGCAATCCCCGTATATATGGGAGGAACAAAAAATGCAATTATCAGAGATACGGCATACCCCCCTATCAAAAACGGAAGAAGCGGTATTCCGGTTACTACTCTCAGCATAGATATACCAACCGATACGGATACCCCTATTGACAACGCATATCCGATGGACTTCGATGAAATATCACCGTTTGTTACTTCCACTACCTGCTTTTTAAGAGAATGTACTGCAGGCTCAGCCGAAACAACGAAATACCCCATTACCATACCTATCGGAATAAGCAAATATTTATTCGTTCCTGCGGCTATTGCAGAGCCTATCAATCGTCCTGCCGGCATAAATCCTACATTTACTCCCGTTAAGAACAACACCAATCCCATATAGGTATACAAAAGTCCTACAACGATTTTTGCGATTGTATGCTTATTAAACCTATGAGTAATAAGCTGAAAAACGATAAACACAACTACTATCGGAAAGAATGCCACTAGAACTTCGTGCGAATACTTAGGCACTGCCTTCAAAAACTGTAAAAACGCATCTTTCGTGGTAAGTGCATCGCTTATGACAAATTGCGATGTTGCGGAAGCAGGTTTATAGTATATGCTCAAAATAAGTACCGATAAAATCGGCCCGATGCTGCACAACGACACATAGCCGAAACTATTCTCTCCCGAATGTTTATCACCGCTTATCGTTGCAAGCCCTGCTCCGAGCGCCATTATAAACGGAACAGTTATCGGTCCTGTGGTTACCCCACCTGCGTCAAAAGCCGTAGCCACAAAATCATCGGGTGCAAAAAAAGCCAAAATAATTATGACTGAGTAAAATACCAAAAGGAGTTTGGGTAAAGCCACACCTTTTTTCACTCTTAAAAACGATATTGCCAAAAATAACCCTACACCAAATGCAACGCATATGATGAGTGTCATATTGGGTATGGACGGCACTTGTTCTGCCAAAACCTGTAAATCAGGCTCGGCTATGGTAATCAATACACCCAAAATAAAACAAATTAAAATAGATGAAAGAGTCTTTTTCGATTTACTTATCTGAATACCGATCCCCTCACCCAACAGCTCCATGGAAATAGAAGAGCCTATGGTAAAAAAACTCATTCCTCCTATGAGAAGTATTGTTCCGAATAAAAACAATACCAAAACTCCCGCATTAAGGGGAGTTACGGATACGCTGAGTATTATTACCGTTGCCGCAATCGGCAAAACCGACTGCAATGCTTCTGTTAACGATTCTCTGATTTGATTCACTTAATTCCCTACCATTGATTTTTTATTACATATTTATTATAATATATCATCGCTAAATTTCAAATACTCATTTTATACTTAATTTAAAGCTAATTCTTTCTGTTTCAAATATGTTTATGTTACTTTGCAATAAATACCCAATAAAAAAACCGCTTTGCATAATGGCAAAACGGTAGTAATTATCAAAATTATTTTTTCATTCTTCTTTTGTTGCTTTCAATAGTGCTACTAACCTGAGCTTCCGACACCTTAACAAATTTTACAGTGTAGAAGTAATGCATAAGGTCCATAAGCTTTATTACTATCCAATAAACCACAAAACTCTCGGAAAGAAGTATTGAGCCTACAATAATCAAAAATAGTGAAATTTTTCTGAATAAAGACTGGTCTACAATCATTTTCTTTTCCATAAGGATATCTACTAAGTATTGAAGACCTATGGCGATTGCTACCAAAACCAAAGACATCAGCGCATACATATCCAAGTTTTCGGAATACAAGAAAAGCTGATAAGCTGATTTCGAAACGTTGATTCCCATAAGAGTCAATGCACCTTCGGAAGCGTTATGTAAATATACATAAGGATTTGCAAAAACAAATGATATTATAACACCGATAACGGCATATACTATAAAAAGAGAAAATCCTCCTACAAGCGAAAAACCGCTTTGCATTAAAAGGGTCGAAATTTCTTCGTTTGCCTTTTCGGGGCGTTTTTTATGTTTTTCTCTTATTTTGTCTATCATCGGCTGGATATGTTCACCTATTTTGATGCTTTTAAAATAACGATTTGACGGAACCAATAAGATCAATTTCATGAAAAGAGCAATAACCACTATGTTGAGTACATAGTTTTCACTCATTGAGAGTCCGTCAATAAAATTTGCGAAAAACTCAAGTATTTTGTTCATAGTTAACTCCAATATAAAATATAACTTTTTAATTATACATTTGTTTAATCAAATTGTCAACCAATGCACACTAAATAAGGACAATAAAAAAATCCGATAGTCGCCTATCGGATTTTAGTATAATCAATTACATAAATAACGGTGCAAATACAACTGCAACGATTGACATAAGTTTGATCAAGATGTTGATTGAAGGACCTGATGTATCTTTGAACGGGTCTCCTACTGTGTCGCCGACAACTGCTGCTTTGTGAGCTTCGCTGCCTTTTCCACCGTGTTCGCCGCCTTCGATATATTTCTTGGCGTTATCCCAAGCACCACCTGAGTTTGACATCTGGATAGCAACCAAAACACCTGTAACTGTAGCACCTGCCAAAAGACCTGCCAAAGCTTCTGCTCCGAGTAAAAGACCTACTACGAGAGGAGCAACGATAGCAATAAGACCAGGAAGAATCATCTGCTTAAGAGCAGCTTTTGTTGAAATAGCTACGCAGTTTTTGTAGTCGGGTTTAGCTGTGCCTTCCATGATGCCCGGATTTTCTCTGAACTGACGTCTAACTTCTTCGATCATTTCCTGAGCTGCAATACTAACTGAGTCCATTGTAAGAGCGCTGAACAAGTAAGGAAGCATACCACCGATGAGAAGACCAACCAAAACAGTCGGTTCCAAAATGTTAAGAGCTTCCGGTTTAACACCTACTGCTTCGATAAATGAAGCGAACAATGCGAGTGCTGTAAGAGCTGCCGAACCGATTGCAAAACCTTTACCGATAGCTGCTGTCGTGTTACCAACACTGTCGAGTTTATCTGTGACTTCTCTAACTGATTCGTCAAGACCTGACATTTCTGCGATACCGCCTGCGTTATCTGCAACAGGACCATAAGCATCTACTGCGATAGTCATACCTGAAATTGAAAGCATACCAACTGCAGAAAGAGCAATACCGTAAAGTCCGCCACCGAATACATATGCAACCAAAATAGCTACGCAAACGAGAATAATGGGAGCCACTGTTGAAAGCATACCTACAGCCAAACCTGAAATGATTGTGGTTGCAGCACCTGTTTCGGACTGCTGAGCAATCTTTTTAACATATTTGTAATCAGCAGATGTGTAAACTTCTGTGATTTTACCGATAAGAATACCTACGATAAGACCTGCGATGATTGCATAGAAGTATGAAACATCTCCGAGAATAGCTTTTGTAAGGAAATAAGAAGCAATTATTACGATAACGCCTGCTGTGTATGTTCCTGCATTAAGAGCTTTATGCGGATCGTCTGCTTTAACACCTTTAACGATAAATGTGCCGAGCATTGAAGCTGCAATACCTACTGCAGAAAGGATAAGCGGGAATACTGACTGTGCAAGATTTCCTGCTACAGCACCGAGTGTAATAGTTGAAATAATAGAACCTACATATGATTCGAATAAGTCAGCACCCATACCTGCAACATCGCCTACGTTATCACCAACGTTATCTGCGATAACAGCCGGGTTTCTCGGGTCGTCTTCGGGAATACCTGCTTCAACTTTACCAACAAGGTCAGCACCTACATCGGCAGCTTTTGTGTAAATACCACCGCCTACACGAGAGAAGAGTGCGATAGTGGAAGCACCTAAACCGAAACCTGTGATACCTGTTGTGTCGGAAGCGCCACCGAAAATAAGAAGTGATGCACATACACCTATGATTCCGAGACCTACAACGCAAAGCCCCATAACACTACCACCGTTGAAAGCAACTTTCAATGCCTGGCTTAAGCCTTTCTGAGCTTCGTTAGCTGTACGAACATTGGCTTTGGTAGCAACAGACATTCCGATAAAACCTGCAAGTGCCGAGAAAACAGCACCGAATACGAAACATATAGCTGTCTGCCAGTCTACCAAGAAACCGATAAGCAAAAATAAAACCACTGCACAAAGTCCAACGGGTTTATATTCGCTGAAAAGGAAAGCCATAGCGCCTTCATGAATGTAAGATGAAATCTCATCCATTCTCTCGTTTTCAACTTTGATTTTGTTGATGCCCATCGCTGTAACGAGAGCAAAAACGAGAGCTGCAGCACCAATTGCTGCTGCAATAATTACTAAGTAATCCATTTTTTAGATTTACCCCCTAAAATTTTTTATTTTTATCTGAACATTACGCCCATGATAAAGATAACGAGCATAAAAATGACTGCAGAAACTACCGTGATTCTTTGAAGAGTAGCCTGCAAGCCTTTAGCTGCGGTTTTGCCGAAAAGCTTTTCATCCGCACCGAATGCACTTCCCATTCCGGCATCTTTGCCGTCCTGCAAAATTACCGATACGATAAGTACCAAACTTACTATTAAGGCTAAAATAGCCAAAAACATTTGCATTTCACAATCCTCCGTTATATTATAACAGATGAATTATATCATAAAATTTCGCCATGTCAAACCATGGCATACAATTTTATTTAAATTTTGCTTTCAAAATCATCTTTTTTGCATTATTTTGTACTAAGTTTTAATTTTGTAATTAAATTATGATTATTATTTAATTATAACTGCTCGAAATCTAATCGACAATAGTATAATAATTGTGTTAAAAATAATATGATAAACGGAGGTGTTTATTAATGAATATACAAAGATTTACGCAAAAATCCGTAGATGCAATTCAAAAGGCGCAAAGTTTGTGCTGCGATAATAATAACGCACAAATAGAACCGGAACATTTGGCATACGAACTTATCAATCAAAAAGACGGCATAATAGGACAAGTTCTATCAAAAGAAGGAATCGACTCTAATGCAATATCAAAAGATTTGATGCATCTTATAAAAAGCTTTCCCAATGTAAAAGCTTCTACGATTGACGCAAATAAAGTGCTTATCTCTCAACAAACTCAAGCGGTGCTAGAACTTGCGGAAACAAAAGCAACCCAAATGAAAGATGACTTCGTTTCGGTGGAGCATATCTTCTTAAGCCTTATTCAGCTTGCAAAAGACTCACTTAAAAAGACATTCGATAAATATAACCTCACCGATACGGAATTTTTAAAAGCTCTCGCCCTTGTAAGAGGCAATACAAAAGTAACTTCCGATAACCCCGAGGACACATACAATGTTTTGGAAAAATACGGTCGCGATTTGGTACAGGCGGCACGGGATAATAAACTTGAACCCGTTATAGGCAGAAGCGAAGAAATCAGAAATGTAATAATGATTTTATCACGAAAAACCAAAAACAACCCCGTACTTATCGGCGAACCCGGTGTCGGCAAAACTGCAATAGTCGAGGGGCTTGCTCTTCGTATCGTTGCAGGAGATGTTCCGGCAAGCCTCAAAAACAAGACAATATTTTCCCTTGATATGGGTGCATTGATTGCAGGAGCAAAATTCAGAGGCGAATTCGAAGAAAGATTAAAAGCAGTTCTTAACGAAATACAAAAAAGCAACGGCGAAATAATCCTTTTTATAGATGAGCTTCATACGATTGTCGGAGCAGGCAAAACCGAAGGCTCTATGGACGCAAGTAACCTTCTTAAACCAATGCTCGCAAGAGGAGAACTCCACTGTATAGGCGCAACTACCACAGACGAATACAGAAAATATATCGAAAAGGATCCGGCTCTCGAAAGACGTTTCCAGCCCGTTAGAGTTGACGAACCTTCTATAGAAGATACCATATCTATATTAAGAGGACTTTCCGAACGATACGAAGTATTCCACGGTGTCAAAATAACCGACGGAGCGCTCATTGAAGCAGCCGAAATGTCGGATAGATATATCACAGACAGATTTCTTCCCGATAAAGCAATAGATCTTATCGATGAAGCTTGCGCCATGGTGCGTACCGAAATGGATTCCATGCCGAGCGAACTCGATACGATATCCCGTCAAATAATGCAGCTTGAAATCGAAGAAACCGCTCTTAAAAAAGACGAGGATGCCTCAGCCGCAGAGCATCTCGAAGAAATCAAAACAGAAAAAGAACAGCTCCAAGCCGAATTCGAGAAAATGCACAAACAGTGGCAGTCCGAAAAAGATTCCATACAGCTTGTGCAAAAATTAAGAGAGGAGCTGGAGAGCATTAACGCTCAAATCGAAACGGCTCAACGAGATTACAACCTTGAAAAAGCCGCCGAATTAAAATACGGCAAGCTTCCCGAAATTCAATCTAAACTGGAAGAAGCCGAAAAAATGCAGCCTAAGCAGTCAGAATCCACACTCCTAAGAGATAAGGTAACCGAGGATGAAATCGCTCATGTTGTCGAAAAATGGACAGGAATTCCTGCCTCCAAGCTTGTGGAAAGCGAACGACACAAACTGATGAATATAGAAAACACCCTGCACCAAAGAGTTATCGGTCAAGACGAAGCCGTTAAGCTCGTTTCGGAAGCAATTCTTCGCTCCAGAGCAGGTATTCAAAACCCGAATAAACCCATAGGCACATTCATGTTCTTAGGGCCTACCGGTGTAGGTAAAACCGAACTTGCAAAATCCGTTGCCGAAACGCTTTTCGATGACGAAAAGAACTTGATAAGAATTGATATGAGTGAATATATGGAAAAATTCTCCGTATCAAGACTTATCGGAGCTCCTCCGGGATATGTCGGATATGACGAAGGCGGTCAGCTGACGGAAGCAGTCCGCACTCACCCATACAGCGTAGTCCTCTTTGATGAAATAGAAAAAGCCCATGCCGATGTATTCAACATAATGCTTCAGATATTCGACGATGGACATGTTACGGATTCCCAAGGCAACAAAATAAACTTCAAAAACACCATAATAATAATGACATCAAACTTAGGAAGCGAATATTTACTTGACGGAATCGACAAAAAAGGCAATATCAGCGAAAAAGCCAAGGAAAATGTAAACGATTTGCTAAAATCCCATTTCCGTCCCGAATTCTTAAACAGAATCGACGAAATAGTGTGCTTCAAACCACTTACCAAAGAAGAGATGTATCAAATAATGGAGATATCTCTTAAATCGCTTAAAGAACGCCTTGAAGAAAAAGACCTTAAACTCACCCTTACCGACAGAGCAAAAGACTTCATTGTAGACAACGGTTATGACCCAATCTACGGTGCAAGACCTCTTAAGAGATTCATTCAGCATAATGTCGAAACCATGATAGCAAAGCTCATCATAGAAAAAGCTCCCTCTCCGGGAAGCGAAATCACAATAGATGCAGATTACTACAATTTGTTCTTTGCTTAATATTTTACAAAACAAAGGGGCAATGCACTTAAGCATTGCCTCTTATTATATTATCAAATCAAATTTTATCGGTATATATCCGTAGTAACTTGTATCTCTTTATCGCTAATATTTACTACACCTTCGTTTTCTTTTATATCTTCAACCGACTTAAAATAGATTACTTCACCGCTTTTATTTCTTGCGATTATTTCAACTCCTCGAAGGTCACTGTACCCATCTAGGCTTTCAAGCCAAAATCTATCCCCCACCTTAAACTCACTTCCATCGGCATTTTCAAATCCTTCGCTTGAATTTGGCATATGAATTTCTATATGACTTATTCCTTCAATACCTATATTCAAATAGTATCTCGGATTGGGATTCTCAAGCGAAATATCATTTTCTTCTATTTGAATAAAGTTATCTTTATATACGAGCCTACCCGATGATACAAAATGATCGCTGTTATATATCTTTTTATCAACATATAAATATCCATCGGCATAATCCATTCGTAAGTAGTAATCATACTCTTTACTACTGCTCAATTTATAACTTGCCGAATTAGCATAATCATATATTATAACACTGCGGCTTGAATCATTTTCGCTCTCATTATACGAAGCTACTATATCCGCAATGTTATCCCCTGTGAAATCCGCAAAATATACATTCCATATGGGGTTGCCCGAAATGAGTATGGTATGCCCATTCATATCTGAATCATCAAAATTATTGTGCGCCACTATCATTTTCGGTGTGTAAGTAAAGGTTACATTGGGAATTTCCTTTAATGATATACTCATTTCATTTTCCCGATCTATTTGAGAATAATCACCCGAAAAATCCACCCATTTTAGTATTTCGGCAATATGTGAAATTTGCACATCAACATTTTCCACTTTCAAATAAACGGTTTTGTCTATTTCCAAGTTGTTTTCCGCTTTGATTCCTACCTTATACAACATTCCGGAGTGAGTTTTAAGCTTTACGCTCATGCCGGGAGTTAAGTATGAAGAAATATTTTCCAAATTTTCATTTTCGCTAACCTGCGGCACAAAAACCACTTCGCAGTCGCCTAAACCCAAACCTGTAGTGATTTTAACATAATTCCCTTTCGGAATTATCATCTCATCTGCATACACGATTTCATCGGTATTTTCTGGCGGAATAACCACTTTTATATCAAAGCTCCTTTTTACAGGGTCGGTAAGAAAACATATGCAAACGATAACGCACACTACAACCGATATTAAAATCCCCCAAAATTGAGGCTTTTTATAATTCATTATGGACTTCACTCTTTGTTTTACACCCACCTCTCCGAACGATAAAGGGCAAAGCGATCCGATATTTTTATTAACACTGCAAGCAACAAGTGCTTCTGTGTAATCAGCTTTACTATCATTTTCTAAATCCTTAATTACTTTTTCATCGCACGCAAGCTCAATATCACAGCAGAATAATTTATAAGATATCCATACCAAAGGATTGAACCAATGAATAATCAAAATTAAAAATCCGATAAATTTCCACCAATGATCCCTGCGGCTGATATGGGCTTTTTCGTGTGCTATAACATATTTAGAATCCGCATCATCAATATTAAACGGTAAATAAATCCTCGGCTTTATAATGCCTAAAACAAACGGCGATATTACATTTTCACTAAGGTATATATTGTCTTTATAAAGTATTGCGGTATCAATTCTTCCTTGTAATCTGACATAGCTTATAGCAGCGTAAATAATCATTGCAAGAACTACCGTAAGCCAAATTACAGAAATGATAAACACCGAATCAACTGTTATTGCCGTTGAACCTACAATATTACCCGATTGTTTATCCAAATTTTGGTTAATCACATTATTAATTATAACTTGCCCACCAAGATGCGGAGCAATGGTGTAATCGAGCGAAATCATATCTTCTTTCGGCATCAAGCTCAAAACACTCTCAATAGAAAACGGAAGTATAAGCCTAATTGCAGCAGCAGCCCAAAGAATGATGTTTATTCCTTTCGGTAAACTCCTAAAAATAAGCCTTAATAGCATTACCGCCAAAATTATACGGCTTGCGGATATGCTCATGTTAACAACATTCAAAAAAAGTTCACTCATTGTTTATTCCCTTTCCTGATTTGCTCTATCATGCGTTCTACTTCGTCAAGGTCATCATCGCTTATATCATGTCGGTTCGTAAATGCGGCAATAAAAGCAGGAAGAGAACCTTCAAATCTATTTTTCAGCAGTGTATCTATCTCATAAGACTGTGCCTCATCCTTTGAAACCAACGAGGTGATAATGCCATTATCGTTTTTTAATACATTCCTCTCCCCTAACCTTTTAATTACCGTATAGGTGGTGGTTCGTTTCCAGCCTAATTTTTCTTGGCAAAGTTTTACCAATTCTGCTGCACTGATTGGTTCGTACTCCCACATAATCAAACAAAATCGATATTCACTTTCATGTATCTTCGGAATTTCCATATACGCTCCATTCTGTCTACAACATTAGACAATACAAGTCTACCACAGTAGACAACATAATGCAATACTTTTAATAAAGGGATAATATATTTTCGACAAACAAAAAGGAGATTATAAAATCTCCTTTTAGCTTTATTTATATTATCTTTCATTCACCAAAGGGCTATTCGGCCTGCATTTGATATTTTCACCTATGTACTAGCTAACACCGCCTGATTAATAAAAACAATAGTTTTTAGGTAATAAATATTTTGTCATATCATTTTTTTCGTGCTTTAATAAGGCAATTTTGTTTTGCATACCGCCGCTATAACCTGTTAGATTCCCATTTACTCCGACTACTCTATGACATGGTATAATAATACAGATGGGATTCCATCCAACTGCTCCGCCTACTGCTTGAGCTGACATCCGATCTATTTTTCTTTCTTTTGCAATTATTTTTGCTATGTCGTTGTATGTTAATATCTCTCCAAATGGAATCGTATTCATTATCTCAATGACTTTCTGGCGAAATGGTGTGAGATTTTTTATTTCATAATATGGCACAAAATCTGGGACTTTACCACTAAAATAAATATCTAACCAATGACTTGTCTCTCTAAATATTGCTAAATCATTCTCTTCACAATCAAGTAGATGTTTTGATGTATCTCTTGAGCCTTCAAACCATAAGCCAGTCAATTTTCCATTATCACTGTTCATGATGATATTTGAAAATCCTTCTGGAGTTTTGTATGTACATTTATATTTCATTTTTACTTTCTGTTATTTCATTTGTAAATTCATTATAGCATATTTTCATCAATTCAGTTGTCATTGGTGCGTCATTTTATTTTTTCGTAAAATAATAGCCTTACACCAAAAGATATCCCTTCTCTTCTAAGCTGCTTATCCCCTTGGGATTATCAATTCCATCATACCCACTTTTGGGAAACAGATATACACATCCATTTTTCTTCCGAAATCGCAGAAACCTTTGATTTATTGGGCTTGCTTTGACAGCAAACAGACTGTTTCCTCTCGCCTCGCCTACGCTCGCAACAGCAGAACTACGCTCTCAACATGGGTCGAGACAATGCCGTTAATGTCATGGGTTGACGGTAACAAATCCACTCACTATGTTGTCGGGAACATATCTATCCTATAAATTGGAAGTTGTCGAGATGGATTAAACAGGTGTTCCGACTTCAATCAGATTACCGTCAGGGTCATAGAATCTGACCACCTTTTGTCCCCAACTGTGTGTCATCAAGCGATTGACATATTCTGTTTCAGGGTAAAGTGTCTCAAGACGTTCTACAAATTGTTCTATATCAGACTCTTCAAAATATAATTCAGACTGATTACTGTTTGAAATTATTCTTCTCTTCGTGAATTGTTCCCAATACCCCAATTCCTGTAAATATAAATTATTTGTCAATTCCATATTTCCATCGTTGTCTTGAAGCAGTTGAAAACCAAACATATCACTATAGAACTTTAATGCACGGTTACAATC
>CAZXWI010000014.1:0-24575 GCA_964644555.1 uncultured Lachnospiraceae bacterium | reverse complement strand
ATTAAATACTCGGTAATAAAAAAAATGCCGCATTGCGGCATAATGTCATTCGTAGTCCTGCAAAAGTTTTTCCATATCCTCTTGAGATTTCGCAGGGATACCGTTTCGCAATTTTTCCATTGTTTCATCATCGAAAATGTTTATGGGTGTATCGAAAATTTGGTATAAATGTTTTTCTCCCTTATTATCAAAGGAGTATACGCAAATAACTTCGCCTTTGGTTGCATCGGTATATGTGCTTAAAAGATAAGTTCCTTCGGGGTAGTAGTCGACATTTGATGACAGCACTATCTTTTCATCTGTAAACGATATTATATCCCAGCCTTCGTACATCTTTGCTATTTCGTCTTTTGTTTTGCCCAAATGAGCCGATGTTACTTTTTCTTCGCTTACATTGGTGCTGTTATCGTAAGAGTATTTTCTTATGAAAACCAATTTGGTGCTTTTTTTGACTGTTGGTTCTTCCTTTTTTATATTCTCGGCAAGTTTGGTGATTTCATCTTTAGCTTTTGTTGTAATGCTATATGATTTTATTTCATTTGTCTTTGCTTGCACTGTGGGCTGTTTAAATGTTACTTGCCCTATAAAAAAGCCCAATCCGAATACGGTTAGCGCAAATACTAAGTGAGTAAGGTAAAAATATTTCTTTACAAAATTCATTTCATTTCCTCCAATCTTGCTCTTCCCGAAATTAAATCACTGTAGCTTAGGCTTATGTGCTTTCGTATGCCGTCACTTACATCCATTACCAAAATATTGTCATTAACCGCACTCACATTTCCTATTACCGTATTGATTTTGCCTCTTGCACCCTTTATGTCGGCTTTTATGGTCTTTCCTATTAAATCTTTGGTATCATTTCTGATTTTTTCAATTTTCGTTGCTCTTTTCATGTCTATATTTTTGCCCGATTATGAAAAATAATACAAAAAAAGTTTTTTGTTCTCTTTTTTATTGACTTATACGAACTTATGATGTAAGATTTACAAGAGTAATTTAATAAAGGCAGATAGAGGTGCGAAACTCATCATTAAATTTTCGGAGCTGCTCAATTGGCTTTGAAGAAAATCGAAAGGGTGTTTCGCCGAAATGTATTTTTGGATTGAGCAAAAATATGTTGGGCATAAGGAAAAAATCTTTATGACTGTCGCAGTAATGCGGAGTGCTATCGTATCCGAATTTGATAATTTGTTTATTTTCATTTACGGCAGGCGATAGACCTGCCGTTTGTTATTTGCGAAAAATCATTTCGCAGCTTAATAAAAATAAAAGGAGAGAATAAAATGAAAAAATTACTTGCAGCACTTTTGTGCATCATGCTTATCGTAAGCTTTGCAGCTTGCTCACCCAAAGACGAGGGAGATGACAATGTATTGAAAGTAGGTATGGAATGTAACTACGCTCCCTACAACTGGACACAAACACAAGAAACAGACAGAACAGTTCCCATCAGCGGCGGTGTAGGATATGCCGATGGATACGATGTTCAGATTGCCAAAATGATTGCAGACGGACTCGGCATGGAGCTTGAAATCGTTAAGATTGAATGGGACGGACTTACACTCGCTTTGCAAAACGGTGATATTGATGCTATTATCGCAGGTATGAGCCCGACAGCAGAAAGAAAAGAAACAATCGACTTCACAGCACCTTATTACGAAAGCGAACTCGTTGTTGTTGTAAGAAAAGACAGCAAATTTGCAAATGCACTTTCTCTTAACGACCTCTCCGGTGCAGTTATCACAGGTCAGCTCAATACTTTCCACTACACTGTAATCGACCAGATTCCCGGAGTTGTTAAAGAAAATGCCATGGAAACATTCCCTGCAATGATAGTAGCCCTCACAAGCGGCAAAATCGACGGTTATGTTTCCGAAAAACCGGGTGCTGTTTCAGCAATGGAAGCAAACCCCGATATCACATATGTTGAATTCAGCGAAGGTAACGGATTCGTTGCAAGCGAAGAAGACGTTGCAATTTCTGTAGGTATCGAAAAGGGAAGCGACCTTAAAGACAAAATCGATGCAGTTCTTCTTACAATCGATGCAGATACTCGTCAGCAGCTCATGGACGAAGCTGTTGCAAATCAGCCTTTGAGCGAATAATCACATTAACATACATTAAGGAGTAGAAAATGCCTCAAACATTTTGGGGGTGGGTATTTTACCTGCTGGAAGAATATATGCCGCTTTTCTTAGTCGGCATCAAAAACACAATGATAATTGCCATAATCGGTACATTGATAGGTTTTCTTATCGGTCTGTTGGTGGCAACGGTTAAAACAATAGAAGTTCATCAAAACGATTCCGCAATAAAGAAAGTATTGATAAAAGCTGTGCAGTTTGTTTTCAGTGTATACATTGAAATATTCAGAGGCACACCTATGATAGTTCAGTCAATGGTAATTTACTATGGATTGTTCCAAAACGTCAATATCGACAAAATGGTTGCCGCAGTGTTCATCGTATCCATAAATACGGGTTCGTATATGGCGGAAATCATAAGAGGCGGTATCATCTCAATAGATAACGGACAAATGGAAGGTGCGCTTTCAATCGGCATGACCCATTGGCAGTGCATGATAAATGTAGTTCTTCCGCAGGCAATCAGAAATATCATGCCCTCAATAGGCAATGAATTTGTCGTAAATATTAAGGACAGTTCCGTACTAAGCGTAATATCCGTATTCGAATTGTTCTTTGCAGGTAAATCCGCAGCAGGTACATATTTTAAATACTTCGAAGTATTCCTTATTATCGCAGTAATTTATTTTGTGCTTACATTCACGGTAACCAGACTTTTACGCTATCTGGAAAAGAAAATGGACGGAAGCGATACATATGTTATTACCGGCTCTCAGTCCGACAGCCGTTCGACTATAGTGGTGGAGAAATAGTGCGATGAGTGAAAATGTTTTACAAATACAGAATTTAAAGAAAAATTTCGGTGAGAACGAAGTTTTAAAAGACATCAGCTTTGATGTAAAAAAAGGCGAAATCATAAGCATTATCGGCTCTTCCGGAAGCGGCAAAAGCACAATGCTTCGCTGCATCAACCTTTTGGAAACCCCGACAAGCGGCACTATCCTCTATAACGGAGTAGATATTCAAAGCAAGGAAAACAATATTTCCAGATACCGAGCAGGAGTCAGCATGGTATTTCAGCAGTTCAACCTTTTCAATAACTATACCGTTTTGCAAAACTGCGTTATCGGTCAGGTAAAAGTTTTGGGAATGAATAAAAAGGATGCTGAGGTAATTGCCATGCAGCATCTTGAGAGCGTGGGAATGGCTCAATACGCCAATGCAAAGCCCCGTCAGATAAGCGGTGGTCAGAAACAGCGTGTTGCTATAGCTCGTTCACTTTCCATGAATCCGGAGGTGCTTTTGTTTGACGAGCCGACCAGTGCGCTTGACCCGGAAATGGTTGAAGAAGTTCTTAAAATAATGAGAGAGCTTGCAACAACCGGTCTTACAATGCTTGTTGTTACTCACGAAATGGGTTTTGCCAAAGATGTATCAAACAGCGTTATATTCATGGATAAAGGCGTTATTGCAGAACGAAATACTCCCGAGGTAATATTCAATAATCCTGAAAATCCGAGAACAAGAGAATTCTTATCGAGGATATTACACAACTAAATCAATTATTATTAAAGGTGCTTTGCCGATATATTTCGGCAAAGTGCTTTTTTTATGCGAAATTTACCATATTTTGACAAATTAATCATTTGAAAAGCTTTATTATATGGATAAATCAAATTCATATAATTTTACATATAATTAATAAGGAGGTGTGAAATGGGCAGTGGAATAAGTTCATTAAGTTTGAGTGCATATTTTGTTACATTGCTGCTTTTATTATTGCTGGGGCTTGCTGTATTTAAGATTTTCGGTACACCGTTAAAGCTTCTGGCAATGCTTATCTTTAATTCTTTGTTGGGGTTTGGAGCATTACTTGTTTTGAAATTCGTATTAGAGGTATTTGGCATAGCGATAAGTGTAAGCATATTCAGCAGTGTCATTGTGGGGTTGTTGGGAATTCCCGGATTGATTTTGATAATAATTTTAAACATACTTTTGTAAATTGTCAGTAATAAGGTATTGACTAAATAGATAGTAGGTAGTATATTTATGTTCGAACAAAAGTTCTAATACTGTACTGCGAGGTGCGATATGACTAAAGATGTTAATAAAAATAATACAGACAACGCAAAAGAATTTATGATGTCTGCGATAAGCTTAGGCATCTACATAGAAAATTTACAAAACAGGCTTACTCAGCTTGAAGAAAGAGCGAAAAACAAGCCAATGCCGCAAAGTGCCAAATTGGGAACAAGGATAACGCAAAGTATGCAAAATACGGACAATCTGTATTGCGCAATCATAATGGTGAAAGACACTATAGCGCAAAAGCTGATCTTATTCGAAAAAAAGTACAAGAAAATTCAAGAGATGATTTTTGCACTTGATGACATTTCAGTGCAAATGATTATGGATATGCGTTATTTGCAGGGAATAGCTTGGCACATTATTGCCGAAAAACTCGGCTACAGCGAGAGAACGCTATATCGAATACATAAAAAAGCATTGGAGAAAATTGCCGCAATGCTTGAAAAAGACGAACAAACAACAGAGGAGAATATGAAATAGACCACGATTGCAATCAAGTATAAAAAAGTAAAGTGCGGAAATTATCCGCACTTTTATGGTTTTTATATATTTTCTTCCTGATTTTTAGCCTGCATAACTGCTTTTGCAAGCTGGTCTGCACAACTGGTGTTTTTGACTCCGCAAATATTTCCCAAAAGTTTTTCGGATATTTCTTCCGGTGTCATTCCGTCTACGAGAATGGATACGGCTTTTAAGTTGCCGTTACATCCTCCGTAAAAACTTACATTCTTTATTTTGCCTTCGATCAGGTCAAATTCTATTTGCTGAGCGCATACGCCCGATGTTCTGAATTTGTATCTCATAAAAGTCCTCTCTATTTAAGTATTAGTATGTTTTTCCTCGGTTTCAGAATCCCATATCCGCAAAGTATTACGAATGATGTGATAATAAATACAAACGATAATTGTATGTATCCCGAAATTATCTTTACATTTCGGAAAAATATTTTAAGCGCCACAGCGGATATGTTAGCACATATGAAAAGGATTAAGCTCTTTTTGCCGTATGTGCTATGCAAGGCTTTTTTTAAGTTTGGGGCAAAAACTCCTTTTAAATTGAAAGTTTTTATCCAAACAAAACCTATTGCTGCAATATTAAATATGCATTGCAATATTTGGTTTATGATATATGCCTTTTTAAATATAAGCCCGAGGGCATATTCAACGAATTTTATTATTGCCGATAAAACTAACATATACAGAATGTTTTTGATGGTGAAGAGTTCGTTAAGCTTTTTTTTCGGGTAGAAAATTTTGTATGCTATTGCAAACAAGATTGCGATTATGACAAAATTTACTATTATATCCGCAATAAACGAAATTATCGTATTCGATGAAGCACCGAGCGACTTTTTAAATATTTCGCCTAACATATCCAAGATGAATTTTGCAGAAACACTTAAAACAAACGATATCCCCAAAAGCAGGAAATTTCGTGCAGCCTGTATTGCCGATAGCTTTTTGTTTCGGTTAATGAGCATCTTGTATTCATCTTCACTCACCACATCGTAATCATCGTCCTCAATTGAGGCGGTATTAAGCTGTATTGTGTTCGGGCTTAGATATTCATATTCGGCTTCGTTAGCGGTATCCGATGTTGAAAACAGCATCAAAGCCGAGAAAAACCCAGCCGCTATAATTTTGAATATGCTTTCTTTTTTCATTAACTCTATTCTAATGTTATTTTTTCTATAATAACGGGTGTAAGCGGTCTGTCGCCCATATCAGTCGGAACATTGGCTATCCTGTCCACTTCTTCCATACCGCTTACTACTTTGCCGAATGCAGCATAATTGCCGTCAAGATAATCGGCATCTGCGTGCATGATAAAGAACTGGCTCGATGCGCTGTTTGGGTTCATGGCTCTTGCCATTGAAATAGTGCCGCGAGTGTGTTTGATCGGGTTTTCGATTCCGTTAGATGAAAATTCACCGATGATATTCTTGCCGCTTCCGCCTGTGCCGTTGCCGAGGGGGCAGCCTCCTTGAATCATGAAGCCCGATATGATTCTGTGGAATGTGAGGTTATCGTAGAAGCCCTCGCTTACCAAATTTTTAAAATTTTCCGTTGTGATGGGAGCGTTCTTTTCATCGAGTTCGATTTTGATTTCGCCACCGTCTTTGATTTTTATTATTACCATATTTATATCTGCCTTTCAATCATTTAGCATTTAATAATTTATTATAACTTATTTTCACAAAATAACACATATTTTTGCTTCAGTTGGTAATATTCTTTCGGTTGTGTTATACTATTTCGGTAAAACAGAGGTTAATTATGTATAAAAGTTCTAATGAGCATTATAAAGAAAGATTTGGATCTAAGGTTTATAAATTAGCCCTTGACGGAGGGTGCGGCTGCCCCAACAGAGATGGCACCATCGGTTACGGTGGGTGCATATTTTGCTCCGAATCGGGTTCGGGGGAATTTGCCGAAAAAGCTTGCGAAAGTGTATTCGAGCAGATAGAAAGAGCCAAGGCAAGGGTTGAAAGTAAAAACAAAAATGGCAAATATATCGCATATTTTCAGTCGTTCAGCAACACCTATGCACCAATTCGCCACCTTGATGAATTATATCATCAAGCAATAGCCCCCGATGATATTGTGGCACTTTCCATAGCCACGCGCCCTGACTGCTTGGGTGATGATGTCATAAATTTGCTAAGTGAAATAAATGAGATAAAGCCAGTGTATGTGGAACTTGGGTTTCAAACCATGCACGAAAAAAGCATAGAATATATAAGGCGTGGCTATACCAATGATGTGTACTTAAATGCCGTGGCAAGGCTCAAAAATATAGGAATTAATGTTATAACGCACATTATTTTGGGACTGCCAGATGAAAGCGAGGAAATGATGGTTCATAGCACCGAGTATGCCGTGGCGGCAGGAAGCGATGGACTGAAATTTCATATGCTATATGTTATCAAAGGAACAGGTCTTGCCGATGATTATGAAAAAGGGAAGTTCAAGTGCTTGAGTATGGAAGAGTATGCGAGTATACTCAAATCGTGCATTGAAAAAGTGCCGCACAATGTGGTTATTCACAGAATTACCGGAGATTGTGCAAAAAAGGACTTGATTGCACCGCTTTGGTCAGCGGACAAGAAAAAAGTATTGAATTATTTGAGGGGAGTGCTGGAGTAGATTCATTAACTCCCAATCATCATCTCTTATCTTTTCTCAAAAAACAAAAGCCCCCTACGGGGCTTTTCGAATGACTTACTTATTTTCCTCTTCGCCTTTATCAAACATCTCCTCAACCTTTTCTCTGGCTTCTTTTAATGCCTGTGAAGCAGGGTCGAGAACTTCTTCTTTGATGTCCTTTTTGATTTCGCATTTGACTTCATCGGTAAAACCTTCCTTTTTTATCGTGTTGATTTTATCCGAAACATATTCCTTTGCCTCGTTTAGCGCCTGTGTTCCATTTTGTTTTAATTCGGAAAATATTCCTTTTGCATCGTCCTTGATATCATCGGCTCTGTCTGCAACAGTATCTTTTATTGCCGAAAATAATTCAGATGCATCTTCTTTTAAATCACCGAGCATTTCTTTTAATTCTTCGCTCATAATGTCCTCCGTTTTACTTAATTATTTGAATTTACGCATTATCAAGCCTTATTTTTACTTGATTGATTCTGTTATCTTTTAATAATTCTTGTTTTTGCTTTCTTGATATACGGAGTTGACTTCGTTTATAACTTCGTTTATACCGACTCCGAACTCTTCCGCTGCTTTTGCGGCTTCTTCGTATTCCACTTTGAACTTTTCCACTCCGGCTATACTTCCGAACTTCACCGTAATTTCTCCGTATTTTGTAGGAACGAGCGTAAATTGCCTATCCATGGTGTAGCGCTCGTACTCTTTTTTTCTGACTCCCCACGATGTGGTGTGGCGTAGTATCAATTCTGCCATTTTATCGGCATCTTCAACTTTGCAAATGCAATTTAACAAATGTGCAGGGCGGTTTTTTTTCATATATATCGGTGTGAAAAACACATCTAAAGCACCGTTTTTCAAAAGAATATTTTGTGCATATGCGAGGGATTCCGAACTCATATCATCAATATTGCAATTTAATTCGCATATCACTCCGTTTGGTTTAATCATGCTATTCTCCCCAATATGCGTACAATCTGTTCGGCTTATCAAACTTCTTCTTTCCGCAGCCTGCGGATTTTCTCACTGCATCAAACGGAATTTCATCGCTGAAATCCTCTATAAAATATTTTACTATAGCAGCTCCTGTAGGTGTGCAAAGTTCGCTTTCGGTTTCGCCTTTGTGGTTTTTCAGCCCTTCAAGCAGTATCTTCGTTGCAGGTGCCGGCACATCAAGTTCACCATGAGCTGTCATAACTTTGCCGAAGCCTGTATTTATGCTCGATGAATAAAGTTTTTGCAATCCGAGCTTATTCATCAAATAGCAAGCGCAAACTATATCGCATATCGCATCTGTATTTCCCACTTCATGCAAATGCACTTTCTCCACGGGCATTTCGTGTGCTTTGCTCTCTGCATCAAGTAGCAGATTATACACATTCTTTGCATCCGATTTTATCTTGTTATCCAAGTTAAGTAAATCTATCGTGTTGAATATGCTGTGTGCATGCACTCCGTGATGATGTTCACTTTCTTCCTTGCCATCTATCAAAACCGAAAAATGCCCTATATTGTTTTCGTCATCTTCCGATTGGTATGTAAGAACGACACCATTAAAGTTTATGCCATTTAATTCTTCTATGGTTTTATTTTTATCCTCGGTAAGCCCTATTAAAGCACCGCAGAACATATCTCCGCTTATTCCCATAGGGCAGCTTAAATATAATTTGCTCATTCTAACCCTTTCATAGTGTTTATCATATGTGCCAAATATCCCGCTCCGAAACCGTTGTCAATGTTTACCACACTGACTCCGCCTGCGCAGGAATTAAGCATCGACAATAATGCACTGACTCCTCCGAAGTTCGCTCCGTATCCCACACTTGTCGGTACGGCTATAACAGGGCAGCTTGCCAGCCCTCCGACCACGCTTGCCAATGCACCCTCCATGCCTGCAACCGCAATTATTACCCTTGAGTCCTCAATCATATCAAGATTGCTTAAAAGCCTGTGTATGCCCGATACTCCCGCATCATAAAGCCTATCCACTTTGCTTCCCAAATGTTCTGCGGTAAGGGCAGCTTCTTCGCACACGGGCAAATCGCTCGTGCCTGCCGAAACAACGGTTATCTTTCCGAGCAAATTTTCGCTTAAGCACTCATTCACCACGCAAAGGCCTGCACTCTCGTTGTAGATAGTGTTAGAAAATCTATCGCACAAATATTGAGCCGATTCTTTTTTTACTCTCGTTATGAGTATATTCTTTGCACCCTTTTTGAGCATTGCACGGCATATGCCTTCGATTTGCTCTTTAGTTTTGCTTTGTCCGTAAATGACTTCGGCTATGCCTTGCTGTAGTTCTCGGTGATGATCTACTTTGGCATATCCCAAATCCTCATAAGGCTCGTTTTGAATCAGCTTTGCCGCATGCTCTATAGGCATATTCCCGCTTTTTACATCACCAAGCAGACTTAAAAGTTCGTCTTTGTTCATTTCTAGATACTCTTTCTGAAATTTTCGTCAAAGATGACATCGTAAAAATACTTTCGGAAAGTTTTTATAATATCCTCTTTAATCTCCATTGCTTTATGATAATCTTCTTCGGTCAGTTCAATTCTAGCATATTCACCCTCAAGGCGCACTCTGAAATCGGAGAAGCCTTTCATTCGAAGATAAGCTTCACCGGCGTCTATCTTTGTAAGGTTCTTATCGTCAATCTTAACTCCCGTAGGGATTCTTGTTGCCAAGCACGAATAAGAAGGCTTGTTCCAAACAGATATTCCCGCTTCTTTCAAATACTGTCTTATCATCTCTTTGGTGATTCCTGCGTCCCTAAGAGGGGAGAGTACCCTAAGCTCTTTTATTGCCTTGAATCCGGCACGATCTTCAACATCATCAGATGCATTTGTTCCGTCTAAAATCGTTTCGTATCCATCGGCATATGCTTTTCTGATTACGCTTTGGAGCATATTTCTTTTGCAATAGTAACATCTGTCGCTGTCGTTATCCGTAACGCTTGGGTCTGCTAAGGCTTCAGCTCTTACCACACGCATATCTCCCTCTACTTCATATGCAACATTTATTGCTTCGTCAAAAACATATTTCGGGATAAATTCCGTCTTTACAAAATATGCTCTCACATCGGCATTACACTGTTTTGCGGCATAAAGGAGGAATGTGGAATCTACTCCTCCCGAAAAGGCTATGGCTACTTTATTATGTTCTTTAAAAAATTCTTGTAATTTCTCGTTCATTATTCTTTCTCTTAATTTATTTCAACTACTTCGAAGCCCAAATCTTCAACTGCTTCTTTTATTTCTTCGATTGCTGCATTTGTTTCAAGGCTTGCGCAAGCGTTTTCCAAATCTACTTCAACATTTTCAGCTCCGTCCAATTCGCTCAAAGCTTTATTTACTCTTTCAACGCATTTTGCACAGTGCATCCCTTTGATTTTAAGTGTGTGTGTCATTATCATTACCTTCCTTTTTGATTGTATTTTTATAGCTGTACAAATACGACAGCATATTACCGTTGTAAAGCTTTCTGTTTTTATCCGCTTTTCTGCCGTAATTTCGCTGGAATTCGGGATTAGCGCATATAACATGCATACTCCAGCCGCAAAGAGAATCAAAAACTTTTCTCATGTCGGCATACAGATTTTCCATCTCTTTTTTGTCGCCTATCCTCTCACCGTAGGGAGGGTTGCAAACTATTAGTCCGTTGGATTTTTTGCTCTTAAAATCCCGAAAATCCATCTTTTGAAATGCTATGTATTCTCCCACTCCTGCTCTGGCAGCATTTTCTTTGGCATTTTTTATTTGCATAAAATCAATATCCGATGCAAGTATTCTGCCGATAGGGTGAGTAATATTACCGATAGCTTCTTTTTTGATTATATCACATATTTTATTGTTAGTAATATCCCATTCTTCCATTTGGAATTTTCTGTTTAATCCCGGAGGAATATTTGCGCCGATCATGGCGGCTTCTATTGCAATTGTGCCGCTTCCGCACATGAAATCCGCAAATTCACATTCGCCTCTATAGCCGCTTAACAAAATTATTCCCGCTGCCAGAGTTTCGTTCAATGGAGCTTTGCCCTTATTCAGGCGGTAGCCTCTTTTGTTTAAGCCATCTCCCGATGTGTTAAGATATATAGATACCACATCGTTTTTTATTTGCACAAATATCGGGTAGTTTGCTCCGTCCTCAGCAATTTTATCGGTTTTATATTGTTTTTTGAGCTTTTCCACTATCGCCTTTTTGATGATTTTTTGCGAATCTTTCTTTGAAAACAGCTTTGAGTGTACGCTTGTTATCTTTTCTATGTCGAATTTGGCATTTTTAGGTAGATATTCTTTCCAATTCAGATTGTATACATTATCAAAGAGTTCATCAAAGCTTTCGGATTTAAATTCTCCTACTTCAATCAGAACCCTGTTTGCACACCTAAGATACAAATTAAGCTTGAATGCATCTTCGATTTGACCGGTAACGGCAATCATTCCGTTTTGCGATAGGGTAACATCGTAACCTAAATTTATTATTTCTCTTTTTAATACGCTCTCCAATCCGAAAGCGCAGGTTGCACATATCTTATACATTTTTTTCAAGTTGAGCCTTTAAATTATTTATTCTGTCTCTTAATACCATCGCTCTTTCAAAATCCAGTTCCTTGGCAGCTTTTTTCATCTCTGTTTCGAGACTTGCAATGACATCTTCCGCCTTTTGTACCGGAGAAGATTTCGTTACGGTATCTTTTGATGAGATTGGTTTATTTTCCTGCGAGCTTATTGCATCTTCTAAACTCGGTTGTATTCTCTTTGTTATTCCTTTAGGGGTAATGTTGTGAAGTTTGTTGTATTCGCTTTGCTTTTCTCTTCTTCTTTCGGTTTCGTCTATGGCATTTTGCATGGAGGCTGTGATTGTATCGGCATACATTATTACTCTGCCGTTTTCATGTCTTGCGGCTCTGCCTATAGTCTGAATAAGCGATGTTTCGCTTCGCAAGAACCCTTCCTTGTCGGCATCCAGTATGGCAACTACACTGACTTCGGGTATATCAAGCCCCTCCCTTAAAAGGTTTATTCCTATCAAAACATCGAATACACCGCTTCTTAAGTCATTGATTATCTTGATTCGCTCCACTGTATCCACATCGGAATGAAGATATTGACAAGCCACCCCTGCCTGAGTTAAGTATTTTGTCAAATCCTCCGCCATTCGTTTGGTTAATGTTGTTACCAATACTCTGTTTGATTTTTTTACTTCTTCGTTTATCGTTCCCAATAAATGCTCTATCTGACCAAGGGTAGGCACAACATCAATTTTCGGGTCAAGCAGTCCCGTTGGTCTGACGATAAGCTCGGTAATATTCTCCGATAATTCTTTTTCATATTCTCCCGGTGTTGCCGAAACATACACCACCTGATTGAGCTTTTCCTCGAATTCGTCAAAATTAAGCGGTCTGTTGTCAAATGCCGATGGCAGACGGAATCCGTAATTGACCAGGTTTTCTTTTCTGCTTCGATCTCCACCGAACATACCCCTTACCTGCGGAAGCGTAACATGGGATTCGTCTATAAACATCAAGAAATCTTTCGGGAAGTAGTCTATCAATGTAAATGGAGCATCTCCCGGTTTTGAATTATTGATATGCCTTGTGTAGTTTTCTATGCCTTTGCAATAACCCATTTCCCTGAGCATTTCCATATCGTAATTGGTGCGCTGCATCAGCCTTTGAGCTTCCACCAACATACCTTTTTCGTTAAAGTATTTTATTCTCTCGTCAAGCTCTGTTTTAATGCTGTCAAGGGCATGATTTAATTTTTCAGGGCTTGTTACATAGTGCGAAGCAGGATAGATGCTCACATGGTTTCGTGATGTTATCACTTTGCCGTTTATCGGGTTTATTTCGCTGAGCCTTTCTATTTCGTCGGTGAAAAGCTCTATTCGTATTGCGTAATCCGAAGTTGCCGCAGGAAATACTTCTATGGTATCGCCCTTTACTCTGAAGGTACCTCGGTGAAAATCCATGTCGTTTCTGGTGTATTGTATATCCACAAGCTTTCTTATTATTTCATCTCGGTCCTTTATCATACCTGGTCGAAGAGAAAGCACCATGTTTTCGTAGTCCACAGGGCTGCCAAGCCCGTATATGCAGCTTACGCTCGACACTATAATGACATCGTCCCTTTCAGCTAATGCACTTGTGGCGGAGTGGCGAAGCTTGTCTATATCATCATTGACATCGGAATCTTTTTCTATGTACAAATCCTGCCCCGGCACATAAGCCTCCGGCTGGTAATAGTCGTAATAGCTAACAAAATATTCAACTGCATTTTCCGGGAAAAAGCTCTTGAATTCACTGTATAGTTGCCCTGCCAAAGTTTTGTTATGTGCCAAAACAAGAGTAGGTTTTTGCACCTGCTCTATTACTTTTGCCATGGTAAAGGTTTTTCCCGAACCCGTAACGCCCAAAAGTGTCTGCTTTTTCATCCCTTCGTCAATGCCCATAACCAATGCTTTGATGGCATTCGGCTGATCTCCCGAAGGCTGATATTCGGATTGTACTGTAAATTTGCCCAACTTGCCCTCCCGATGAAATAAGGCTTAATTCTTTTTATTGCAAAACAAAGCTTGTAAAAATACTGTATTAAGTATACCACATTCATTCGAAAAAATATACATAACCGTTCTCTTATCCTATCAATAGTGCCTATATTTTTTGTGCTTTTTGCAATAGTAAATTCTCATAGAATTTTATCCTAAAATGATGAGGAGTATTCGTAAAATAAATATTTGATTCTAAAAGCGAAATGTTTTTCATAGTATATACCACATCAAAAAAAGAGGATAGCTATGAAAGATGATTTAACCAATCGTGTTTTAAACGAAGCCGACTACATAATCGACAGCCGCTGCACCGTAAGAGAATGCGGCAAGTATTTCGGAATAAGCAAAAGCACCGTTCATAAAGACATGACCAAGCGACTTAGTCGAATCTCACCGGGGCTGTATGACGGAGTTCGCAAGGTTTTGGACGAAAACAAGGCTCAGCGCCACATCAGAGGCGGAATAGCCACCAAGAATAAATATTTGTCCATGAAAGACAATGAGAAGAAAATATATAAAGAAAAATAAACATAAGTGCCTCTACCATAATATAATAAAGCACAAAGCCGCACTTCTTGCCGTTTTTATTTTAATGTGTTTTGTAATATCACGCTATACGCTTATTCCCCATATAGAATACAAGCTTAACTACATTCCCGAAAAATCCTCATACAGCGGTGTAATAGATTTTTGGGATACTTCTTCCACCACCATAAAGGGCAATAAGTATTCCGTAATCCGAACGATATGCTCCGAATACAGCGAAAGATATAATTCGCTCATTATCAATTTTACATCCCTGAGCGAACGCTCCGCCACCGAGGAAATAATTCTCAATGCCCAAAGAGGAAACATTCCCGATGTTATGCGCCTTAAAACAGGGGATTACGCAGCTAATGAAAATCTCGCCTTATCATCTGCCGAACTAAGTGAAAAAATAATAATGCAATACGAAGAATACATTCAAAGAAGTGTCCCATACAGCGACAAACTCATCATAGATATGTATTATGATATCAGCTTGATACTCATTAACCGTGATGCGGCAAAAACCTTAGGTGTTTCCTACGACAAAAACTTAAATATATCCAAAGACGATTTTATATCTTTGTTGGAAAAACTTTCTGCCAATAATACCCTCGAAGAATACAATATTATTGATTTCCCGATAGAGGATATATATTCTTATCTACCCTTTTGCCTATCCTCCGATGGAAGCTATTCTACCGACTACCTTAGCTTAGTCAGTCGGTATCTGCCTAAGGAGCATGATATTCGCAGTAAAGAGGATTCCCTAAACGATTTTTTATCGGGCAAAACTGTTATTTATTGTGCTGATTTGGATACTCTAAATACTCTCATTCGCCGTCAAAATCAAAACAGAGGTTTTGCATTTGATTATTGCCTTTATCCGCATGATGGGGAAAAGATGATATTTGTAAACAGCATAACATCGTATATATTCAACAAAAGCAGTGATGAAAATAAAAATAAAGTTTTAGCCGATTTTGCTCTGTATATGCTCTCCGACGATGCCCTCAAATATACGGAAAACCTCGGAAAAATAAATTGCACCAAGTCGGTTTTTACCTACGAAACATACCTCCATCTAAAAGACTTTAAAGATAAAGATGCAATTTATTTTACATATCGTGATCCTGAAATGAAAGCGATATACTCTCGCCTCTCTTCATTCTACAAGTAAGGAGATTTTATTTAATATGTTTGATTTGACCTACCGAGAAGAAAATGATAAATATATTTTTACCATAACGGCAAATGATACTCATAATGGCGAATTTGCCCTTGTGTTTACAAAAAATGATAAACTCTATACCGCAGATATCTTTTCATTAATTAAAAATAAAACAATTACGGCAGCGGTTTTGAAAAACAAGATTATATCTTTTGATAAAGTGTGTATCGTAGATATAAATACCGATAAATTCCTTTTCGAAATGCCGTGGAACGAAAATAAAACCGAAAAAGTAAAAGACAATGAAAAAGATTTGCTTTTACCCAAAGAAATCCCTTCGAGCGAAGAACCTCTTTTGGTTTTATCTGAAAATAACGAAAATAAAAGTTTTTTGATAAGCGAAGAACCCCCAAAGGGGAATATGGGAGATATTATCAACAAATTTTTAGACGCATTTTCAAATGCCGTTGAAAATAAAGGACTTCCCGAAATGCCGTTTTTACAAGATGAAAATCTTATGCCCTTTAGTGAAGTATACGAGAGTTTCAGCGGCATAAAAATACCCAAACACACCTTTTATATTTTTGATGAAAAATCCCCCGAAAATGCAAATGTAAGGGTGCTGTTCGGCAAAGAATATATTTCGGTGCAAAGTTTGTTTTTAGGTTATTCCAACGCAATATTATCGAATTTTCCCGATAAAATAGTAGGCACTGCCACCGATTCATTCGGCTCTTCCTACAATGTGTTCGGCATATTGGGCGAAAATAAGCCCTCACACTGCCCGTTTGACTCACTGACCGGATATAAATTCTTTTACGGAATTAAAAATTCCGATTTGGGGTATTGGCTTATGTATCTTAATAAAGACACGGGAGCAATCTGCACCGAAAATGTAATTTAATCTTAACTTTCATTTCAGCCCTTTATGTATTCCCGTCTATATGGTAAAATAGAACAAAACAACAAAGAGGGAACAAATGAGAAATAAAACGAAAATGAGCAGGATCGTAAAAACGAATAGGAAAACATTTATTCTTTTAACGGTGGTTTTGCTCTTTTTTGCTTATTTGATAATTCAAATGCTCCCAATGAGATCTTCTTTCGTTGCTTTGCAAAACCATACTTTCACCGAAGCTGCAAAGGCATATGTTTTCAAAAACGAAGAGTATGTAATACTCAACAGTGCCGAAAAGATAAATTTTCTCGTTGACGAATCCGAAAAAATATCGGCTTCCACACTTTTATCCGATAACTACAAACTTTCGACAAATTACTACATCAAAGAGAAGATTGAAACCATAGAATATGTTATCAACAATGAAGATATTTCCGTAAGTTCTCTCAACCGCCAAATATCAAATGCAAGAGCCGAATGTGAGGATATAAACCGAAGTTTGCAAAACGGTGCTACACCCATTGAAGAAAAAAAAGCAGCGGACAGGCTGTATGAACTTCAGCATAATATATACATAATGAAGCGTGCCAAACAATATACCTACGCTACGAATGAGGAATTAAACGAACTCCTCGCCAAATACAAAGATATGCTGACATCTTCCGATATACCCCTTACCGCCGACAACTTAAATTTTACCGTTTTCGGCAGTGTGTATTATACAATAGACGGATACGAAAATTATTTGAATTTCGAAGAACTGAATTATCTTGATGTGAACTACCTAAACGAAATAGATTCTCTCAGCACGAATAAGAACCTTTCGAATGACAGCTATGTATTAAAGAGCAGTTCCTCATCAAGCGCTGTTGTGGTACTCCGGCTTCCTAATGATGTATATGTAAATGGTGAAGAAGCCTGCATGAGAATATATGCCGATATCCTCGAAAATTACGATATGGATTCCGAGGGAGGGTATTTCGAGTTTATTTTCAGAAGAATTGATCTTCTTAACATTTTCCCTGCATTTAAGTTTGAAACATCAAGCGGTATGCTCTACGACGGAGAGCTTATCAAAGTGTCCTATTACGATAACGAAAAATTGCTTTATGTGGCGCTAAGAAACGATGTTTTGTCATTAAGCGGTTCAAGGCTTCTCAGCGCATACGCTCATGTGGATTCATATGATTGCTATGTAATAGAAAAAAATTGCATCTTCGATAAGGACGGCAAAAGCTATGTGCGTGCCGTTAAAAACGGACAAAACGAAGAGGTAATCGAGGTAAATGTGTATGCCTACGAAAACGGCAAAGCGTACCTTAAAGTTTCCGAAAACGAAAATATTTCAGACGGCGACGAAATTAAACTCAGAGGTTTGTTATGATTGGCGATAATGTAAAAAGAGTTTTGGAGAATATAAATAATTTATCTTTAATTACAGGTGAAAAGGTAACTCTTGTGGGAGTCAGCAAAAACCACTCGGCAGATGAGGTTCGCTGCTTGATAAACGAGGGTGTAACCACCCTCGGCGAAAACAGAGTCAAGGAGTTTTGCGATAAATACGAAGTTCTTCCCCCAAATATAGATTGGCATCTCATAGGAACACTTCAAACAAACAAGGTAAAATATGTAGTGGGTAAAGTCAAATTGATTCAGTCGGTTGATAGTATTAAGCTTGCCGAAGTGATAAACGATTATTCGAAAAAAACAAATGCCGTTTCTGACATTCTCATTCAGATAAATCCTTCGGGCGAAATCACCAAGCACGGATTTGACCCTGTTGTTTTAGATGAAGTTATAGAGAAATTATCGACTTTCTCGAATATAAATGTCAAAGGGCTTATGATGATGGCGCCCAAGGCTGAAAATGAAAAATTATTATCGGAATTGTTTGAAAAAACAAGAAAAATTTTCGATAATGTAATGAAATACAACGCAAAATATGGTAACATTAATACGGAAATACTTTCCATGGGAATGAGTTCTGATTACGAACTTGCAATCAAATGCGGTTCTAATATGGTAAGAGTGGGAACAGCCCTGTTTGAATAACGGTTAAGGAGATATATTAATTATGGAAGTAGTTGACAAAATACTTGATTTTTTCGGCTTTGAAAGAGTAGAAGACGAACTTGAAGAGGAAACTGCACAAACAGCGGGAAATTGGGAAGAAACTCAAAAAAAGGCAAAGAAAATGTTAGAAGAACGCCGTCAGGAAATATCACATGCCGTAACGCAGAAAGGTGATATGATTGTGGTAGAAGCAAAGAAAAAATTGGATGCCAAAGTTGTATGCAATGAACTTAAGGAAGCAAAGACGGTTGTTATCAATGTCAAAGGCATTTCAGCCGACGACACGGTTCGTTTTCTTGATTTTATTCAGGGTGTTGTATATGCCTTGGAAGGTCAGTTATTGCGAGTATCCGAGGAAGTCATCGTTGCTGCTCCGAAAGGAATCGAAATTCAGACAAGTCAGGTCGATATGGATCACGATTACATAGATGATGAAAGCTATGATGAGGATGATGATGACGAACTCGAATATGGTTATTGATAAGTTCAGTAGGATTATAAAAGTAAATTACAAAACGGGGATTTATATCTCCGTTTGTTTTTAGGAGTTGTAAAATATGGCACAAAAGGATTTTTTGTCAGCTCGAATAGAGGATAGCGCTCTGAAAGCCGCTCAAACCGGGTGCGTTATTTATTCCGATTTTTTCGAGCCTAATCTACAGCATATAATCGAAAGAGAAATCGGAAGATATCCCCAAAGCGATTGCGAATTTTTCGGAGGGCATGATTATGCCGAAAGAAAAATGCTTTGCGTATTTCCCAAAGGAGAAACAATATCTCCTTTAGATTATCCGATAGATCTTGTTAAAATAAAAGCGAAAAACGCACAAATATCCCACCCCGATGTATTGGGCAGTGTGTTGGCTCTCGGAATAGAGCGTGAAAAAGTGGGGGATATAAATATTACAAATGATACTATTCAGCTCTTTGTCAGTACGCCCATGGGCGAGTTTATCCAAAACAATTTATACAAAATAAATAAATACGATGTAAGTGTCGAATGTCTGCCATTGGATGAAGCTGTAGCGGTTGAACCCAACTTTACGAATATGAGCGTTATTATTCCGTCAATGCGTCTTGATGCGATAATCCACACTGTATTCAGAATATCCCGTAGCGAGGCTTCGGCATTTGTAAAAGGTGAAAAGGTGTTTATCAACCATGTGCCTAGCACAAAGCCCAGCGTAAATTTAAAGCCGGGAGATATCATCAGCGTTCGTTCAAAGGGCAGATTTATAGTCGATGAAATTACGGGGAATACAAAAAAAGGCAATATTAAATTGTCGGTAAAGAAATTTTCGTAATTATGGATAAGATAGTAATTAAGGTGGAATCTTCATGCGATAATATGCGCCTTGATAAATTCTTGGCAGATAACGCAGACGGTTTTTCCAGAGAAAGTCTTAAAGTACTGTTTGACGAAAAGAGCGTTTTGGTAAACGGATCACCTCAGAAAGCATCATTTCGCATAAAAGCGGGCTTTGTTGTTGAAGCGGCTTTGCCCGATACGAAGCAGCTTGATGTTACAGCCGAAGATATACCCATAAACATAGTTTACGAAGACGATGACATTGCAATAGTCGATAAAGCTGAGGGTATGGTTGTTCATCCTGCCAACGGTAACCCCTCAGGCACATTGGTAAACGCTTTAATGTATCATTTGGATCATCTTTCGGCGATAAACGGTGTCATACGACCGGGTATAGTTCATAGAATAGATAAAGAAACATCGGGGCTTTTGGTCATTGCAAAAAACGATGAAGCACATAACAAGCTTTCCGAGCAATTTGCCGTGCATTCCATTACCAGAGGCTACAGCGCCATAGTTCATGGTATAATCCCATCTGATAAAGGTGTGATAGATGCTCCGATAGGCAGAAACCCTCTTGATAGAAAAGCGTTTTGCGTAACAGCTCAAAATTCCAAGAGGGCTGTAACTCACTACGAAGTGGTAAATCGATATGATGACTACACTCACATAAATCTCACCCTGGAAACGGGCAGAACCCACCAAATAAGGGTGCATATGAAATATATATCCCACCCGATAGTGGGCGATAAACTCTACGGTTACGACAGGGCAATAGACAAACAATTCACAGGTCAACTCCTGCATGCGTATCTCTTGGGATTTATTCACCCCCGAACAGGAGAATATGTGGAATTTCGAAGTGAGTTACCCAAGCGATTTGATTGGTTGGTTAAATAACTCACTATTGTGGGAGTACCCCCCGAAAAAACTTTTTATGCCGACTAAGTCGGCGGTGCAGCCGGTCGCCTACCGGTATATAGCCAACTTCGTTGGCGTAAAAAGGGGGTGTTAGGGCTTCCCCTACATATAAAAATTAAAAACATTCATCTGTAAATACAATTAAAAGAAAGGTTAAAACAAGCATGGAAAAAATTGTCATTAACGGCGGAAAAGTATTAAACGGAGAGGTCAGTGTCAGCGGTGCAAAAAATGCCGCATTGGGCATACTTCCTGCCGCAATTCTCACAAATGATGTTATGGTAATAGAAAATCTTCCGGATATTCGTGATATTCGCAATTATATTTCCATGCTCACGAAGTTCGGAGCTGATCTAAAAAAAGACGGCGATAAACTTACCATCGACCCCAAAGGTATTTCATACGATAATATATCGAATATCGAAGAAGAATGTACCAAAATGAGAGCATCTTACTACATGATAGGGGCTCTTCTCACCAAATATAAAAAGGTCAGACTTCCTCTTCCCGGAGGCTGCGCCATAGGGGCTCGTCCGATTGATTTGCACATAAAGGCATTCAAGGCATTGGGCGCTCAAATCGAAATAAAAGGCGGATATATCGATGCCTATGCCGATAAGCTTGTTGGCTGCGACATATACTTTGATGTGGTCAGCGTCGGTGCTACCATCAACACTATGCTTGCGGCAGTTATGGCGGAGGGTACAACGGTTATAGATAATGCCGCCAAAGAACCTCATGTTGTCGATATAGCAAACTGCCTTAACCTCATGGGTGCCAAGATTCACGGAGCAGGCACGGATACCATAAAAATCAAGGGCGTTAAGTCGCTTCACGGAGCAACTTATTCCGTAGTACCCGACCAAATCCAAGCAGGCACATATATGATTGCGGCTGCGGCTACTCAGGGTAATGTGCTTATCAAAAACATAATTCCCGAACACTTGGAATCCTTAACCGCCAAGCTCAGAGAAATGGGCAACGAAGTAATCGAGTATGATGACTCCATTCGTGTTATAGGACACCGTCCCCTCAAATCCTGTAATGTCAAAACCATGCCGTATCCCGGTTTTCCGACCGATTTACAGCAGCCCATGGGCGTATTGATGTGCATTGCAGAAGGCACAAGTACAATAACCGAGAATATATTCGAAAGCCGCTTTAAATATGTCGGAGAACTTCAAAGAATGGGTGCCGATATCATGGTTTCGGGCGGCAATGTTGCCATGTTTAACGGAGTAGAATCTCTTAGCGGTGCTAAAATTTACGCAACCGATTTAAGAGCAGGTGCCGCCATGGTAGTTGCCGGATTCATTGCCGAAGGAACTACCGAAATATATAATATCGAATATATTGAAAGAGGTTACGAAAACCTCGTTGAGAATTATGCGGCTCTCGGAGCGGACATAAAGAGAGTAAGTGAAGAATAATGAAGTTGACTCCGCTATTTTCGGGTTCTTCCGGAAATTCCATACTCATAGAATCAAATGATGTAAAAGTGCTGGTAGATGCAGGATTTAATTGCAAAAGAATACAAACCGAATTAACCTCTCTCGAAATCGAATTAGGGGATATCAATGCTGTATTCATTACTCATGAGCATACAGACCATGTTTCGGCACTCGGTGTACTATCACGAAAGTTTCACATTCCCGTGTATTGTAACGAATTAACCTACGAAGCATTAAAAAAGCAAAGGGATTACCCAGATGAGGACTGTGTACATATATTTAAAACAGGTACACCTGTTGATATCAAAGGAAGTTTAAATGTAACTTCCTTTAATATTTCACATGATGCTACAGAGCCTGTCGGATATGTTTTCGATAACGGAGATGCAAAAATGGGTCTTGCCACCGATACAGGCATTTTGACCGATGAAATAATGAATAATTTGTCTTCGTGTAAAGGAATTTTGTTTGAATCCAATCATGATGTTGCCATGCTCAAAGAAGGAAGCTATCCTGCATTTTTAAAGCAAAGAATATTATCGGATAAAGGACATCTTTCCAACGAAACAGCCGCAAAGGCGCTTTGCAATCTTATATCTTCGGGGGTAGAAAAAATAATGCTTGCTCATTTGAGCAAAGAAAATAATACACCGCTGATTGCATTGAATACAGCGGTGAAAACCTTGTCTGATATGAAATTTGTAAGGGATATGGATTATTTTCTCAATGTTGCCAGACGCGACAGCGTATCTGACCCCATCGAAATTTAGAATAACAAGTATATTACAGTGGCAAAGGCAGCCAACGTTTTTACATTCATTTTGGCTAACATCGGCATTATTTTCGGATAAAGCTGAGGTTTGCACGACAAAAGAAGTAATAAGTATTGAACGAACAAATTCGAATTCGGATACGAATTGGCTTCGTTTGATGCCGATATAAACAATTCTTTAATAAATCCGTTCTTTGAAAGAATGGGTTTATTTTCTTTTATCCTTGCTGTTGCCGTTTTTGTGATTGCTTCAACGAGTTTGTCGGGTGTATATGTTTCGTTTGTCGGAACGCCCAAAATCAAAGCGGCATTTTCCAAAAGCGAATAATACAAATCATCGCAAACCACATCACCGGCTTTCATCATCTGATTAAGTCTTATATTTACATTTTTCGGTGTTACTTCTTTGATTCGTAAGGTCATGTGCAAATGGTATTCCACCTGTTTTTTGTTAACGGGGGAAGTAACCTTTGCTTTGAATTGGTTTACCTTTTCGCAAGGCTGAGCATCGGGTACGAAATATTTTTTGCATTTCGATGGATGGAAAGCTTTGAGTGTGTCGGTATAACCCATTATTATATTCTTTTTCATCTCTTCAGCCGACTCGTTGATGTTGAGTTCCATGGCTTCGGACGATTTGATTATTTCCACGTTTGCTTTTAATGACGGCGGCACGATATTAACATCATCGGTTGAGATGATAATATCCGATTTGAATTTTTCCGCAATGATGTAAGGAGAATATTGAGCTGAAAATTGAGCATCTGCGGCTCTGTTGGTTTGGGTTATTTGCGGAAAGCATGCGGCTGCAAGCAGGTATTGATTGAGCTTGCCATTGGGTATGGTTTTGAGTGTGAGCATTTCAGCTTCAAGCGTTTGGAGTGATATGGAAATAAAACCGAAATCTATATTCGATTTTCTGACAGCCCTCTCATCGATAAACATATTTATAACATCTCTGAGCGGATCAAGTTCTTCGCTTTTTCCGTTAACATACATCATGTAGTTTTTCTTGAATGCTTTTGTATCCGTGCGTGACCATTCTTCGGTGTAACGCTGAGCAATATGTCTGTTTACTCCGAGAAGCTCTTTTGCGGAAACATGCCTCCAGAATCTTACGGCTTTTTCAAAGTCATTTTGAGCTATCAATGCTGCATTTAAAGCCCCTACAAAAGAGCCTGAAACAGCACTTATATCCAAATTAAGCTCTCTGAGTGCTTTCCATGCACCAATCTCAAATGAACTTTTAGCTCCGTCGGAACTAAGTACAAAACCATAACGGGTCATGATTAAATCCTCCAAACTGTTACATCTTTCTCATTATATCAAACCGAGTTCGATTTATAAAGATAAAAGTAACAATTTTGTAATAAAATTTACAAACGGTTAAACTCAAGTAAGATAATATTTTAAAGTTTACTTATAAAATATTATCTTGCGCAGAGTTTAAGGCAAACGGAGTTTGCCAAATGAGAGATTGGAACAATCTCGAATGATAGTTTGTAGCTATATACACAATAACTCATATAATTACAATTATATTTTGCCGTATATGGCAAATGATTTGCCA
>CAZXWI010000013.1:0-25092 GCA_964644555.1 uncultured Lachnospiraceae bacterium | reverse complement strand
ATACTATATATATTTAAATAAAAAGGATAAAAGTAAGAATAGCCTTGAGGCTTTATAGCAATAAAAATCGCACCGAATGTAGTTATCGGTGCGGTTTTTGTTTACAGCTGATTAATTATTTTTTCTTACGAATCTTATTTGACAAATATCATCGCCTTTGGCAATGGTCTTTAAAAGGTTGAGTTCGCATCCGAAGCTTTCTGCTATGCCTCTGTCACCGCACATTGCATGATCGCAAAGGAGAGCTATTTCTTCATCGGAGCAGCCTTGTTTTTGCCAAGCTTTGACCAAGGGGCAGTAGTGAAAATCAATATCGAGGTGGTCATCATCGCAGGAAAGGATATCCATTTCGAATACCCATTGGGCGAATTTGGAGAAAAGTGTTTTCTTAAGTCCTTTTAATGATTCTCCTCCGCCTGCTTTTTGACGAAGAAGCCCGCCTTGGTAAAGACCGCAGCGCTTTATGGCATCGGGAGCATAGGAAGATGCTTCGAGGCCTTTTTTGGAAGCTTCATCGCATAATAAAAACATCCATAGGGCACGATGCTCCAGTTGTTCTCTAATGGCTGCTATGATTTTGTTTTTGATTTTCGGTTCGTTTTTAATCTTACTCATTGTTTCCTCGTTTGTTTTGTAATGTTGTTAAGCTATTGTAACATATTTATTTTATAGCGTATAGGGAAGTGAAAATATATTTTAATGTATCTCATATTTTGCAGATAGGTGGAGAAAAAATACTTGGCAAAAAAAGAAATTTTATTTAAAAAATTCTTGACAAGCAGAGATTAATGGTATAAAATACACCAAGAGTTAGCAAAAGCTAACTTAGAAGATGAGCTTAGCTCATTACGGAATTTGGTGGTAGTATGAATTTAAAAGATGCAGAGGAAAGAAAAGAATATATAATCAAGCAAATCGAAACGGATGATGAAGAATTGGAATCGTTCTTGTTTTCGCTCGGTTGCTACAGCGGAGAGCCGATAACCGTGATATCTCACTTAAAGGGTGGATGCGTTGTTTCCATAAAGGACGGAAGATACAATATAGATAATCAATTGGCAGAAGCTATACTTATTTAACGTAGGCAGATAGTATCTGCTTATTGTTTGGAGATAAGTTAGCTTAGCCTAACTTAAAACTTCGGTAATTATTCCACACAATATTACATATAAAATTATTTAAAATAAGGAGAAATACATATGAGAATTGCTTTAACAGGCAACCCAAACTCAGGTAAAACGACTATGTACAATGCGCTTACCGGACGTAACGAAAAAGTCGGCAACTGGGCAGGGGTTACCGTTGAGAAAAAAGAGTGGCCTATTAAAAAGGCATACACCTCACAGGAAATTACGGCAGTTGACTTGCCGGGCGCATATTCAATGTCGCCGTTTACATCGGAAGAAAGCATTACAAGTTCTTATGTTAAGAACGAAAACCCCGATGCTATCATTAATATCGTAGATGCAACCAACTTAAGCAGAAGCTTGTTCTTCACTACCCAGCTTTTGGAACTTGGAATTCCCGTTGTTGTTGCACTTAACAAGAGCGATATCAATGAAAAGAAAGAAACCGTAATTGATGCAAAGGTTCTTTCCGAAAAACTCGGCTGCCCTGTTTTTGAAACTGTTTCCACATCAAGCGAAGGGTTAAAAGAAGTAGTTGAAGCAGCACTTTCGCAAATCGGCAAGCATCAGAAAGCACCGTATGTGCAGGAAAATATAGATTTGACGGATAAAAAGGCTGTAGAAGAAGCAGACCGTAAGCGTTTCGAATATGTTAACAAATTGGTAAGCGAGGTAGAAACTCGTAAAGTATTTACCAAAGATGTAAGCATAAGCGACAAAATCGACGCTGTTCTCACAAATAAATGGTTGGGTATTCCTATTTTTGCTGTTGTAATGTTCTGCGTATTTAATATTTCGCAGGCAACATTGGGCCCATGGCTTGCAGATATCCTCACAGGCTGGATCGAAATTTTCCAAGGCTGGGTTGCAGGTTTGGTAGAAAACGCACATCCGCTTTTGCAGGCTATCTTGGTTGACGGTATAATCGGAGGCGTTGGTGCTGTTATAGGATTCTTGCCTTTGGTTATGATAATGTACTTCCTTATTGCACTTTTGGAAGATTGCGGATACATGGCAAGAGTTTCGGTTGTATTGGATCCTATCTTTAAGAAAGTAGGTCTTTCGGGTAAATCGGTAATTCCGTTTGTTATTACAACAGGTTGCGCTATTCCGGGTATTATGGCATGCCGTACAATTCGTAACGAAAGAGAACGCCGTGCAACGGCAATGCTTTCACCGTTCATGCCGTGCGGAGCGAAGCTTCCGGTAATCGCATTGTTTACAAGTGTATTCTTTGCAGATTCGGCATGGGTAGGAACTCTTATGTACTTTGTGGGAATTTTTCTTATATTCTTGGGCGCATTGCTCGTTAACAAGATTGCCGGATACAAAAATCGTAAATCCTTCTTTATTATAGAACTTCCGGAATATAAAGTTCCTTCAATAAAGAGAGCATTCCTTTCAATGGTATCTCGTGGTTGGGCATACATTGTAAAGGCAGGTACTATCATACTCATCTGCAACACATTGGTTCAGATAATGCAGGCATTCAACTGGAACTTCCAACTTGTGGGAGAAGGAATGGCAGATACATCTATTTTGGCAAGCATTGCTCGTCCGTTTGCAGTTTTGCTTATTCCTCTGGGATTCGGCGTATGGCAGTTGGCAGCAGCAGCCGTTACAGGCTTTATTGCAAAAGAAAATGTTGTCGGAACGATTGCGGTTTGCTATGGTATCACAAACTTTATCAATGTTGATGACTTGGTATTGGAAAGTGGTGCATCGGAAGTTGCCGCAGTAATCGGAATTACAAAAGCCGCAGCACTTGCATGCCTTATGTTTAACCTGTTTACACCGCCTTGCTTTGCCGCAATAGGCGCTATGCATTCGGAAATCAAAGACAGAAAATGGATGTTCGGCGGAGTTGCATTGCAGCTTTGCACAGGATACACCGTGGCATTCTTGATATACCAAATCGGTACGCTCATTACCGAAGGCAGCGTAGGACAGGGTTTTGTTCCCGGACTTATTGCAGTAGCTATAATGGTAGGTGTTGCAGTATACTTAATGATTCGCTCGGATAAGGCTGTAGCAAAAGAATATAGTTTAAAAGGAAATAAGTAATATGGAAAATATTGTAATTGCATTGGTAATCATAGGTATTATCGCCGGAGCATCGGTATATATATATAAGGCAAAGAAAAGCGGTCAAAAATGCATAGGCTGTCCTGCTTCAAAGTGCTGTTCGGGCAGCAATTGCAATTGTAAATAAGTTATATATAAGTTTTATATATAAAGTATACCACCGAAAATGCTCTGTCGTCTTGCTGTGGTGAGGCGACAGGGCGTTTTTTGTGGGGTAGTGAAGAAAGATAAGAGGTAGATAATAATAGGATATAGAGAACTGGTCCTTTGATAATAAAATTCCCCTAAAACCACGAAAATCCATTCATCGAGACCAGTTCTCAGAGTATTCTGCCCGTAAAAAACCTCCCATACGGGAGGCATTAAAATAAATATATAAATCATTATAGGTATCTGAATTTTACGACAACAAAAGCTTTTCGTCTACCACTTCATCTCCGCTGACTGTGGAAAAACGCTCTATAAGCTCATTAACGGTGAGTTTTTGCTTCTCTTCACCCCTGATATCCAAGACGATTTGCCCCTTATTCATCATAATAAGGCGATTTCCGTATGTGATAGCATCTTTCATGTTGTGAGTAACCATAAGCGTCGTGAGGTGCTTCTCGGTGATGATTTCGTTTGATATTTCCATTACTTTTGCGGCTGTTTTCGGATCGAGTGCCGCTGTGTGTTCGTCTAAAAGTAAAAGTTTCGGTTCGTTCATGGTTGCCATAAGAAGAGTAACCGCTTGTCTTTGCCCTCCGCTGAGCAACCCTATTTTGGCACTCAAACGATCTTCAAGGCCGAGTCCGAGCTTTAAGAGCATTTCACAAAACATCTCTCTTTCCTGTGCACTTGTGTACCAGCCGAAACCACGCTTTTTACCTCTTCTGTATGCCATTGCCATATTTTCTTCAATGAGCATGTCTGCGGCTGTGCCCATCATCGGGTCTTGGAAAACCCTGCCTATGTATTTGGCTCTCTTGTGTTCGGGCATTTTGGTAATGTCTTGATTATCAAGAGTTATTTTCCCGCTGTCAACGCTGAGGCCTCCCGAAATGAGATTGAGCATGGTCGATTTTCCTGCACCGTTGCCTCCGATTACCGCAACATAGTCGCCTTTGTCAAAATGCATCGACAAATCTTTGATTGCATGGTTTTCGTTAATTGTACCTGCATTAAATGTTTTGTTTATATTTGATACATCTAACATTACTTTCTGCCTCCGTGTGCCTTGTTTTTTCTGAAATTCGGTATCGACAAAGCAACTGCCACGGTCAATGCACTGAAAAGCTTAAGATCCGTTGTGCTGAGGCCTGCCTGAAGTACGAGATTGATAATAAGATAGTATACGATTCCGCCGAAAACTGTGCCTACAAGCTTTACTCCGAAGTTCGCATTTTTGCCGAAGATGACTTCGCCGATAATAACGCTTGCCAATCCGATTACTATAGCGCCTCTGCCCATATTGATATCGGCATATCCCTGATATTGCGCAAGCAATGCTCCCGATAAGGCGACGATGCCGTTTGATATCATGAGAGCCAAAATTTTCATATTATCGGTATTAACTCCGAGTGCATTCGACATTTTTTCGTTATTGCCTGTAGCTCTGAGAGCACAGCCGATTTCCGTGCCGAAAAACCAATATAAAAACGCAATCAAAATTGCAACAACTGCTAAACCTATTACTATAGAAGAAGTTACATTACGAAGAGAGAGTAATGTTTCTTCTTTAAGAAGCGAAACATTTGCCCTTTGCATTATTCTCATATTGATAGAATAAAGTGCAAGCTGTGTCAAGATGCCCGAAAGAATGGCAGGAATCTTTAATTTAGTATTTAAAAGTGCTGTTATAAGCCCTGCCAACATACCGCATACCATTGCAACCGGCAGTGAAATGATGGGAGATACCCCTGCAATGATGCACATGGCACTGACCGCACCGCCCGTGCAGAAACTGTTATCAACAGTAAGATCCGAATAATTTAATACTTTAAAAGTAATGAAAACGCCTATGGCCATGATTCCCCATAGAGTTCCCTGCGCCACGGCTCCGGGAACCGCTTTCATGAATGATTGAATGAAGCCCATTGTAAATTATCTCCTCTGAAACCTTGTTAATTTGTATATGTTGTCGTAGTAGGCGGGGTAGCTCTTTCGGGCTTTATATGTACCAAAAGAGTTTGCCCTATTTATATGGCAGTGATTTATTAAGTGAAATTTGCCGAAATTGTATAAATAAGTTCTGCGGCATAGTATTACACATATCCGCAGAACTTTAGGTAGTTACCTGCTTTATTATTGTAAATCAGCCGGTACTTTAAGACCTAATTGATTTAATGTTTCTTCGTTTATCGTAAGTGATAAACTTTCTTCATCGTAGTAAGCGATCGGCATTGTTGATACATCTGCTCCGTTTACGAGGATATCTATAGCCATTTCAGCTGTTTTCTGACCGAGTGCGTAGTAATCTATACCGTATGTTGCAAGTCCTCCTGCCATAACCATGTTTGCTTCACCTGCAATTACGGGGATTCCCGCAGGAGTTAAAATCATTCCGATAGCACTCATTGAGTCTGCCATGAGGTTGTCTGTGGGGATGTATACTGCATCAACTTTACCTACCATGCTTTGAGTAACCGATTGTACTTCGCTTGAATCGGATGCTGTGAAAACTACCACATTTACATTTCTAGCCTTTAGTGCTTCTTCAGCTATATTTGCTTGAAGAATTGAGTTGTCTTCGCTTGAGCAGTAAAGGATTCCGACTGTTTTTGCATCGGGAACGAATTTAAGAAGAAGATCTACCTGAGCTTCGATTGGGTTCATGTCCGATGTACCGGATACGTTTGTTCCCGGGTTTTCGTTGGAATTAACAAGACCTGAGCTTGCAGGGTCGGTAACTGCGGTAACCAAAATTGGGATATCGCTTGTTGCCTGAGCTGCGGCCTGAGCTGCCGGTGTGGCGATTGCGAGAATAAGGTCAACTCCGTCATTTACCATTGTAGATGCGATAGTTGCACAAACAGTTTGTTCGCCTTGAGCATTCTGAACATCAATCTCAACCTTGATTCCTGCTTCGTTGAGTTTGTCTACAAAACCATCTCTTGCGGAGTCAAGAGCCTGATGTTCGGTAAGTTGAATGATTCCTATTTTGAGTGTGTCCTCATCGGATGATGTGCTGCAAGCGCATAATGATGCAACGAGCAGTATTGAAAGCATAATGCATACTAATTTTTTCATAGTAAGCCTCCTTAAAATTAATAAATATATAAAAAAGCAGGCCGAGCCTGAAACGGTCGACCTGCTGATTTACCAAAAGTGTTTTAAATCAAACAAAATCAAACCGTTTCGGGAAATCCGAAAAAGTAGATAAAGTAATAAAACATAAAATAAAAGCTCGCAAAGATATTGCGAGCGAAATTAACTAAAGCATTCAAAGAAGAAGCACAACAAGACATAGTTGATGCCAAAGTATTGTTATCTGAATTATTTGAAGCCATGATAACTTTTGAATCAGTCATTTGTTTGTACCCTCCTTGAAAATGATATTCGCATTATAGACTTGTGTTTTTAATTTGTCAAGAGTAAATTTTATTTTTTTTGCATTCGGGTTTTGTTGCTTTTGTAATAAAATTCGGTCTGTTTGTGATATTCGGAAATTTTGGTTTATATAATTAAGCTAATTTAGCAATTTATTAGGCTAAATCGTTAAATTGTCGAAATTTGACTTTATAAAGTAAAAAGTTACACCGAGATTATTTTTGACATATTTCTTTATGCGTCATATTTTTCGATTATCTTTGTGGTAAGATAGTCATATGAAAGTCAGAAAGAAAAAACTAAAGTTTAAACCTAAAAAGTTTATAAGAAATTTTGTGATAGTGGTAGTTTTGCTGATTGCGATATTTGTATTCGCTTCGTTATACGGTAACCATATCGAACCGCCGCCACCGCCTTTGGTAAACGAAACCGATTATCCGCATCTGGCAAAGTGGGCGCAAGATAAGGGAATAAATCCCGAAAACATTACATCGATAAAAATACAGCCGAAAAACATAACTGGTAATAAGGCTATGCTCGGTTCGGTACTTTATTTTGAATTTATCTATGATGTAACTGACGAGGGCGGCAATGTTACGACATATAAAGAGGACGGAATTGATATAATTTCGTATGAGGCTCTTGAAGTAATAAGAGATAATGTATTGGTAATGAAAAATACAGGTACTTACTCGGTAACGCTTGGATTTGAAGATTATTTCGAAAATATCGAATTGGAAGTATTAGCTCCCACCGATTATTCCGATAAACTGCTTCTTATCAACAAGATATCGAAAGTCCCTGCGGATTATGCGGCAGGAGAACTGACCACTCATTCGGGGCTTAATTATGTATATTCCATAGGTTCGGAAGTTACATACATGGAAACGGAAGCAATCGAAGCATTATACCGAATGTTTGAAGGCGCAAGCGATGCCGGATATTATTTGTATGCATTATCGGGGCATAGAAGCTACGATACTCAGCAATATCTCTACGACAGAGCAGGCGGCGACAGCCAAAACGATACGGCAGCTCCCGGAGCCAGCGAACACCAAAGCGGACTCACTATGGATATAACATGGGGAAGTAATTATTTTTCGCTATTTACGGAAATGGAGGACAGTGAGGAGTTTGAGTGGCTGAGTGAGCATTGCTATGAATACGGCTTTATATTAAGATACCCCGATGGATACGAAGATATTACAGGGTATATATACGAGCCATGGCACTATAGATACATAGGTGTTGAAAATGCACTCAAATATCGCAACGGAGGCTACCGTACATTGGAAGAATTTGCGGCAATGCCTTAAATAAGGGGCGGTAAAAATTAAAATAAGGTGTGAGGAGATATTCCACACCTTATTGTTTTATGTGGAGTTTAAGATAATCACATTGATTTTGCTTTGCGATTTTATTTGCCGATAATATATTTTGAGAATGAAATAATAATATTATTACATGACATATTATGAGCAAATTATGCCGTTTAATTCATGATTTGATTTGATGAATCGGAAGAATCGGAGCTAAGGTAATTATATAAGCCCTTATATATGGCAGCGGCTGTTTCGATTTGGTAACTTTGGGTTTGCAAAATGGATCGTTCATCGCTGTTTGACAAAAACCCACACTCCACCAAAACAGAGGGTTTGGCATTGTTTTTAAGCACGATGTATTCGTCGTTTCTGGCAACCTGACGATTATTGGTAACTTTGGAAATAGATTTTAATTCGGTTTGTATGGAGTTTGCCAAATATTCATTCTCACTTAGACAGGAGGAAAAAAATACCTGAGAGCCTCTCACGCTTTTGTCGGTGTAATAATTTTGATGTATGCTTATCATGATATCATACGGGGCTGAGTCGATTATTTTGCGGCGGTATGCCATATCATCAATTTTATTCCACTTTGGTTGGTCGGAAAAAGTTAAGCCGTTTTCGTCAGACCTGGTCATTATGACATCAAAACCGTTTTCCAGAAGAATTTCTTTCAGGTACAGTGCAATCTTAAGATTAATTTCGGCTTCTTGTACCTCTTCAACAACACTTCCCGGGTCATCTCCTCCATGTCCTGCATCTATTAAAACGGTTATGACATCGTTATTTACTATTGATAAATTCTCTTTATCTTTTGCATTGAACCTTATGACGGAAATTACAAGCAGTATAGAAAAAAATGCACTCAGTACAATGATTCGGGTCTTTTTTTGCATGATTTTACTCACCTCAAATGATAAATCAATAGAAATTTATGCGTTAAATAAGCCATTTATGAAATAAATTGGAAATTAATGAAAAAAAGTTATTGACAAAATAAAAAAATGGTAGTAATATAAACCATAATTTCTTGCGAAATAAAATCATTAAGCCGAAAGTAGCTTAAGGAAAGGAGAACAAAATAATGTTTAATAACATGAATACAAAAGTTTCAAAATTAAATATGCTCGTTGTTCTCTTAGCTTTAGCTATTATTAAGGCCGTGGGTATTATTATCCTCGGCATTATTGTGCTTGCATTTGCAGGCTTACTTAGTAATCTTAATAATTTTGTTATTGTAGGGAATCAAGGCTTAAGCAGCGTTGCTTAAGGTATAATTATATGTGATATTAGAAGCGGTTTCCTGCAAAGGGAAACCGCTTTTTAATATAAAAATCCATTTATAGGGGGAAATATATGAAAAAATTATTTGCAATCTTATTAGTATGCTGCATGGCAGTATCAATGTTCGCAGGCTGCTCAAACAATGCAGACTCGGATGAAGAGTACATAGTACTCGGAGGTATAGGACCTATCACAGGCGACTACGCTACATACGGAACATCTGTTAAAAACGGTGCTGCAATCGCTGTAGACGAAATCAACGAAAACGGCGGAGTTAACGGCATGAAACTCAAACTCGAATTTGAAGATGATGAAGCAGACGCAGTTAAAGCAGTTAACGCTTATGCAACACTTATGGACAAAGGAATGAACGTTTCTTTGGGCGCTACAACAAGCGGTTCTTGCATAGCAGTTTCTGAAGAAGTTAACAAAGATGGTATTTTGATGATCACACCGTCAGGTTCACAGCTCGAATGCACACAGTATCCTACATGCTTCAGAGTTTGCTTCCAGGATGCAGACCAGGGTACATATTCAGCTCAGTTCATCTATGAAAACCAGCTCAGCTCAAAAGTTGCAGTTCTCTATGACAAATCAAATGACTACTCAAACGGTCTTTATGATGCATTCACAGCAAAAGCTGCAGAACTTGGTCTTAACGTAGTTACAGCACAGGCATTCACAAACCAGTCAAACACAGACTTCTCAGTACAGCTTCAGGCTATCAAAAACTCAGGTGCTGACCTTGTATTCCTCCCGCTTTACGCTCAGGAAGCAGCATATGTTCTCACACAGGCAAATGCAGAAGGACTTGATGTAGTATTCTTCGGTACAGACGGTATGGATGGTATCCTCGAAAAAATCGGCGAAGACAACTTAGCTCTTACAGAAGGCGTTATGCTCTTAACACCGTTCGCAGCAAACTCAGAAGAACCCGTTGTTAAAAACTTTGTTGACAAATACAAAGCAGCATTCAATGCTACACCGGACCAGTTCGCAGCTGACGCATACGATGCAGTATACGCAGTAAAAGCAGCTCTTGAAAAATCAGGTGCTGTTCCCACAGACGAAAACTTCAACGACGCTTTGGTAGCTGCAATGACAGAAATCACAATCGACGGTGCTACAGGAAACGCTATGTCATGGGATGAAAACGGTGAACCCGATAAAGCACCTATGGCAGTTGTTATCAGAAACGGCGCTTACGAAGTATACACAAAATAATTATTAAAACAGGTTTATTCTAAAATTTAAAACCGAAATACACATAAAGCGGAAGTTATCTTCCGCTTTATGATAACGAATGAGGTTACACTATGGACTTTTTATCTACATTGATAAGCGGGCTTAGCCTCGGAAGTATTTATGCACTTATTGCATTGGGATACACGATGGTTTACGGCATTGCCAAAATGCTTAACTTTGCCCATGGCGATATAATAATGGTTGCGGCTTTTTGCGTATATGTACTGATCTCTCTTCTTAAACTTCCCGTAATCCTCGCAATTATTCTTGCGGTGATTTTTTGTATGATTTTGGGTATGACTATTGAGAGAGTTGCCTATAAACCTTTAAGAAAAGCATCTCCGCTTGCTGTTTTGATAACGGCTATCGGGGTTAGTTATTTGCTTCAAAATATAGCACTTCTTATTTTCGGCTCTACTCAAAAGAGTTTCCCGAAAGTAATAACATTCTCTCCGCTTGAACTCGGAGGACTCACCATAAAAGGTGAAAGTGTGGCTACTCTCACGGTTTCCGTGGTAATTATGGTGGCATTGACTTTATTTATCAATCATTCCAAAATGGGCAAGGCTATGAAAGCAGTCAGCGAAGACAAAGAAGCAGCAGAGCTCATGGGAATAAATGTAAACAGAACAATTTCGACTACATTTGCTATAGGTTCGGCATTAGCCGTTGCCGCAGGTGTTTTCTATGGTGCTACATATAACTTTATCGGCCCGTATTCCGGCTCTATGCCCGGTATCAAGGCTTTCGTTGCCGCTGTATTCGGTGGTATAGGTTCTATTCCGGGGGCTATGCTCGGCGGAATATTGCTCGGTGTTATAGAAAATATGTCAAAGGCTTATATTTCAACGGAATTATCGGACGCTATAGTATTTACTATATTGATTATCATTCTCTGGGTTAGACCTACAGGTCTTCTCGGTAAGAAGAACAATGAGAAGGTGTAGGTGTAAAACATGAAAATAAAGAAAGTAAAAGACAAGTACATCACATACGGCATTTTGGTTTTAATGTTAGTATTCTCATTGGTAATGGTGGAAACAGGCATAGCTTCAAGAAAACTTCAGGCTTGGCTTGTACCTATTTGCGTAAATATTATTCTTGCGGTATCGCTTAACTTGACGATAGGATTTTTGGGCGAATTGACTTTGGGACATGCGGGCTTTATGTCGGTAGGGGCATATGCGGGATGTATATTCTCAAGTGTAATGGCTGATATTTTACCTACTGTTATAAGATTTCCTCTTGCAATGCTCATCGGCGGATTGGTTGCCGCTGTATTCGGCGTTATTATAGGTATTCCCGTATTAAAATTAAAGGGCGATTACCTTGCCATAGTAACGCTTGCTTTTGGGGAAATCATCAGAAGCGTAATCATCAACCTCGAATTTACGGGCGGTGCATCCGGTCTTAAAGGAACTCCGCAGGATTCCACATATATAATTGCATTTGTTGTAACCATAATTTCCGTAATCCTTATTACAAACCTTACCGAATCGGGGCAGGGTCGTGCGATAAAATCAATAAGAGATAACAGAATCGCATCAGAGGCAAGCGGAATCAATGTTACTTATTACAGACTCCTCGCATTCGTTGTTGCAGCATTTTTTGCAGGTGTTGCAGGTGTATTGTACGGACACAATATATCAATTCTCACAGCAGGCACTTTCGATTACAATAAGTCGATAGAAATATTGGTATTCGTTGTTCTCGGCGGCCTTGGCAGCATAAGAGGTTCTATCATTTCGGCAACGGTATTGTATATATTGCCCGAAGTATTAAGAGGACTTCAGGACTACCGAATGATAATATATTCATTGGTACTTATTATGATAATGCTCATCAACTCATCTGAGCAGTTCAGCGGCATAAAAGAAAGCCTTGATCTTAAAAAGGCTATCGGAAAATTGAAATCAAAGAAGGAAAGCAAGGAGGAATAATCGATGCGTGATAAAATGGTACCCGTACCAAGCAAAGCTATTGTTCCCGAAAGGGATATTGATAAAACTCCGGCACTTTCCGCTCATCATCTCGGAATAGATTTCGGAGGACTCACTGCGGTTGATGATTTTAATGTGGTAGTGGGACAGACGGAGATCTGCGGTCTTATAGGCCCTAACGGAGCAGGAAAGACGACTGTATTTAACCTGCTTACCAATGTGTATCAGCCGACGAGAGGCTCTATTATATTAAACGGTGTGGCAACAGCAGGAAAAAGTGCATCGCAGGTTAACAGAATGGGTATTGCGAGAACTTTCCAAAATATCCGCTTGTTTGATAATATGAGCGTTATTGATAACATTAAAGTAGGACTTCATAACGACTACGATGCCAAGTTCTTTGACTCGCTTTTGCATACACCGAAGTATTTCAGACAGGAAAAGGCAGAAACCGAAAAGGCAATGGAACTTTTGGGTGTGTTTGATATGCAAAAGTATGCTGATTCTCAGGCAGGCAGTTTGCCATACGGTGTACAAAGACGACTTGAAATAATCAGAGCCCTTGCCACAAATCCGAAACTCCTTTTGTTGGACGAACCTGCCGCAGGAATGAACCCTTCGGAAACGGCGGAACTTATGGAGAATATAAGAAAAATCAGAGATTCTTTCCAAATTGCGATAATGCTTATCGAGCATGATATGAACCTTGTCATGGGTGTATGCGAAGGTATTGCCGTACTTAACTACGGAAAAATAATCGCAAAGGGAACTCCCGATGAAATAAAAGCCAATCCGGCTGTTATCGAAGCATATTTGGGCAAACAGCAGGGGGGTAAATAGGTATGTTAAAAGTAAACAATATCAATGTATATTACGGAGCTATCCATGCAATAAAGGATATCAGCTTTGAAGTAAAAGAGGGTGAGATTGTTACCCTTATAGGCGCTAACGGAGCAGGCAAAAGCACCACACTTAAGACCATATCCGGTGTATTGAGCGCCAAAACAGGCGAAATTACATTTACAGATAAGAAGCTTAATGGTGTACCCGCATATATGGTAACCAGAATGGGACTTTCCCACGTGCCTGAGGGCAGAAGAATTTTCCAACAGCTCAGCGTTGAAGAAAATCTGGAAATGGGCGGATATATCGCACCTAAGGAAGAAATCAAGCCTATGATGGAAGAAGTTTTCGAGCGTTTCCCAAGACTTAAAGAAAGAAGAAATCAAGTAGCAGGAACGCTTTCCGGAGGCGAACAGCAGATGTTGGCAATAGGCAGAGCGCTTATGAGCAAACCCAAAATGATAATGCTGGACGAACCTTCTATGGGGCTTGCGCCGATATTGGTAGAGCAGATATTTGAGATAATCAAAGAGCTTAATGAGTCGGGAACCACGATACTTTTGGTTGAGCAGAATGCAAATATGGCATTGTCGATTGCTCACAGAGGATATGTTTTGGAGTCGGGCAAAATCGTTCTTTCCGGTTCGGGAGAAGAATTGCTTGCCAGTGAAGAAGTTAAAAAGGCTTACCTCGGCGGTTAATGAGAGGGAAAGGCACGGAAGTGCCTTTTTTGTTTTTTTGGATATTGGCATATATAGAATAAATAAAAGGTGTTCAGTAAGACCTGGTCCCGATGTAGCAAAATTTACCCAAAATCACGAAAACAATCATCGGGGCCGGTTCTCTGCGCATCTGTCGCTTTCATACATTAAAAAAGCAGACCTTCTGACAAGGTCTGCCTAAATTGATTGATAAAATCAGTTTGTATAATTGTCGAAGTATCCCTGTACGAGAACTACTGGTGTGCCTTTATCTCCTGAACCGCTTGTTAAGTCGCAAAGCGAGCCGATAAGGTCGGTGAGTTTTCTCGGTGTTGTGCCTTCCGATGCCATTTTGCCTACAAGGTTTCCGTCCTTGGCTTTGATGCTGTCGGATATAGCCTGTTTGAGTTCTTCACCGGAAAGATGTTTGAAATCGTTGTCGGCAAGATACTTAAGCTTAAGTTCGTTCGGTGTTCCGATAAGCCCTTCTGTATATGCGGGAGATACTACAGGGTCTGCAAGCTCCCATATTTTCCCCATCGGATCTTTGAAAGCTCCATCACCGTAAACCATTACTTCAACGCATTTGCCTGTTTTTTCCAAAATCTTGCTTTGAATCGTTTTAACAAGTTCTGTGCAATCTCTCGGGAAGAGTTTGATTTGTTCTTCAGTTGCTTTGTTGGAACCTAAAAGACCGTATGTTTCGTTAAATCCGCTTCCGTTAACGGAAGATGTTAAGATGTCGTCAAGGCCGAGTACGATTTTTGCTCCTGCTTTGGTAAGAAGTCGTTTTGTTCTCGTGCGGGTGTGAATGTCGCAAGTGATGACATTATCTGTATAATCAAGGATTGTTTTGGGTTGATTCGCAAAGATGATTTGAGCTTCGGCACCCATTTCTTCGATTATTGATGCGTAGTATTCAACATAATCGACTCCGGTGAATTCGTGAAGATTCTCTCCGAAAAGTTCTCTGTATCTTTCCAATGTGAGAACGTCAGAGTAGGGGTTGATGCCGGCTTCGTCAAGTTTATCGAGAGAAACCAATTCGTTTCCTACTTCGTCGGAGGGGTAAGTAAGCATAAGCACTACCTTTTTTGCTCCCTTTGCAATACCCTTTAAGCAAACTGCAAAACGGTTGCGTGAAAGAATCGGGAAGATGACACCGATAGTGCCATTATCTGTTTTTGCTTTAACATCCTGCGCAATATCGTCGATAGTTGCGTAATTGCCTTGCGAACGAGCTACTACAGACTCTGTGATTGCGATAACATCACGGTCTTTAATCTCGAAGTTCTCATATTCTGCGGCTTCCAATACACTTTGGGTTACTATCTGAGCTAGATCATCACCTGAACGGATGATAGGACAACGGATACCTCTTGATACGGTACCGACTCTTCTTTCATGCTTTTCCATAATTTACAGTCCTTTCCTGTGTTTACTAAATTAATTATACACTCTGATTATGTATAAACTATTGGTTATGCCAAAAAACACAAAAAAGATAATACACAATTATCGCTTTTATGTCAATAAAAAAATTATTAAACTATCTTTTTTTTGTATGCCCCTTACATATCGGGAAATAAATTCGGTGATAGTATTAATAACATATTAATATTTACTTCATTATTTGCGAAGAATTTTATTTTGGTATAATATATAATAACTAGGATATTTTATAAGTCAAAGGAGAGTAATAAAATGTTTCGTGCTACAACGATACTTGCCGTAAAGCGCAACGGTAAAATCGCAATAGGAGGGGACGGTCAGGTAACCTTCGGAGAAAACACAATCATGAAGCACACCGCTGAAAAGGTTAAAACCGTATATAATAATAAAGTTGCCGTAGGATTCGCAGGAAGTGTTGCGGACGCATTTGCTCTTTCCGAAAAATTCGAAGCAAAACTTGAGCAATATTCGGGCAACCTTCCCAGAGCTGCCATAGAATTGGCAAAGGAATGGAGAGGCGATGTGGCATTAAGAAAGCTGGATGCACTTTTGATTGCTTGCGATAAGGATAATATTCTTATTATAAGCGGAAACGGTGAAGTTATAGAACCGGATGACGGAGTTGCTTCGGTAGGATCCGGCTCTATGTATGCACTTGCTGCCGCAAGGGCATTGGTGCGCCACAATGACGATATGGACGCAGAAGAAATAGTAAAAAATTCGCTGCTCATTGCTTCGGAGATTTGCGTGTACACCAACAATAATATTAAAACCATCGTTTTGGAGGATAAATAATAAATGAATGAATTGACCCCGAATCAGATAGTTAAGGAACTTGATAAATACATTATAGGTCAAACCGAAGCCAAAAAGAGCGTGGCAATAGCTTTAAGAAACCGCTACAGAAGAAAACACCTTTCCGAAGAAATGCGTGATGAAGTAACTCCCAAAAACATAATCATGATGGGGCCTACGGGGGTAGGTAAAACAGAAATTGCCCGAAGACTCGCAAAATTGGTTGATGCACCGTTTATCAAGGTAGAAGCCACTAAATTCACGGAAGTGGGTTATGTGGGAAGAGATGTGGAAAGCATGATAAGAGATTTGGTTACCACATCCATAAGAATGGTTAAACAAAGGGAACTCGATAAAGTTTCGCAAAAAGCTGAAGCTTTGGTTAATGAAAGACTTCTTGATGCAATTTTGCCCTCTTCAACTAAAAATCAGTCTAAGGGCGCATATGATATGTTTTTCGGTAAATTATCGCAAAATCAATCTAATGCTCCTCAGCTTACTCAAGAAGCTGTAAATCAAGGCGATAATTCTACAGTAAACAGTGAAGAAACCGAAAAAACATTGTCCAAAAGGGAAGAATACCGCCAAAAACTTTTGGCAGGTGAATTGGAAGATATGCAAATAGAGATTATGGTGGAAGATAAATCATCAATGCCCATAGGTGTTATAGGCGAGGGCGGAAACGATGAAATATCCATGAATATCTCCGGCATGATAGGCAGCATTTTCCCTGCAAAGAAGAAAAAGAGGAAGACGAGCGTATCTCAGGCAAGAAAGATATTCACTCAGGAAGAGAGCCAAAAACTCCTTGATATGGACGCTATTACAGAAGAAGGTGTCAGAGCTGCCGAGCAGGACGGCATCATATTCCTTGACGAAATCGATAAAATCGTAGGCGGCTATAAAGGCAACGGCCCCGATGTGTCAAGAGAAGGCGTGCAAAGAGATATTCTTCCTATTGTAGAGGGTTGCACAGTAAACACCAAATACGGCCCTGTTAAAACGGATTATATGCTCTTTATCGGCGCAGGAGCTTTCCATATGAGCAAAGTCAGTGATCTCATTCCCGAATTGCAGGGGCGTTTCCCGATAAAGGTTAAGTTGCAAAGCCTTACCGAAGAGGATTTTCTCAATATTCTCACTCAGCCGCAGAATGCCATCATTAAGCAATATAAAGAGCTTCTCAAGACGGAAGATCTGGAATTGAAATTCGAAGATGAAGCATTGGAATACCTTGCGAAAATGGCATATTTGGAAAATGAAACCAACGAGAACATAGGCGCAAGAAGGCTGTACACCGTAATAGAAAAGCTTCTTGAAGAAATTTCGTTCTACGCTCCCGAATACGAACAAAAAGAGTTTGTCATAACAAAAGATTATGTTAAGAGCGTATTTAAAAACGAAGAGGAAGATTTCATTAAGGATACGAGCAAATTCATATTGTAATAGTTTAAACCTGCTTTAATAAAGGCAGGTTTTTTTATCTGAAAGGGAGGTGGGGAGGAGGTTTAATGTAATGGTAGCATATATTAGAGGAATATTTTGTCGAGAGGTGCTTCTGCGAACATATTTTTAAAATAAATTTAGAATTAAGATATCTACCCTATATATGTATATTTATTATCTCAGTCTTATTTAATTAAGTCTTATTTATACTCTGTCTTATTAGGGGCGATTTTTTCGTCATATTGATGACTGTTTTTTCGCCCTCTTGATGACTGAATTATCGCCCACTTATGTGGGCTTTACAGACCACTTTTAAAAATAGTGTCGAAATTGGTTATGAGTTTGTGTTTTGAGATCCGGTCCCTAAGTGTGGATTTTATTCTTTTTTTCGAAAGATTTCTTTTGTCAGGACCAGTTCTCAACGAAATTTTAAGCATTTACATATCAAATTCTTCAAATTTTATGAAAGAAGTAAATTTGCGGAACGCTGAAACAAATAAATTTTTGAGCGGTTAACGTATAGCCGAGCAAAAACAGCACCGAGACCTGTTCTCAACGTTAAATAAAACCTGCCGTATATTGTTTTGCGGCAGGCTGTTACTTAGATTTAAGAGATTTAAACGAAAGTGTAAAAATTATTTTGTTGGCAGGAGCGTACGAAGCAGTCAAAGTGCCCGAATTGGCTTTTGCGAAATCATGTGCTATGCTCAGCCCTATGCCGTTGCCGCCTGTTGCACTGTTTCTGGAATTATCGAAGCGGTAAAACCTTTCGAAAAGTGTTTGTGGTGCAACATCGGGCAAAACTGCGGTTTCGTTTTCTATCGAAAGATAAGAAAAGCCCTGTTTTTGCCATACTTTGATTGCGATATCGCTGTTTGGGGTGGAATACTTTATGGCATTATCCAGTAATATTGTAATTATTTCTTTTGTTTGGTACGGGTTCGCATTTATATTGACATCATCGGAGATATCTTCGATAAAGTTTCTGCCGTTTAATAAATGGGTAAAACTATCAAGAGAGTCAAAGACTGTTTCCGATAAGTTTATATTGGTTTTTTCGGGTGGTGGTGAATCTTCGTCCGATTTTGCCAAAATGAGAAGCCTGTCGGTGAGCAGGGTTAGTTTGGAGGTTTGCTCTTTTATATTTTTGGCATATTTGGGTTCGTCGGGCTTAAGTTTCCATGCATCAATATTTGCCGAAATTATGGCAAGGGGGGTTTTTATTTCATGACCTGCGTCTGTTATGAACCTCTTTTGCTTTTCGATATTTTGGGCAATGGGTTTAACCGCTTTTGAGGATATTATGTAAACTATCAAAAACATGATGGCAAGCAGCACCAGCGATGCAATGCAGGAAGTCTTTATTATGTTGGTAATCATGTGCATTTGTGTGGAGGCATCCACAAAAGCTATTTTAGTGCCGCCTTGCCCGAAGTTGCGCTTTAGGTACTTATATGAACTGACCTTGCCGTTTGGCGAGTTGGATTTCAATGCGGTTTCAATATAAGATTTAATTTCATCATCGCTTAAATTTACGGAGGAATGTCGTGGTGTGTCAACGGTAATTTGGTTTTGAGTTACATAAACGATGAAGGAATCCTTTTGAAAATTCGGTGTCAGGCCAATGATGTAGCCGAATACAGGGCGCTTATCTTTGTTGGATCCGAGGAAATCGTCATAGTCGGAACTGATTATTTTTTCAAGAGCATTGTTCATTGCATTATCGGCATTTATATAGCTTAACACCGATACAGCGAGAATGAGTATCGCAAGCAGTATCGTAAGAGAAAACATAGCGATAAAGACGAACTTCTTTTTTAGGGACTTTAACATTTACTCTCCTCCAGAGCGTATCCGAGGCTTCGTTTTGACATTATGGCGGTATCGGATGATATTTTTGCCAATTTCTTTCTTAAATACAGCACATATACCCAAACGCTGCCTATTTCGGCATCGGTTTCGTAGCCCCAAACTTTTTCGAGTATTTTATCGGAAGAAAAATACACTCCCGGATTTTTCATAAAAAGTTCCATAAGCTTGTATTCCAATTTGCTCAAGGTAACTTCGTTTTTACCCGATGATAAAATATTGTTTTGCGGATTAAGGGTTAAATCCGCAAATTGTATAGTGTTCGGTTCGTAAGTTTCTCTTCTTCTTAGTATTGCTCTTATTCGGGCGAGCAGCTCACCTGTGTCGAATGGCTTTGTAAGATAGTCGTCCGCCCCCGAATCAAGTCCCGATATTTTATCGGTTACGGAAGATTTGGCTGTTAGAAGAAGAACTGGTGTATTGATATTTTTCTTCCTTAATGTTGTAAGAACCTCTATACCGTCAATGCCGGGCAGCATAATATCCAAAATTATTCCATCGTAATCTTCAAGAAGAGCGAAATCGAGTGCATCATTTCCCGTTTCGGCAATATCCACCAGATAGTTATGGTAAATCAATATATCTTTAAGGGCTTCCGATAAAGCTTTCTCATCTTCGGCAAGCAATAATTTCATTTATATCACCTCATTTTATATTATAAACGATAATGCCTTAGAATGGGATTAAAATAATCAAGACTGTGGTGATTTATTTTAAAAAGTTTTGTTTAAAGGGATTTTTGAGCGAAAAAATTATGTATAATATAAAAATAAATATCACCTTTTACAAGCGAATGTTTTTCAGGGAAAAAATGTGAAAATTTTTTTGAAAAAATCGCAAAAAACGCTTTACAAACTTGATATTTTAGTGTATTATTAACAAGCTGCGTATAAGCGCAGTACATTTTTGCGTGTGCTTTAAACGCAAAAATAACAGCTGTGATGCGGGAGGTTGCTGCCACCGAGCAGGTAATTTCCGCGGAGCTAGTCGCCATCAAAGAATGGGGGCGGTTGAACGCTGAGTGAATAAGGGCATATGGAACACCCGACTCAGGGTTCGAAATTAAAACCGCATTCCAAAACAGGAGGTTTTAATGGCTAATCAGAAAATGAGAATCAAACTCAAAGCATTTGACCATCAAGTGATGGATCAGGCAGCGGGCAAAATTGTTGAAACCGCTAAAAGAACAGGTGCTCAGGTAAGCGGACCTATTCCTCTTCCGACACAAAAAGAAGTAGTAACAATACTTCGTGCTGTTCACAAATACAAAGATTCCAGAGAACAGTTTGAGATGAGAACACATAAACGTCTTATCGAAATCGCTGATCCCTCTCCGGAAACAATCAACGCTTTGATGCATCTCGATTTGCCTGCAGGTGTAGACATCGAGATCAAATAATAAAAAATTATGACCGCTTTCATCAAAGGGCGGTCCGCTAATGGAGGAAGAAATGAAAAAAGCTATAATAGCTAAAAAAGTGGGCATGACTCAAGTATTCGGCCCTGAAGGCGTTATCATCCCCGTTACGGTTCTTGAAGCAGGACCTTGCAAAGTTACGCAGGTTAAAACTGTTGAGAATGACGGCTATAACGCAGTGCAGCTTGCATTCGGCGCAATAAAAGAAAAGAATGTAACAAACCCGTTAAAAGGTCATTTCGCAAAGGCAAATGTTACTCCTTTGAGAAGACTTAAGGAATTCAAACTCGAAGATTCGACTTTGGCTCTCGGTGACGAAGTAAAAGCAGACGTTTTCGAAGAAGGCGAAAAAGTTGACATCCACGGTGTAAGCAAAGGTAAAGGATTCCAGGGCGTTATCAAACGCTACGGTCAGCATAGAGGACCTATGGCTCACGGTTCAAAATATCACAGAGCAGTAGGTTCATTGGGAGCTTCTTCAACTCCGAGCAGAGTATTCAAAGGAAAGAAACTTCCGGGACATATGGGCAATGTAAATTGCACTATCCAGAACATCAAGATTGTAAAAGTTGATGTTGAAAACAACATGATCCTTATTAAAGGTGCTGTTCCGGGTTCAAACGGCTCTATCGTATACTTAACAGACGCCGTTAAGGGACAGTAAGGAGGGGACGTAGATGAAATACGATGTTTTAAATATTAAAGGCGAAGTAGTGGAAACTACCGAACTCAAAGATGAAATTTTCGCTATCGCTCCTTGTGAAGCTGCAGTACACCAGGTTGTGGTTGCATATTTGGCAAACCAGCGCCAGGGCACACAGAGTGCAAAAACTCGTGCTGAAGTTTCAGGCGGCGGTAAAAAACCTTGGAGACAAAAAGGCACAGGTCGTGCAAGAGTTGGTTCTTCAAGAAACCCTGTATGGTATCACGGTGGTGTTGCATTTGCACCAAAACCACGCGATTACTCACAGCATGTAAACAAAAAAGTAAGACGTCTTGCAATGCAGAGTGTATTCTCGGCTAAGGCTGCAGATAAAGAATTGTTCATCCTTGATGAACTCAAATTCGCAGAACCGAAAACAAAAGAGATGATCAAAGTTTTTGATAATCTCGGAATCAAAAAGACACTCGTTGTTATGGCAGAATCAGACAGAAACGTTGTTAAGTCGGTAAGCAATATCCCCAATGCCAACTGCGTAGTAGTAGGTGCATTGAATGTTTACGAAATGCTTAAATACGATAACATGGTTCTTACAAAAGCGTCACTTGAGAAAATTCAGGAGGTGTATTGTTAAATGTTAGCACAGGACATCATCATTAGACCTATAATCACTGAACGTTCTATGCAGGACGCAGCAGTTAAAAAATACGCTTTCGTAGTTAACAAAAACGCTAACAAATACCAGATCAAAGATGCTATCGAAGAAATCTTTGAAGTAAAGGTAACAAGAGTAAGCACAATGAACTACTTAGGCAAAATTAAGAGAATGGGAAGAAACGAAGGCAGACGCCCGAATTGGAAGAAAGCCATTGTTACCCTCAGTGCCGAAAGCAAAGAAATCAAATTCTTTGAAGGCATGTAATTAAGGAGGCTCACGGTAATGGGAATTAGAAAATATAAACCGACTACTCCGGGTTTAAGGGGAATGACGGTTTCAACTTTTGAAGAAGTTACAAAGACAACTCCGGAAAAAGCACTTCTTGCCAAAAAGAATAAAATGGCAGGCAGAAACGCTAACGGCAGAATCACTGTTCGTCATAGAGGCGGCGGTGCTAAGAAAAGATACAGAATCATTGATTTCAAAAGAAACAAAGACAACATTCCGGCAACTGTTAAGGCAATCGAATACGATCCTAACAGAAACGCATACATCGCATTGTTGTTCTACGCTGACGGTGCAAAGAGCTACATAATCGCTCCTTTGGGACTTAAAGTAGGCGATGTTGTTGTAAGCGGACCCGAAAGCGATATCAAAGTAGGTAACTCACTTCCTATGGAAAACATTCCTGTAGGTACAGTTATCCACAATATCGAAATGAAAGCAGGCAAAGGCGCTCAGATGGCAAGAAGCGCAGGCGCATTTGTTCAGCTTATGGCTAAGGAAGGCAACTATGTAACATTAAGACTTCCTTCAGGCGAAATGAGAATGGTTCGTAAAGAATGCAGAGCTACTATCGGTCAGGTAGGTAATCTCGATCATGAGAATATCAACTACGGTAAAGCAGGAAGAACTCGTCATATGGGCTTCAGACCTACTGTAAGAGGTTCTGTAATGAACCCGAACGACCACCCGCACGGCGGTGGTGAAGGTAAGGCACCTGTAGGACGTCCGGGCCCGAGCACACCTTGGGGTAAACCGGCACTCGGTTACAAAACCAGAAAGAAAAATAAACCTTCTGACAAATACATTGTAAGAAGAAGAAACAAGTAAAGAGGTAGTCAGTTATGAGCAGATCTACAAAAAAAGGTCCGTACGTCGATGAAAGACTTCTTAAAAGAATAGAAGATATGAATAACGCAGGCAATAAACAAGTTGTTAAAACTTGGTCGAGAGATTGCACTATCTTTCCTCAGTTTGTCGGACATACTATAGCAGTTCACGATGGCAGAAAACATGTTCCCGTATTTGTTACAGAGGATATGGTTGGCCACAAACTCGGTGAATTTGCACCCACAAGAACATTTAAAGGCCACGCCGGCGAAAAGCGCACAGGCGGAAGATAAGGGAGGAAGTAAATGGAAGAAATCAAAGCAACCGCAACAGCTAAATACGTTCGCGTTTCTCCTCTCAAGGCAAAGCGTGTAGCGGATTTAATCAGAGGCAAAAACCTCGATGAAGCACTTGCAATCCTTCGTTTGACAGGCAACAAACCAGCATTGGCATTCGAAAAGGTTGTTAAGAGTGCAGCAGCAAATGCTGAAAACAATCATCATATGAATGTAAACAAACTCTATGTAAGTGAAGTTTGGGCTAACCAGGCACCTACAATGAAGAGAATGAGAGCTCGTTCACATGGCAGAGGATCAATCATTCTTAAGAGAAGTTCACACTTAAGTGTAGTGCTTAAGCACAGAGCATAGGAGGGAGACTGATAAATGGGTCAAAAAGTAAATCCTCACGGATTAAGAGTAGGCGTTATCAGTGATTGGTCATCAAAATGGTACGCTAAAAACAGAGATTTCGCAGACTTACTCGTTGAAGACCACAAAATACGCGAGTATGTTAAAAAATCACAGTACACAACGGGCGTTTCAAAAATCGATATCGAAAGAAGTGCCAATAAAGTAGTTTTATATATCTATTCGGGCAAACCGGGCAGAATCATCGGCAGAAACGGTTCAGGCGTTGAAGCTATGAGAAAACACCTCATGAAAATGACAGGCAAACAGGTAAGCATCAACATCATGGAAGTAAGAAACGTTGATTGCGATGCACAGCTTGTTGCAGAAAACATCGCCGCTCAGCTTGAAAAGAGAATTGCTTTCAGAAGAGCTATGAAACAGGCTATTTCAAGAGCAATGAAAGGCGGTGCCGAAGGTATTAAAACAACTTGCTCAGGTCGTCTTAACGGTGCTGAAATCGCAAGAGCAGAATCATACAGCGAAGGCAATGTTCCGCTTCAGACACTCAGAGCAGACATCGACTACGGAACAGCCGAAGCCGATACGATTTACGGAAAAATCGGTGTTAAAGTTTGGATTAACAAAGGCGAAGTATTGCCTGTTAAAAACCAAAAGTAACGGTTGTAATTAGGAGGAAAACAGATTATGTTAATGCCAAAAAGAGTAAAACGCAGAAGAGTACATCGCGGCAGAATGACGGGTGTTGCTTCTCGCGGTAATACTATCACATACGGCCAATATGCTATTCAGGCACTTGAACCCGGCTGGATTAAATCAAACCAGATCGAGGCTGCCCGTGTAGCCATGACAAGATACATCAAAAGAGGCGGTAAAGTCTGGATCAAAATTTTCCCGGACAAACCGGTTACAAAGAAGCCTGCAGAAACTCGTATGGGTTCCGGTAAAGGTGCTCC
>CAZXWI010000012.1:0-25867 GCA_964644555.1 uncultured Lachnospiraceae bacterium | reverse complement strand
GATAAAGAGGCTTTTATGAATATGAAACAATACGAAGAAAAGAATATAAAAGGCTTAAACGGCGTTGTTATGCTGATTGTATTAATAATTGGAATAATTCTTTCTATAGGGCTTATCGTAATAGGTGCTATGAAAAACTGGGGATTGTTATGTTTGGGAATTGCGGGAATAATAGTATGTCCCATTATGCTTGCAGGGCTTAAAATAGTTCGCCCAAATGAGGCAAAAATATTTACGCTTTTTGGCAAATATTACGGAACGATAAAAAAAGAGGGATTCTATTTTCTGAACCCATTCTGCACATGTTTCAGTCCAATGTTTAATGCTGCAAAGCAAGATGCTGCAGCAAAACAGCAAAAGGCAATGGAAGAGGGTAAAGATGTTGTTGTTCCCATAAATGCATCAAAAGCAATTTCAATGAAAACGCAAACTTTGGATAACGGCAGACAGAAGGTAAATGATGTATTGGGAAATCCCATCATAGTCGGAGCTGTTGTAATATGGCATGTTGCCGACCCGACGTTGGCTGTTTTCTCAGTGGAAAACTATTATGAATATTTAAGCATTCAGACTGATTCCACAATTCGTAATACTGCAAGACTTTATCCGTATGATTTATTTGATGATGAAGAAGATGATGACGATGCAAAAGAAAAGACGCTTAGAAGTTCTTCATTGGAAATAGCGGAAACAATGAGAGAAGAATTGCAAAAGAGGGTTGCCAATGCAGGTTTGGTAATAGAAGAAGTGCGTATCACTCATTTGGCTTACGCAGAAGAGATTGCAGCTGCAATGCTTCAAAGACAGCAAGCCTCGGCTATTATTGCCGCAAGACAGAAGATCGTAGACGGTGCTGTGGGCATGGTTAAGATGGCTATAGATAAATTGGGCGAGGACAAAATAGTAATTTTGGACGAAGAGAGAAAAGCTGCCATGGTATCAAACTTGTTGGTAGTCCTTTGCGGAAATAAGGACGCTCAGCCCATAGTAAACAGTGGAAGCTTGTATTAGCCGGTGAGGGCCGACTATGAATAGTTTAGAAGAAAAGGAAAAGCGCCTTAATGAAAGGTTGGAGAAGATAAAACTTCTCGAAGAAGAGATAAAGCAAAGGGAGAATGCCGTAAAAAATAAAGAGAATGTGAAAAAACAGGTTCTTCTGAGGCTCTCTCCCTCATTATGGGATAAAATCGCTTCTTGGGCAGAGGAAGACTTCAGAAGTATTAACGGACAGATTGAGTTTTTGTTGAATGAGGCGGTCAAAAAACATTATAATGATTGATTTAAAGAACGGTAATTTTACATTATTACCGTTTTTTTATTATTTTTTAATGAAAACAATGCTTGTGGGATTGACAATCTTTTTTTATTGAATTTAAAATGATATAATTAAACGATAATAATATGAGGTGGTTATATGGACTGTAAGAAAGAGGTGGAAAACAGAGTAGCCTTTATAAAAGATATGATTGCATCATCCGGAACCGATGGTATTGTGTTCGGTAACAGTGGTGGAAAGGACAGCGCTTTGGTGGGAATATTATGCAAAATGGCATGCGATAACACCACCGGTATAATAATGCCCTGTTCCTCGAAAAGAAATTTTACTTCCGACACCGTGGATGCGAATATTTTGGCACAACAGTACAAAATCAATACAATCAATATAGATATAACACCGGCAAAAGAGGCAATGCTATCATGTTTTGAGTCCGTTTTAGATTTGGGCGAAGACGCATCATCGAATATCAACCCAAGGCTCAGAATGACAACTCTTTACGCATATGCAAGAGAAAAGAATCTGCTTGTGGCAGGAACGGGCAACAAATGCGAAAGATTTGTGGGTTACTTTACTAAATGGGGAGATGGAGCTTGCGATTTTAACCCGATAGGGGATTTGCTCGTTTCGGAAATATATGAACTCCTTCGTTACTTAAACGCTCCAAGTTCCATTATAGAAAAAGCACCCTCTGCTGCATTAAAAGAAGGGCAGACTGACGAAGGCGATATGGGTGTTACTTATGAGGAAATAGAAAAATATATTTGCGGCAAAGAGAATGAAATAAGTGAAGAAGCTTGTAAACGAATTGAGAGAATGCATAGAATAAGCAACCATAAGAGAGTTCTTTCGCCGATATACAAAAGGGATTAATTTGGTATGAAAATATTTACAGTATTATTAAGCAGTGTGATTGCGTATTTATTAGGGTGTGTAAACGGTGCTTTGCTTTATTCGAAATTGGTAAAAAAAGATGACATACGAAACTACGGCAGCGGAAATGCCGGCAGCACCAATATTTTGAGGGTTTACGGGTTAAAGCCTGCCCTCATGGTATTTACATTTGACTTTCTCAAGGGCTTTTGTGCCGTAAAAATATGCGAAGCTTTAAACGGTGGAGATGATTTTGCACTTATTTTTGCCGTGGTTGCCGTAGTGGCAGGGCATAATTGGCCTATATTTACTAATTACAGAGGCGGAAAAGGTGTAGCAACCACATTCGGTGTGGGTTTAGCATTGGTGCCTTATGTGGCATTAGTCGGTCTTGTGGGAGGGCTTCTCATAGTTTTCATAACACGAATTATGGCTCTCGGCACGGTATCGGCGATTACGCTGTGTGCGATATTTTTACTTGTTACAAAAGCACCGTATTATCATTGCGTGTCGATTGCAATTGTTGCGGTATTTTCTATTTGGCAGCATAGAGGAAATATCAAGCGAATTATTAACGGCACGGAAAATAAACTTGATTTTTCGAAGAAGAGAGATTAGTGCATGACACAAAGTTTTTTTGATGCAAAGCTAAAGGAGAATTTGGCAAAGTCCTCGCCTCTTGCCGAGCGTATGCGACCGAGTAGCCTTGAAGAATTTATCGGGCAGGAGCATATAATCGGTAAAAACAAATTATTGTACCGAATGATAAATGCCGACAAGATAAGCTCATTGATTTTGTACGGACCTCCCGGCAGCGGAAAGACGACTTTGGCTCGAATTATAGCAACAACTACCAAAAGCGAGTTCGCTCAGATTAATGCGGTAACAGGCGGAGTTGGGGATATTAAAGAACTTGTGAAAAATGCAAGCAATACTCTCGGTATGTATTCCAAGCGAACCATCGTTTTTATAGATGAAATACACCGTTTTAATAAGTCCCAGCAGGACGCTTTATTGCCGTCGGTGGAAAACGGAACGATAATATTGATTGGTGCAACAACGGAAAATCCGTATTTTGAAATAAATTCGGCATTGATATCTCGTTCCACGGTATTTGAATTAAAGAAACTGACATATAACGATGTACGAAATGTAATTTTGCAAGCACTGAATGACAAAACCAAGGGTCTTGGCAATTACGATATTACCCTTAGCGAAGAAGCTTTAAATCATTGGGCAAATGTGGCAAACGGAGATTGCCGAACTGCACTTAATGCATTGGAATTGGCATTTTTGACTACTCCGAAAGACGGAAACGGCAAAATAACGATTGATCTTGAAATTGCCGAAGAGTGTATTCAAAAGCGAAGTGTAAATTACGACAAATCCGGAAGTGAACATTACGATACTATAAGTGCATTTATAAAAAGCATGAGAGGTTCATCTCCCGATGCTGCATTGTACTATTTGGCAAAAATGCTTTATTGCGGAGAAGATCCGAAATTTATAGCAAGGCGAATGATAATATTTGCTTCCGAAGATGTTTCAAATGCTGATCCTATGGCACTGGAGGTGGCTGTAAATGTGTTCAAAGCAGTTGAAATAATCGGTATGCCGGAATGCAGAATAAACTTAGCCCAAGGGGTCTGTTACCTTGCCTGTGCACCTAAGAGCAATGCTTCATATTTGGCTATGGCAAAGGCTTTGAGTGATATAAAAAAATATCCTACTGCAGAAATTCCTCTGCATTTAAGAAATGCCGTGTATGAGGGGCAGAAAAAGTCGGGTGTGGGTGTAGGATATCAATATCCGCATAATTTCGATAACCATTGGGTGGCTCAGGAGTATATGCCCAAAGGCTTTGAGGGCAGAGTGTATTACGAAGCAACAGAGCAAGGTTATGAAAAGAAATTCAAAGACTATTTGGAAATGATAAAAAATGAGTATAATAAAGAGTGTGCAAAGGAGAAATAATTTATGTCAGGACATTCCAAGTGGGCAACCATTAAGAGAAAAAAAGGTAAACAGGATGAAATAAAGGGCAGAATCTACACCAAACTTGCCAAATACATACAGATTGCGGCAAGAGATGGCGCAGACCCTGATACAAACGCAAAATTAAAAGAGGCTATTGCAAGAGCAAAGGCTCAAAATATGCCTAACGACAATATTGAGAGAGCTATCAAAAAAGGTAGTGGCGAAACAGGCGGAGCTAATTTCGAAACAGTTATTTACGAAGGCTACGGTATTGGCGGAACTGCCGTTATGGTGGAAACATTTACCGATAATAAAAACCGTACAGCAGGTGATGTAAGACATTATTTTGACAAATTCGGCGGAAACCTCGGTACTAACGGATGCGTATCATTCATGTTTGATAAAAAAGGTGTTATTGTTATTGATGCGGAAGAAGTCAATATGTCGGAAGAAGAAGTTATGGATATGGCTATAGAAGCAGGCGCTGATGATATGCAGGCAAGTGAAGGCACATACGAGATAACAACCGATCCCGGTATGTTTATAAGTGTTGTAAACGAGCTTCAAGCAAAAGGTATCGAATTTATCAATGCCGAAATCGCAATGATACCTCAAACTTATACAAAACTCGAAGATCCGGATGCTATAAATAAATTCAACAAGATGATCGATATGTTCGAAGAACATGATGATATTCAGAATGTATGGCATAATGCCGAGATCGATGAAGAAGAGTAAATCCAGTTTTTATTAATATCATAATTCCAATCAAATAAGAAAAAACAGCTTTTCATAAGCTGTTTTTTCTTATAGGGTTTATTTTATCTTTTTGACGGAATCAATGAAATTTTGCAGATCATTGGGTTGGCGTTCGTACTCCGAAATTTGCCATACATTAAAGAAGCCGTCAACTTTGTTTATATAAAATGTTATGGTGATGTATTCATTCATTTTCACCGAAAAAGATACGCAATCATCTATTTCGCCGAGCTTGGTTACAGTGATGTCGGTTGGTTTGTAATCGGAGCTTTTTTCTTCGAAAGCTTGGCTAAGTCTATTTGCGAAAGTGGTTACTTGCATATCGACATAGGTGGAATCGTAGTAGTCAACATAATATGTGCAAACAGTGATTATGCCGTTGGAGTCTTGAAGGGCGAAATCAAAATAGATGTTAGTGTTGGCATCTACAAATGAAGTGTCATCGCCGTTGACCAAAGTGGAGTTTTGATTGACCAAGGTATCGGTTACTTCTTTATCGACAGGACTCATTCCTTCAGGCAAGGTAAAGGTAAAATTCGCCCACTCGTTGGTGAATGTGTCGCCGTCCCATGCTCCTAATACAACTTGTGCGTTTTGCTTGGGGTTGCCACTTTCAGCCTTGGGAGCACATGAAGATAGTACGCTAAAAAGAAAAACGCATGATAATATGGATAGTAATAATTTAGATTTAGTGTTCATATGTTTAATTTACTCTTTCGTGTAATCATTATATCAAGTAATTTTGTAAATAAAAACAATGTAATCGAAAAATCGAAGCAATTTTGTTTGATTATTGCAAATAAGTATGATATAATTTTAACTCGTAGAGTACGGAGAGGTGTCTGAGTGGTCGAAGGTGTTCGCCTGGAAAGCGGATGTACGCTAACACGTACCGCGGGTTCGAATCCCGCCCTCTCCGCCATGTTATCGAAGAATTATAAACATAAACGAAAGTCGCTATGCGGCTTTCTTGTTATTTATAATACTTTCTCCTCCACCGAAAAATATATTTTTCGGTTATCTGTGCGTGTATTGCAGTTAACCTGCTATTATATTATTTGAATCCTAAAAAAATAAATGCATGAAGGCCATTCTTTAATTAGGTCTGAATTCATAGGGATTCGAACCCGTGAAGCGAGGGAAACGAGCGCTATAGATGCGAGCCACCGTAGGTACGCTGCCGTAAGGCAGGGGGAGCCGAATCCCGCCCTCTGTGCCATGTTATCGAAGAATTATAAACATAAACGAAAGTCGCTATGCGGATTTCGTTATTTTTTTTATAATAATTTTTTCATGGAAAACGGATTTATTGAAAATATGTTGATGCATAAATCGGTTTTAAATAAAAATCAGGTGTTTTAATACACCTGATTTTTCGCAGAGTTCTATACTCGGCGAAATTTTCATTTTAGATGTAACCCTTTTTAAAAAAACTTATTCTTTTATTATCGAACGATTGATTAATTTATGGTTTTGTGGTAAAATTTGTTGTGTAATGTTGTATAGAGTTCTGAGAATTGAATTGTTTTTTTACCTTTAATGTAGGTATTGAAACAATAAAAATATACATTCATTTAGTTGTGAATGATGTTCAGGTAAAAGAGTATCCGAAATTTTACCATAAAATCAATCGGCAAATTGTGTAAGAGCAGATAACTTTTTTACATAATTTCGAAAATCAGTTAACGCAAGCCGCTTTGGAGTGCTAATTAAAAAATGTTTTCGAATTATGTGTTTTTAGCATTTTGAAGTTATTGACTTCAAAAGGGGATAATTCGTTGTAAATGGGTGTAAATAAAAAGCAAAACGATGTATTTTGCTGTATTTGCAAACGAGAAAGGATATTCGAATGAAAAGTACAATAAAGAAAATATGGGATATTGTAAGCACTGTTATCGTAGTTGTGATAGTTATATTTGCGATTTTGCTTGTGGGTGTTCGCTTGTTCGGTATTCAGGTATACTCGGTAATTTCAGGGTCTATGGAGCCGGAATACCCGGTCGGTTCATTGATTTATGTTAAAGAAGTTGAGGCGAATAGCGTAGAGGTTGGTGATGTTATAACATATGTTTTGCCAAACGGCACACCGTCTACGCACCGTGTTATTAGAATCGATGAAGCAAACCGCCATTTTTATACAAAGGGCGATGCCAACGATGTTGAAGACGCTGCCCCTGTTCATTTTAATAATTTGATAGGTACACCTATTTTCAAGGTAAATTATCTCGGATATGTCGCTTACTATATTCAGCATCCTCCGGGAATGTATATTGCAATTTGCATCGGTGCAATTTTGTTGATACTTGTATTTCTTCCGGATTTGTTTAAAGACGATAAGAAAAAACAAGGGACTTCCCGTAAAAGAAGAAGGAAGCGTGTAAAGAGAGGGTAGCGCCGAAAGGCTCCCAAATATATTCATATTTATTTTATTAAAGGAGGTTTTCGTTATGAAAACAAAAACAAAAGCGCTGGTACTCAGTCTTTGTGCGGTGTTACTTGTTGTTACAACTGTATTTGCAACAATGGCTTACCTCACTTCAAATGACTCTGTAGAGAACACATTTACCGTAGGTAATGTAAAAATCACTCTTGACGAGGCAAAAGTTAATACAGACGGTAGCGTTGTTACAGGTCAGGGTGCTGCTCGTGTAAAGGCAAATACATATAAGCTCATTCCGGGCCACAGCTATACAAAAGACCCGACTGTGCATATTGACAGTGCCAGTGAAGATTGCTGGATTTTCGTAAAACTCGAAAATGGATTAAAGGATATTATTGCCGACACTACCATTGAAGCTCAGCTTACAGCTAATGGTTGGACTTTAATCGATTCTACAAATAATATTTATGCTTACAATAATGCAGTTTCAGCAGGCGCTGATATTCCTGTTTTCGGTTCATTCACGCTTAAAGGTGATGCAGCTGTTGCAAATTATACCGCTGCTAAAATCAAAGTTACCGCTTATGCAATTCAAAAAGATGGTTTTACTACATCTCAAGCTGCATGGACAGCCGCAGGAAGCGAAGCTCAAAATTAAGAATTGACGAAATAGCATAATATTGATTCTTAAAACTTTGATGAAAGGAAAATAAGACTATGAAAAAGAAAACTGCTATTGCCATAGTTGCACTTGTTCTTATATCTTGTTTTGTTATCGGAGGCACTCTTGCTTGGTTGAACGATCAAACAGATACTCTCGTAAATACATTTACATACGGTGATATCAATATCACATTAGCCGAAACAACCGGTACTGAGTACAAAATGATTCCCGGTGTTGATATTTCAAAAGATCCTAAAGTTACCGTTAAATCAGGCAGTGAGGCTTGCTGGTTATTTGTAAAGGTTGAAAAATCCGCTAATTTCGATACATACATGACATATGAAATGGATTCAAACTGGACTGCATTGGACGCAACAAATCATCCCGGTGTATACTACTACAACGGTAATGATTTAAATAGTTTGCTTGCAGCAGATAAAGCATTTAATGTATTAAAGGATAATAAAGTTAAGGTAAAAGGTGAAGTTACAAAAGAAATGCTTACTTCATTTGATACCGATAATAACGGCACTTTGTCGGATACAGAAAAAGCAGCTTTACCTACACTTACAATTACAGCATATGCAGTACAAAAGGAAGGTTTTGCAACAGCAGCTGCAGCTTGGGCTGTAATGTAATCAATAATCAATAGGAAAATAATGACATGAAAAAGAAAATTGTATCTATTTGCCTTGTTGCGGTTATTGCGCTAATTGCAATAGCCGGTGCATCATTGGCATATTTCACAGATACCGACGAGGCAACCAACACATTTGCCGTAGGTAATGTAAAAATTAAGCTTATTGAACAGCAAAGGAATGATGCCGGTACGGCACTCGAAGATTTTGAGCAGAACAAAACTCTCATGCCGATCGTAGGTGATACATCTTCGAAAGATAAATTCGGACTTACTACAGCTAAGAATTATGTTGATAAGATTGTAACAGTCAAAAACACAGGCAGCAGCGATGCATACGTTCGTGTTCTCGTTGCAATTCCTGCTGATCTTGAAGGTGCAACGCCTGCAACAAACATTCTTCACTGGGATAAAGGAGATAAATTTACCGCAAAGGGTGATTATAAATTTAATGAAACCCCACAGCCGGAAAATCCGAATTACGATGCAAAATGCGTATATAAAAATGAGAATAAAACGGCAACTATTGACGGAATCGTATACAACATTCATTCGTTCACATATACTGATGCTCTTGCTTCGGGTAAAACGACCGAATACGCTTCTTTCGTAGGTTTTTATCTCGACAAGAGCATTGACGGATATTATGACGAAGAGAATGAAAAATTCGTTTACACCACTAAAGACGCTAACGGAAATACCATTGATATAACATACGATCTTACTCAGGGTGTAAAAATACCTGTATACGCTCAGGCTATACAGGCTGCCGGATTTGATAGTGCCAGCGAGGCATTCACAGAATCGGCTCTTCCGATTAATCCTTGGGAATAATCTATAAGCTATAAAACATACTCTGTTTCTTCGGAAACAGGGTGTATACAGCTGCCTCACTACATTTGAGGTGGCTGTATATGCCCTGTTTTAGGGATTTAATGTATATAAACTTTTTATCGAAGGGAAAAACTTATGAAGAAAAAGATTTTGATAATTGCATTAATTGCCGTATGTGTATCAATAGCCGCATACAGTACACTCGCATACTTTTCGTATGAAGGTACGGCAACCAATGTTATTACTGCGGGTGATATAAAAATACAATTACAAGAGTTAAAGGATTTGGGTGGAGAACTGACGGAGTTTGAAAGCGGAATCCCCGTCCACCCCGGCACGGAAGCTTCAAAGATTGTGCAAATTAAAAACATAGGAGGGCAAAGGGCTTGGGTTCGCATTAAGCTTGAAAAACAGATAACTCTTGCAGATAATAAAGATATTGAGGCAGATTTATCACTGATTTCATATAACATAAATACAGATGATTGGACTTTCAAAGACGGTTATTATTACTACAACAGCGCTTTGGAATCGGGTGAAACCACAAGTCCCTTATTTACCGAAGTGGCATTTTCAGCCGATATGGGAAATGATTATCAGGGCAGCGAGGTAGTAGTAAAAGTATATGCCGAAGCAACACAAACAGTACACAATGGACAAACGGCCCTCGAAGCCGCCGGCTGGCCTCAGTTTGAATAAGGAGGATACCGAAAAATGAACAGGTTAAGTAAAAACAGAATCTTATCATTAATACTTGCACTTACAATGATTTTTACTTCATTACCAATCGGTACGGTTATGGGGTATACAGAACCCTGCATTCAACTAAACGGTGAAGCTGTTGATAGTGTGGTTCTTCCTCAAGATGAGAAAGTAACATTGACTTTAGACAATGATAATTTTGAGAAATATGAGTGGTAAATAAGTGTAGATAAAGCAAATGACATCTGGGTTAATATTTCAGGGCAAAAACAAAGTTTCATAACTTTAAGATATGCCATGATAAACAGCCTTCTTAACAGTAACGGAGAAACATATATTCGTTGTGTTGTAACTTCGCAAAACGGCACTACTGCTACTGAGCCTGTAAAGGTTACGGTTTCGTATGTGGTAGCCGAAAAAGCAAAAGCAGATACCGATAAAAACACAAATACGGCTATTATAGCAAATACCGCTAACCATATGAGAATGGCAAGAGCCGTATATGCAAGATATGCTGCTTATACCATAACCGTTAATTTTGCATACGAAAACGGCGATATAGCATTTGAACCATTTGCGGCAAGTATTGAAGAAGGCGGAGATTATACGGAAACTGTGGATTTTCCGGACATTGTAGGGTATCTTCCGTATTTCGGAGATAATGAGGAAAGCACAGATTCTTATAAAATCGATGTGAAAAATATTTCTTCTGACATTACATACACGGTAACTTATAAGCCAACTATTGTGGATTTTAAAATATACCACTACATACAGAATATTCTCGATGATAACTACGAATTGCACAGTGTTACTTCCTCAAGCGGATTGACAGGAAATACAGTAGGTGATAATCGAAACATTGATATTGACGGTTTCAGTGTGCTTTATTATGACAAAGATGTAAAGATTGCAGCCGATAGTTCTACGGAAATCGAAATATATTATGACAGAAATTACTACTTAATGTATTTCGACCTTAAGGGAGGATACGGTACGGATCCTGTATATACACGCTACGGCGCAACGGTATCAGTAAATGCTCCAACTCGCTCGGGATATGTTTTCGCAGGCTGGAATCTGGTGGAATGCGGACGAAAAGATGAGAACGGCAATATTGTGTATACAGCTGCAACCGAGGCTGAAAAGGCAATGTATAACCTTAATAATGCAAATATTGCATTGCCCTATATGAATTTGAAATATGAGGCTGTTTGGCAAGCCGTGGAAACCACATATACGGTTGTATATTGGACGGAAAACGCAAATGATAATAATTACAGTTACTTAGGTTCCCAAACGGGTATTGACGCCTTATCGGCAAGCGAAGTCAGTGCTGAAGCTCACAAAAATTATTCGGGAACTTGGGCAGAACGCGACCACTTTACATTCAATGAAGAAAAAAGCGATAAAGATGTTATCGTAGAGGGCGATGGTTCAACCGTTGTGAATGTATATTACAGCCGAAACTCATATACATTGACATTCCCTGAAACCCAGCTTTCATGCAACAAAGAGGAGCATAGGCATACCTATGAAGGAAGATATTATACAGGTTACGGAGGGAATAGAACCAGATACTATTACGGAGGCTGCTATCCGGAGGGCAGTAATATAAATGGTGGCAGCGGTGGTGCAACAAGTGGAAATGAGATATGCGGTAAAGAAACACATACGCATGACAACAGCTGCTACGACACATACACGGTTACAGCCAAATATGATTCGGATATTACATACGTTTGGGAAACAGATCCGATAAAGAGCCTGCTTGCTGAAGGATATGTATTTAAATCAAGTGCGACGGGGAAATGTTATTCTTTCCTTGAAAAAATGCCTGAACAGAATATTACCATGACTAAGACAGAATGGTCCGGTGAGACATACGAATGGTATTACTGGCTTGAAGTTTTACCGGGGCAGGATACATCTAAGTTTGAAACCACAACATCAGGCGGGAAAACATATTATAAATACCACACAACCACAATCAAAGGCAGTCGTGTAAACCTTACTTATGATGAGGACTATTTCCCACTTACCGGGTTCTCACAAAAGGATAAAAAGGGTGAAAACGGTTGGTATTCAGAAAACGGTGCATATAAGCACAGATTTAACAATGATAATAAATATGACCTTTATTACAATAGAAATTCATATGTGCTTTCGTTTGTGAATTACGGTGAAAAAGTATCGGGAAAAGGCGGCATATATTTGTATGAACAGTCCCTTGTGGGAAATGATTTTACGCCGGAGTATCCCGAAACATTGGAACCTAATGCATATGAATTTGCAGGCTGGTATACAACACCGCAATGCTATGACGGTTCTGAATTTGACTTTACCAATGCTACAATGCCTGCTCATGATGTGGAACTCTACGCTAAATGGGCACCAAAAACGCATACGGTTAGAGTATTTAAAACTTATGGTGATATTAATTCTGCAGATCCTATTGAAACTCAATATGTATTGCACTCAAACTTTGCGGATACTCCCGAAGAAGTTTCCAACGGCAACTATGTATTCAACGGTTGGTTCTATATGGAAGGAACTCAGAAAAAAGCATTTGACTTTAACAGTATGAATGTACGCCGCAATCTCGATGTTTTTGCAGAATGGAGTTCGAAGGTAGCTGTAGTGTATACGGTAAATTATGAGCTTGAAGACGGCACCAAAATTGCCGACTCAACAATAGGAAGCACTCTTGCCGGGAATTCCAAAACATTTTCTGCTAAGGGCGGAAACGAACTTTATGATGGTTACACAGAAGGGTATTTCCCGAATACAAACAGCCATACTATTTTGATGAGTATAGATGGTACGAATGAATTCACATTTGTATACAAACAGATACCGGCTGTGCCATATACAGTGCGTTACCTTGAAAAAGATACGGGCAAAGTACTTGCCGAAGAAAAATATGTTTCCGATAACAGAAAATCGGTTGTAACGGAAGTATTCGAGCAAATTAATGGCTATATGCCGGATGCTTATCAAAAGAGATTGGTGATTTCGGCAAATGAAGAAGAAAATGTTTTGACATTCTGGTATACTGCCGATACAGAACACGCATATTATATCATTACGCACTGGATTCAGAATATAGACGGAGATGGCTACGAAGAATACCGTGTTATTCAAGGTCCTGGAACTATAGGAGCTACTATAACGGAAAATGCACTCACTTTGAGCGGCTTTAATTACATAGGTTACAAGGTGAACGATTCCGCTATGAAAACCGGTTTGGCACAAGGAAGTGTAGCGGCAAACGGATTGAAATTGGATCTTTATTATGATCGTATTTTATACCCTTATACCGTAAAATATCTTGAAAACGGAACGAACAAAGAATTGAGTCCGTCTAAAACGACAGAGGCACAATACAGATACGGCAAAGTTGTTTCGGAGAATGCAATAGACATTAAGGGATACACTCTTGTGAGTGAAAAAACGAAAACGCGCACAATACGAGGAACAGATGATGTTATTACATTCTATTACAGCGAACAGAATGTAACCATAAAATATGTACCTATTGGCAGCGGCAGCGTAAGTATCGGTTCCGAGAATGTGGGAGCTGTAACAGGCTCACCTATCGGCTCTACACCGACTGCAGATGACGGTTATATATTCATCGGTTGGTTTGTTGACGAAAAATGCACTACAGCGGTTGATTCATCTTGGGTAGACAGAACGTCCGATAAAATTTATCCTCAAAAACAAGACGGAGTTTATAAGGCTGCAACATATTATGCCAAATTCCAGGCAGCGATAGCGGATCTTACGATCAAAAAGAGTTTCCCCGTGGGAAGCGATTATTCTGCGGATGCAAACCAAACATTTGTATTTGATATAAAAGGCAAAGCAGGCACACCGAGCAAAGATATCGACTTGACGATAACAATTCACGGCTCAGGCGAAATGACCATAAAGGATTTGCCTATCGGGGAATATACTATAACAGAGCAGACCAACTGGTCGTGGAGATACGAACCTGATGCTCAAACGCAAACCATAACACTCGTCTTTGGCGAGGATAACGAAGTTGAATTCGTAAACTCAAGAACCGAGGATAAATGGCTTGACGGTGATTCGTATTGCGTAAATATATTTAAGGAATCAAACTAAGAGGAGGTAGGGTTAATGTATAAAGAAAAGAAAAAATCAAAACATTACGCTCCTGCTCACAAAATTAAGCAGAAATGTTTGATAATAGCAATAGCATCAATAATATGGTCGATTTTGGCTGTTTATACGGTTGCATTTGTATTTACACAGACAAATGAAGTTAAAAACACATTTACGACTCCCAATGTAGTTTCCGAAATAGTGGAAGGTTTTGACGGTGTACTTAAAAAAGATGTTGTCGTTAAAAATACAGGTGAGGTTCAAAGCTACATTCGTGCAAAGGTCGTTGTAGTGTGGATGAGTGAAGATCAAACTCAAGTATATTCGAAATCTCCTGTGGAAAATGAGGATTACGAAATAGTTTATGCAAATGCTTCTTCAAATTGGGAAAAGGCATCTGATGGATATTGGTATTATAAAATACCTGTTGACCCTCAGAAATCTACTGAAAATTTGATTGATGAGTGTAAATTATTAGATAGTGCCAATGTTCTTGATGGATATTGCCTTTCGGTTGAAATAGTAGCTTCTGCTATTCAGTCGACACCGACTACTGTTGTTACCGAAAATTGGGGAAGCGGAGTTTCGGGCATTTCCGCAACCGACGGAAAAACATTGATTATTAAGCATTAAGGAGGATTAATATGAAAAAAATATTAAAGAAAATGCTTGTTATTGTAAGTGTTGTTTTACTCTTTAGCTTATTGTCAACAAATGCTTTTGCAGCAGGAAGTGTTACATATGAGGGTGATTCTAACGAATTTATTTTCAGTCCCGGAAGTGAATATTCTCCGACGGATCTATTTACTGATTTTAAAAATGTTATGCCCGGTGACAGCATAACCCAAAAGGTGCAGATCAAAAACGATATTTCCAAAAATGTAAAAATTAAACTGTATATCAAAGCTTTAGGAGCTCAGGAGGGTTCTGAGGAATTTTTGTCACAGCTTAATTTAAAAGTATCGCAGGATGGAGGTTCTGACTTATTTGATGCTCCTGCTTCCGAGAGTGCTCAGCTGAATGATTGGGTATATCTTGGCACATTTTATTCGGGTGCGCAAATAGATCTTAATGTAACGCTTGATGTGCCTATAGAACTTGATAATGATTATCAAAAATCGGTAGGCTATCTTGATTGGCAATTTAAGGTGGAAGAATTTCCGGTTGAATCAAATTTGCCGAAAACGGGCGACAGCTCCAACATATTGCTGTATATTGCATTGATATCGGTAAGCGGCATTTGCTTGGTAATGCTCGCAATGAATGTGCATCGCAGAGACAGAAAGAATCTTTAATTAAGTTACATTATAAGTAATCAGCAAAGAACGATAATAAGGGATCTTAATTATCGTTCTTTTTATTATAAGAATTTATAAATCAGGTGTAATCTACATTATATCTTTGGGTTGTATATTAAATAGGAATAAAAAAGGTGTCAACACAAACTAAAAATGCGAAGCATTTACTTCGCATAATTAGCATCAAAGAAGATGAAAGGAACTTGGAATGATTGATGTTATATTATCATATTTAAAAAAATAATTCAATACCTTTTTGAAAATTATTTCAATTTTCTTGTATTATTTCGTAATGTTTGTGTGCGATAAAGAAAAATCAAATTAAATATTTATGAATCTTTTAGCAAGTACCTTATAATGGAATATAATAATTATATTGTATGTTTTATGAGAGAATAAGATGAAAACAATTAAAAATATAGATACTGTTTTGCTTTGTGTGGTTATAACAGTACTCGTTGTACTTTTGGGTGTGTATCTTTGGGTGCAGGATAATTGTTTGCAAATCAGTGAGTATACTTATTCGGATTGGGACATTCCGTCTCGATTTGACGGGTACAAAATTGTGCAAGTGTCGGATTTGCATGGCAAAAGCATCGGAAAAGATCATGATAAAATGATAGAAAAAATAAAAGGGCAAGATCCGGATATTATAGTGATTACGGGCGATTTGGTGGATCGGCGTCGCTGGAATATTGATTCGGCTATGTCATTTGCAAAGCAGGCGGCAGAAATTGCTCCGGTATATTTCATTGCGGGCAATCATGAGGCAAATTCGGGCAGATACGATATTATACTTGATGAACTCGATAAATGCGGTGTTATCGTATTAAGAGATGAAGCTGTTTTGTTGAAAAAGGACGATTCGTTTATTAATTTGATAGGGCTGGAATGTGTAGGATTTTTACCGTCCTCTTATCGGGAGTTTTATGATTTGGGTAAGGTAGAGGATATTCTCGATAATTTAAAAGAGGATAATATGGTAAATATTGTGCTTTCGCACCGCCCTGAATTAATAAAATTGTATGCAAAAGCAGAAGTTGATTTGGTATTTTGCGGTCATGCTCACGGAGGGCAAATACGATTACCTTATATAGGCGGGATTTTAGCTCCCGATCAAGGATTGTTTCCTCAATACACCGATGGTGTGTATTACCTTGGGCGAACGAGTATGGTGGTCAGTAGGGGGATAGGCAACAGTGTCTTCCCGTTTAGGGTAAACAACAGACCGGAACTTGTAAGTGTAACATTAAAATCTATAGATGAGTAAAATTAAGGAGAAATTCATGAAATCATATTTATCACCATCGCTTATGTGCATGGATATGTTTGATGCCAAGAATCAATTGGAGGCTTTTAATCGTCATTGCAATATGCTCCATGCTGATATAATGGATGCTCATTTTGCCAAAAATTTGGCGCTTTCGGTGGATTTTGTAAAAGAGGTGAAAAAAAGAAGCAATCTTATGGTAGATGCACATCTCATGGTGGAAAATCCAAACGAGTTTATCGAAAAATTAACAGATGCCGGAGTTGATTATATTTCACTGCACGCCGAAACCATCACGAGGGAGTCTTTTCGAATTATAAGAAAAATCAAACAATTAGGCAGTAAAGTGGGAATAGCGCTTTGCCCTGCAACTCCATTTTCGGATGTGCTTATGTATATAGATGAAGTAGATATTTTGACGATTATGACCGTTGAAGTGGGGTATGCATCACAGATGTTTATTCCTCAAATGTTAAATAAAATAAAGCAAGCCGATGAATACCGCAAAAAAGAGGGGCTTGAATATATCATTCAGGCTGACGGCGCAGTAGGTCCGAAAACATACAAGAGTTTGTATGATTGCGGTGTAAACGCTTTTGTTATGGGTTCATCTGGGCTTTTCCATGATTACGATGATATCGATAGTGCGTGCATTCGCATGATAAACGAATTCGAAAGTGTAACAGGTAGCACTTATGTTAAATAAGAAAGTAGTTATCGGCTTAGATGTGGGTGGCACTCATATTCGTATGGGAGCTATTGATGAAAAGGGCGAAATAATATACGAAAATAAGTTGTCATCAAGGTCAATTGAGTGCGATGACTCTGCGGGTGCATTGCTTTTAGAAATAGAAAAATTTATTTCGGATTGTAAGGGTTGTGAGATTGAAGCTGTGAGCATAGGCTTTCCGTCAACCATTAATAAAGACAGAAGCATTGTATTGTCTACACCGAATATTAAAGGGCTTAACAATGTTCCCATTAAAGAAATGTATGAAAAAAGGCTTGGCATGCCTGTTTTTATAGAAAAGGACGGTTGTATGCTAATGCATTATGATATTCTAACGAATAACATTTCGCAGTCCGGCATGATAATCGGGTGTTATATCGGTACGGGACTTGGAAATATAATACTAATAGACGGAGCTATGTGGGTAGGTAAAGACGGTGCCGCATGTGAGTTGGGGCATATTCCCGTAATAGGCGGTGATCGTTTATGCGGCTGCGGAAATACAGGCTGCCTTGAAATGTATGCCGGAGGCAGAGCATTGGCAGAGCTTTGCGAAAGAAAATTTCCCGATATAGCCGTAAGCGAAATATTTACACTGCATTCAGACGATGAAGAAGTTTTGGAATATGTAGGCAAAGTAGCTGTCGCTGTTGCAACGGAAATCAATATTTTAAATCCGGATTGCATTGTTTTGGGAGGCGGGGTAATATTTACGCAGAATTTCCCGTATGAATATTTGATTGAGCTTATTCATAAATATACGAGAAAGCCATATCCCGAAGAAAATCTATATATTGTAAGATCAAACTGCGAAGATCATTTTGCAGGAGTATTGGGTGCAAATATATATGCGAGAAAAATGCTTCAATATAACTAGGATAGACCGATTATTTCGGTCTTTTTTAAAAAAGAATCTTGTCAAGAAGCATGATGTAACATATAATTTATTTAATACAATAAAGCATTTTTTCGTGATGATTTGATTGTTATTGTTAACAATTCGGAAGAATTGGAATTTAAAAGAACTGAAAATTACAATTATAAGTATTACAAAGGTGCAAAAAATGGAGCGGCATAAGAGATCTTCGCTTGGAACATCATTATATAATCGGTTTGAAATATGACGGAACTGTGGTGGCAACATGAGCAAACGACAATGATGACGAACCTGCTTGCATGGTAGAAGATTGGTCAGGTGTTGTGGAGATTGAAACGAATGCCAACGTTACCGTAGGCATTCGTTCAGACGGGACATTGCTCGTTGCAGGAGAGTGGGATGGCTTGGAAGATGAAATAAGAGCAGTATCCAATGTAATGGTGGATAATAAACATAAATATTAATTAAAGTGAGGGAGCAATATACTCCCTTATTTTTATAATCAAAACTTTAAAATTCGAATTGGATTTAAGTAAAACTTTGTGAAACCGATGGATTTTGCATCTTGAATTTGAGATGATTATACGCAGTTATTTGAGTGAATAATAAAAATTAAATAAGGTTTGCGTTTGGCAATAAAGTGAATGATTATTGTGTAATATACAAAACAATCGAATTTGATGATTATGAATTAATTGAAAAAAACGCATTATTTTGCGTTATTCATAATGTAAAATAGAATTGATTCGGAGGAAGAACATATATGAATGTGCAAAGTAATGAAAATTCTGGTATGCGATTATTGAAAAAGGGTAAGAAAAGTTTTTTTAAGATAGTTTTCAGCCGTGCCGTAATAGTAACATTGCTGTTGCTTTTTAACGCATTTTTGATTTTTGCGGCATTCTTTTGGTTTTATTCCAAGGTTTCGCCGTTTATTTTAGGTGGTTCGGTTTTACTTTCCGTAATCGGGATAATTTTGGTTATTAATAGCGATATGGATCCTACAGCAAGAATAACATGGCTGTTGTTAATGATGACTATACCGATTTTCGGACAGGGGCTTTTTTTTCTTACAAAACTCGATTTCGGGCATCGTGCCGTTAAAGATGCATATGCAAAAATAATAAATATGACGAAAGATGCACTAACGCAGGATGAGTGCGTTTGGGATAAAGCATATTCTGTCAGCCCCGAAATGATTTCCGTTGCCGAATATTTAAACAGAAGCGGATGTTTCCCGATTTATGATAATACGAATGTAGAATATTTTCCACTGGGAGAAAATAAGTTTAAGAAACTTACCGAAGAACTTGAAAAAGCTAATAAATTTATTTTCCTTGAATACTTCATCATTGAAGAGGGGTATATGTGGGGGAAAATATTGGAGATATTGGATAAAAAAGTAAAAGAAGGGGTTGAAGTTCGCTTAATGTATGACGGCACTTGCGAATTCGTTTTACTGCCGCATGATTACATTAAAAGATTGGAAAAGTTGGGAATTAAATGCAAAGTATTTTCACCTGTAACTCCTTTTGTTTCGACTCATTATAATTACAGAGATCACAGGAAGATAGTGGTTATTGACGGAAAAGTTGCTTTTACGGGCGGCATTAATCTAGCTGATGAATATATCAATAAAATAGAAAAGCACGGGCATTGGAAGGACACTGCCGTTATGGTTCAAGGTAAAGCGGCGGAAAGCTTTGCGCTGATGTTTTTGCAAATGTGGAATTTGGAGGTTAAGAAGCCACAATTTGATGAATTTTATTTAAATCAGCCGAGTGAAGATAATTGTAATGCAAATGGTTATGTAATTCCTTTCGGGGATTGTCCACTGGATGATGACAGGACAGGGGAAATGATATATATGGACATATTAAACAGAGCGAATAAATATGTGCATATAATGTCGCCTTATTTGATACTCGACGGAGAATTGGAAACAGCGCTTATCTTTGCGGCGAAAAAGGGAATAGATGTTAAGCTCATTTTACCCGGGATTCCCGATAAGAAATTGCCTTATTATTTGGCGAAAACGCATTATCATTCGTTGATTGAAGCCGGAGTTAAGATATATGAATACACTCCGGGGTTTGTGCATGCCAAGTGCTTTGTGAGTGATGATGTAAAAGCGGTTGTGGGAACGATAAATTTGGATTATCGCAGCTTGTATCATCATTTCGAGTGTGCTATTTATATGTATGGGTGCGATTGTATAGCGGATATTGAAAATGATTTTCAAAATACGCTGAAAAAATGCAGAGAAGTCAGTATGAAAGATGTGAAAAAACGAAAATGGTATGTTAAACTTACAGGGGCACTGCTTAAGGTATTTGCACCGCTCATGTAGATTTATATACAGTTTATATAAATCTGCAAAATATCAATATAAGAGGTAGAAATGTTTCAGATATTGGTTGTAGACGATGAGAAAAATACTCGCAAATTAATGAAAGCCGTCTTAGAATCCGACGGATATACTGTGGTTCTTGCGGAAAACGGCAAGAGTGCGCTTGAAATTATGGATAAAGAGCATATCGATTTGGTGGTATTGGATATTATGATGCCTGAAATGGACGGTTATGAGTTTACCGAAGAATTAAGGCAGGTTAATAACAATCTTCCTATTTTAATGGTTTCGGCAAAACAGATGCCCAATGATCGAAAAAAAGGGTTTATCGCAGGATGCGATGATTACATGACAAAGCCCGTTGATGAAGAAGAAATGCTGCTTCGAATAAAAGCTTTGCTGAGAAGAGCCAAGATTGCGAATGAGAGAAAAATAGAAATAGGCGATGTGGTTTTAAATTATGATTCGCTGAGCGTAACAAGAGGAAACGAAGATGTTAACTTGCCGCAAAAGGAATTTTTGCTGTTGTTTAAACTTTTGTCTTACCCCGGAAAAATATTTACGAGGATACAGCTTATGGACGAGATATGGGGTGTCAACAGCGACACGGGTTGGGAAACACTGACCGTGCATATAGGTAGACTTCGTAAAAGATTTGAGGGGTGGGAAGAGTTTGAGATACAGTCCGTACGAGGGCTTGGTTATAAGGCGGTTAAAAAGATATGAATAAAAGCGAAAAGAAGCAATACCGTAAAGACGGCATAAGCATTGTTTTCTTGTTTTCTGTCTTTGTATTTTGTATTTTGTGCATAACGGTGGCTATCGTCATGTTGTTTTGGTATATTTTGCGCTTTGCTGGAGTTATTGTAGATGATTTTTCGATAGGCTTATTGATACTGCTTATGTCGATAACGAGTTTGGTGGTGGGGTGCATTGTAACTATAATTACAATAAGAGTGCCGCTTAAACCTATTTTGGAATTGGTGTATGCCATGAACAGATTATCGCAAGGCAAATACGAAACACGGGTCAAGTTCGGTAAAGTTATAGGAAAACACCCTGCTATGAATAGGGTTTCGGAAAGCTTTAATGCACTTGCGAGGGAATTGGAAAACACGGAGATGCTCAGAAGCGATTTTATAAATAATTTTTCACATGAATTCAAAACGCCCATAGTATCTATTTTGGGATTTACGAGGCTTTTGAAAAAATCAGATAATTATGATGAAATAAAAGATGAGTATTTAAATATAATCGAAGAAGAATCTCTCAGGCTTACTGATATGGCAACGAATGTGCTTAATATGACAAAAGTGGAAAACCAAACCATATTAACGGATAAAAGTGTCTACAATTTGTCGGAGCAAATACGAAATTGCGTTTTGATGCTGGAAGCAAAGTGGGAAAGAAAGAATATTGAAGTGGTTCTGGATTTTGACGAATATATAGTAGAGGGAAATGAAGAGCTGTTAAAACAGGTTTGGATAAATCTACTTGATAACGCAATAAAATTTGCAAATGAGTATGGGGTTGTGAGAGTATGGATAGAAAAATTTGCAGATAAACTTCGTGTTACTGTGGGAAATACGGGGAGTTTTGTTGCTGAGAATGACCGAACGAGGATATTTTCGAAATTTTATCAAGCTGATAAGTCTCATTCATCGGAAGGCAGCGGTTTGGGACTTGCAATAGCAAAGCATATAGTAAATTTGCACAAGGGGGATATTTATGTTGTAAGCTCGGAAAACATGACAAAGTTTGTAGTGGAAGTGGCTTGCGTATAAAATGGAGTATATATGTACATAGAAAATGATACACAATATGAAAAGAATTATTATTTGAGAACATCCGATTTTGATTGCAGAGGGAAATTGTTGCCGTCTGCTATTTTGGATTTGTTTCAGGATGCGGCTGGAAGTCATGCCGATAAGATGGGTATAGGGCATGACGATATGATAAAAAAAGATATCGTTTGGGTGCTTACTAAGGTTAAGTTCAAAGTTCTTGCTGATGCGAAAATGCACCGCAGTGTAAAGGTGAAGACATGGCCTGTAAAGCCGGGGATATTAAGCTTTAATCGAGAATACCTTGTGGAAGATGAAAACGGCGATGTTTTGATAAAAGGCACATCGGAATGGGTGTTTATGCATGTATTAAGAAGAAAAGTTGTGGCTGTGGGAGATGTATATCCTTTTGATGAGGGATTTGTGCAGGAAAGAGCATTTGAAGAAAAGCTAAGCAAAATACACGATTTTGAAGCAGAAACGGAGGCGTATCCTTTTGTTGCGGGATTTTCACAGCTTGATATAAACGGACATGTTAATAACACAAAATATGCGAATTACGCACTTGATGCTTTGGATTTAATGGAAAATGAAATAATAGATGTGTTCCAGCTTGATTTCAGAAAAGAAATAACAAAGGGCGAAAAAACGACCGTCGGATATCGAAAATGCGATAAAGATATTTTGCTTAAAGGGCAAAATGCCGATGGGGTGAATATGTTTTTGTGTAAAATAAAATTGAAATGACATTTTAAGGAGGTTCAAATGGGAATAATGACTGAAATGTTCAGCGAAGAAGTTGTTAAGTGGGCTAAAGAGAAGAGCGAAGAATATATGAAGCTTATGTCTTATTATAAATGCGCAATGATGGAAATAGAAACTAAATTTAATGTTTTAAATGAACAATTTTCATTGCAATATGACAGACAGCCGATTACGGATATAAAGACAAGGCTCAAAAGCCCGATAAGCATTCAGGAGAAACTGGAAAGAAAGGGATTCCCCGTTACTATGCAGTCGATAGAGGAAAATATCTTTGATATTGCAGGTATAAGGGTAGTTTGTTCTTTTCCTGATGATGTTTATATGCTTGAGGAAGCATTAATAAAGCAGGACGATATTCGCTTGATTGAAAGAAAGGATTATATTGCCAACCCTAAGCCGAATGGATACCGAAGCTTGCATCTTATAGTGGAAATTCCGATATTTTTGGCTACGGAAAAACGCTTTATGAAAGCCGAGATTCAGCTCAGAACCATTGCTATGGATTTTTGGGCGACATTAGAACATCAGCTGAGGTATAAAAAGGATACCGAATTTACCGAAGAGATGGCTATTGAATTGGATAAGTGCGCAGAAATAAGTGCTAATTTGGACAAACGAATGGAAGAACTCAGAAAGAAATGTTTGGGGGATTAGTTAATAACACCGTGAATGGATATTTACGGTGGTTTTTAATATAAAGAATAATTGTGTGAAAAAATAATATAGTTTATAATATAGCTGAAAGCGAGGGGGCTGTATGAAAAAGATTTGCACTAAAGTGTTTGCGATATTCATTGTTATTTTATTTAGCATATCTTGTTTCGGGTGCGGAATTAAGGATGGCGTAAACATTGATGAAATAAATTCGCAAGTGAAAGATGTAAAACGAAGCGATGTCAAATATGAAGATATGGTTTTTATAGAGTTTGATGATGCGAATTTGCAAAATAGTATTGATTCTTTAAATAAAGCTGTAGAGCAGGAAAAAAGTGAAGAGGAAATAAGAAAGCTTTTGATTTCGCTGATTGAAGAAAAGGGCAGGCTTGATGATGCGTACCTTCACTTAATGGTAGATTATTATACGGATACAACAAATGAAGAAAAACTGGAAAAATATTCTGAGGCTGCTGCTCAAATGACATTCATAACGGATGATGTGTATGTTGTGGCATCAAGGGTATTAAACGGTAAGTACGAGGATGTTGCAGCTGAAGTGATAGATTCGAAATATGTGCAAAGGCTTAAAGATTACGAAGAGATAAGGCCCGAAGAAATTCCCATTTATGAAGAAATTGACGAACTGCAAAGGCAGTATAATGAATATTACTCGGGAAATGCGGATATTGAAGTAGTTTATAATGACAAAATATTCACATGGGAAGATTTTGACAGCTATGAAAAGTTTGATGATTACAACGAATTGTTGGATGTATACTATGCGTTATACGAAAAAGAATGTTCTCTTATGGGTGAGATTATTCTGAAACAGGTTAAGCTTCGTAATGAGATAGCAAGAATTGAGGGATACGATAACTATTACGAAATGATGTGGGAAGATGGGTATTATCGAGAATATACATATGAAGATTTCGAGAAAACGGCATTGTATATAAAGGAATACTTGTGTGAAGATATAAATCATTTGAACTATCTTCGTTATGATGATTATGAAGAATGCGAAGAGTGTGATTTCGATTTGAATAGTTTTTACGAAAGATTGCTCGAAGAAGATATGCTTGAAGAAAATGCAAGAGAAGCTGTAGAGTATATTAAAGAGTATAATTTATTGTTTTTGGCTGACGAAGACGATTATAATGTGGGTTTTTCGACAAAATTCGAAACATATAATGAGCCTTTCATCTATTTATTGCAGTATGAGGGTGAATATGCCATTGAATCGTTATTGAGTTTGGCACATGAAACAGGGCATGCGGTAAACTTCTATTACGATAATTCGAATCCTATAAGTTCGGCTTTCAGTGATTTGGAAATTGCAGAAGTTCAATCAACAGCATTTCCTTTATTATATATGGATGTAATAAGTAATATGTATCCTGAATGTAAGGGTACAATAGAAAGAAGAATTGTGGCGGAGGCTGTATCTACTCTTCAAAACTGCGGATTTCAGGCAGAAGTGGAGCATATGTTGTATGCAAACGAGGGAGAAGATATAAAAGAAATAAATCGTCTTGCGGCAGAGATTGCCAAAGAATATAAATATTATGATGTGATGTATCATGACACGGAATGCGTAGCATGGAGTAGGATACCTCATTATTCGGATTCGCCCGGGTATGTGGTAAGTTATGTGATGAGTTCTTTGGGTAGTTTGAGCCTTTGGCAGAAGCTTCAGGCAGGAGATCGTGATATACTTTCGGTGTATGATATGCTTTTGACGGAAGATAATACAAATATAAATTACAAAGAATTAACGAAAAAGTATGATATGAATAATATATACAAAGAAAATTTCTATAAAATGCTAAAAAAATATGTCGAAAAATACGCATAACCAAGCCAAAAACGAAGATGGAGACAAAAAACTTTCAAAAAAAGTGAA
>CAZXWI010000011.1:0-27067 GCA_964644555.1 uncultured Lachnospiraceae bacterium | reverse complement strand
CGGGTGAGTTTTAGCTGAATAAGTGTGTTGAAATGGGAATTATTGGGGAGGGTTGCGCCAAAAAGGGCTTATTTTTAAAAAAAATGCGTAGAGAACTGGTCCACAGAATCAAACTTTCGTGATTTTGAAGAACTCTCGATACATGGGGACCAGTTCCCTTATCTGGTAATTATCATATCCTCTTTTCCTTCTGCCTATTATTATACACCCAACTTTCATTCGCTATCTATTATCCATCCCTCCACTCCACCTAAAAACTAAACTCCTTTGTGGAAATATTTTGACACAAGATTTTGGACTGTTCAACAGCGGAGATTATTTCTTCATCTTTTATGCCTATAAATTTAGGGAATACGCTCAAAACGAAACGCAGAAATTGCTCATCGTATGCTAAATCGGGAGTGAAGTATTTCATAATTTGCGTTTCACTTGCCATTTCCATATGCATGTAGTATGAATATGGATAAATAAGTTCTGTGTTGTAATATTCAAAAAATGCATGGTACAGTTTTTTTGTGGAATCTATATTGCAATATATGTCATTTAAAAGATTTTCGGCGATTACCTCTGAATAAAATGTGAGAATTTTCTCATTTTCCGCAAATATTCGGTAATGTATTCTGTTATGCATTGCATAAAAAACCATCGGAGATTGTTTTTTTGAGCAGTGATTCTTAATAAAGATGTCTTCCGCATTAAAAAAATCCTCGAGGATATATTGTGCAAGTCTGCCTTTACACGAAAAATAGTAGCTTATGAGATTTTGGTTGATATTGAGATGCTCACCCAAAATTTTGTAAGTCGTTTTTTTATATCCAAAATCAAGAAAAATCTTTTTGCTCTCGCTAAGAATTAAATTGCGTGTTTCTTCACCTTTTTTATATGCCATGATACCCTCTTTGAGTGTGATTAAAAATATTTTACAAAGAAAAAGGTTCAATTGCAAGTGTATTTTATATACACACAAAATTTACCCGAATAATTTTACGATAAAAATAAAATAATTCAGAAAAAAGTGTTTACAATCAAATAAAAATATGTTATTGTGTATACACAATATTGTGTATACACAAATTTAGGAGCAAAGAATGACTGTAATTGATGAAAAAAAACAATTATTTTTCGACTTATTCGATCCAAAGTCGAAACCGAAAAAAGTACCTTTATATCTGAACCTGCAAGGGCATATTGTCTACAATACCGCCGGACATGGATATTCCGAGGCTGTATACAACAGCCTTAATATACTTAATTCGTATAAAGAGATTACAAAAATCTTCCCTGCAGATCTCTACTACGATATGGGTGGATACCAGTCGCTGTTTTTATCAAGATGTTTGGGATCGGAAGATTATTTTTTATCCGATGAAAACTACAGCTTGAACTTTAAAGATATTGCATATCTTTCAGACCCTGACGATTACAAATATCTTGCAGAAGATCCGAAAGCCTATTTATGGAACAAATTTTATCAAGTAAAGTTCAAAAATCTTTCCACACAAAAAAGAGCCGAAACCATCTGCGAATTTTTGAAGCTTAGCAATGAGCATACCGAAAACACACTCAAAATAAGGCAGGAAATAGACCAAATCAGCCCCGGTTTGTTTTTATCAGATGTGCCTATATATCAACCGTCTTTTGACTATTTGTTTCAGTACATAGTCGGAATGAAAAATATATCCATGCACATGAGAAGAAATAAATCGGAACTTTTGTCTGCACTCGAAAGCTTTGAGAATCTATTTAATTCATACATGGACAAGTACACTCCTTATCTTGATAAAGAAGAATATCCGATCCAGTTCCAGCTATGCATTTTGGGGCAAACTTTGACCAACCCCAAGCAGTTCGACACCTTTATATGGCCGTTTTTGGAAAAGAAATTAAACGAAGTGTTTGACAAAGACTTAAACTTCTACTTTATGGTTGAAGGAACTGCCGCAGGGTTAATGCCTCACTTGGAGGATTTCCCGAAAGGAAAGTGCATGCTTCATTCTGAAATGGATAGTTTAGATGATTTGATAGCTCGTTTTGATGACAAGTTTATATATGTGGGCGGAATGCCTCTTAGCATATTCGGGTCTATGACAAAGGAAGAATGCCGTAAATACACTATAGAAGCACTTAGAAAATATGCAAGCGAAAGAAAATTTGTATTTACAACGGACAAGGGCATTACTTACCAAAGAGATGCCAACGCTGAGAATTTACACATTGTTTGCGACACTGTCAACTCTTACGAATTATAAAGGAGCGATTTAATGGAACAACATGATATTTATCCAAAAGATATAAAAAATATCTTATCCGAAAACGGACTTGACGAAATACAAGCGGAAGATATGTTGGATATTTTAACATTTTCGTTTATAGCATATCTTTAATGAATTTCAACGCTTATAGGCATGTGCGTTTAATATTTAAGCATATGCTTATTTATAAATTTATTACTACCAATAAATATTTACGAAAGGAAAACTAAAATGACAAAAACAAGAAGGAATTTATCATTGGTATTAGTTAGTTTTGCTGTAGGAATGTGCTTTTTCATTCCTTACATCAGATTCTCGTTTTACGACCAAACATTGGAAGTATTCGGGATAAATAATACTCAAATGGGGCTACTCGGCTCGGTTTACGGCTTTATTGCAATATTCGGTTACTTGGTTTCGGGATTTTTGGCTAATAAATTCGAATCAAAGAAACTTATTGCACTCTCATGCTTTATGTGTGCCGCAATAACCGTATGGTTAGCACAGATACCAAATTTCACCATGATGTTGGTAATCTATGCTTTGTATGCCGTATTCAGCATTGCCACATTATGGTCGCCTTATTTGGTTATCATAAGGAATTTAGGAAATGAAAACGAACAAGGTCGCCTTATGGGAATAAGTGATTCCATGCGTAACTTATTTGCTGCCATTGCCGGATTTATATCGATTGCACTTTTCACATCGTTTGTCAATGCAAAGAGTGGCTATGTAGCAATGCTTTATGCTTCAGTCGCACTTTATATCATATTCGGTATATTGAGCCTCGTTTTTTTGCCGAAAATTTCGGAAACAAAGCAGCAGCTCATTGAGGAAACACCGCAAAAAGTATCAATAATGCAGACACTTAAAATACCGGGAGTTTGGCTGATGGCATTATTTATTTTTGCATGCTACAACGCTATTATCGTGCAGACCAACTACCTCGGAACATACACAACTCAGATTCTCGGCATACCTGCAAATTTATCGAGTTTATTCTCTTTACTTCGTAACTACATTATCCCCATAGGTGCGGGAATTTTGGGCGGAATTATTGTAGATAAATCAAAATCGAAAACTCTTTCGTTTGCTGTAATGCTTGCAGCATTCGGTATTATTTCGATTTTTGTTCCTGTAATGGAAAATATGACCGTTGTGGCAATTATTATTACAATGTTTATCTCATTGCTCGCACTAATGCTGCTTTCCACATATTGGTCAATCATGTCGGATTGCAATATACCAGTGGAATACACACCTATGGCAACGGGAATCATCTCTTGTATTGCATATATACCCGATGCGTACAACACAATCATCATAGGAAGATGGCTTGATGCCGACCCAATCAGCGGTTTCAACAGAATGTTTGTATGGTTGGCGGTATGGTGTTTGGTAGCGGCAGTTGTAGCACTTGTAATACATAAAAAATTCAACAAAAATAATAAATAATAAAAAAGGAATGTCGTAATGAAGCAACAAAGAAAAAGCTTGCTATGCAAGTTGGCATTGATATCCTGCGGTTACGGAATGTTTTCCGATTCCGTTATAGTGCCTATTTTGACAAATATTTATAACGAATTTCCACAATCAGGTATTTTCCTTAATAACTTTGTGGTAACCGGGGGATATTTGTTCAGCTTAATCGCAGCAGTATTAACGGGGATTTATATAAATCGTGTGTCAAAACGAAAGCTGTTGATTTCTGCCATGATATGTTTCATTATCGGCGGAGTAGGAGGATGCTTGTCATCCTCCATGGAATTTTTAGCGCTCACTCGTATAATAGATGGTATCTCCGACGGAATGATAAATGTGGTGGCAATGTCGCTGATAAGCGAAATATATACCGATGAAAAAGAAAGAGCCCAAACAATAGCCCTGCACACGGGAGTAGGTGCCGGATTCGGTGTTTTATTATCTCTTTTTTCGGGAATTATCGCACAAAGCTATAATTGGAGATATGCATTTTTGTTGAATTTCGGTTCGGTCCTGTCGTTGATATGCATTATATTGGCAGTGCCGGATACGAAAAGAGAAGATAACATTGAAGAATTGCCGTTGAAAGAACGACTCAAACGAAGCTTTACCAAAAAGACTACGGGAATATACCTACTGCATTTTGTTGCAGCCGCTTGGTACTGCATATTGTTCGTATTTGTGGATTTATATGTACATGAAAAATCTTTCGGCGCAAGTGCCTTGTCGGGAATTATTTCATCGGCAGGTTCTATAACAACATTCATAACGGGATTTTGCTTTGCACCTATATACATAAAAATCAAGGATACTGTAGGAACTGCAGGCAATATAGGGCTTGCAATTACATTTTTGATTTTATGCATTGTAAACACTACACCTATGGCATTCGTTATGTTTGTTTTGGCAGCATTCTTCTACACCATGCTGAATTCATACTACACATTTAAAATAAGCATTAGTGTTAACGAAGAAGATGTGGGCTTATGTATGGGAATGATGAATTCGGTTTATAACTTAGGCTGTTTTCTTTCCTCATATATTCCTTATGGGGTAATGGCATTATTTAAAGTCGATACGGTATCATCATCGCTCGGATACCTTTCGGCAGTGCCTGCAGCAATCGGACTTATTTTGGGAATAAAAGTATTAAACCGTAAATAATAAAAACAAGCTGTTTTCGGTATTTATAAAAAATTTTCACCTTGTCAGTTGATGGCATTTACAGGCAGAGGATAATGTGATAATATGCTAACATCGAACGAATGTACGCTAAAGGAGGCTGAAAACGGCAGAAAAGGAAAAAACAAATAAAACTGCCGCCGCAAAAGAAATACTCGGATTCTGGACGGATATATTGCGAAACGAAGAGAGCGATTTGAAAGACAAGCTCAAAGTCAGCGAATATCTGGCAAAAGGATTGGGAGTATTCAGCGACGGCATAAACAAAGAAAAACCCAAAAGCAATGAAGAAAAAATGAGTTTAAAAGAAAAACTTGAGTACATTGAAAAGCTCAAAAACGAATAACGCAGACAATCTCATAAAACTTTTATTGTGGTATAAAAACCTTAAAGAAACGACCGTTGAGTCGTTTTTTTCTTTATACGGATGCGATAAAAGATACCTTGTTTTGATGGGCGGGGCAGGAAGCGGGAAAAGCATCTTCTCGGGGCGCAAACTATTGGAGAGGCTCGTCAGCGAAGAGAATCACCGTTTCCTTGCCGTGCGCAAAGTGGCAAGGACTATACGAGAGAGTCAGTTCACACAGCTTTGTTCGCAAATAAGCGAATATTACGACCCTGAAGATTTCAAGATAAACCGTACCGATATGCTGATAAAATGTGAAAGAACCAATTCATGCATAATATTTGCCGGTTTGGACGATGTGGAAAAGCTAAAGAGCATATACAACATCACGGGGATATGGATAGAAGAAGCCAGCGAGATATCGCAAAGTGATTTCAACCAGCTTGATATCAGACTGAGGGGTGAAACGAAGTATTATAAGCAAATAATTCTTTCGTTTAACCCGATAGATATAAACCATTGGCTGAAAAAACGATTCTTTGATACCAAAGACCCCCGTGCGATGACGCACAAATCAACATACAAAACGAATAAATTTTTGGACGATGAAGCAAAGGAAGTACTGCTAAGTTATAAAGACACCGACCCATATTATTATACGGTATACTGCCTTGGCGAATGGGGTGTATACGGAAAGAGCATTTTTGACGCATATAAGATAAGCATGAGGCTGTCGGAAATCACCGATGATGGTGATGAGGGCGAATTTTTGTATGATTATGACGGACTGAAAATATATAACATTCATTTTGAACATACCGGAGTCGGCAGAATACGAATCTACAAATACCCCGAAGCAGGCTTTTCGTATGCAATAGGAGCGGATACGGCAGGCGAAGGAAGTGATAATTTTGCGGCAAGCGTGATAAAGCTGGGAACAAACGAACAAGTTGCCTGCCTTTGGGGGCAATATGACGAAGATATGTTTGCACGGCAGCTTTACTGCTTGGGAATGATGTACAACAATGCGCTTTTGGGAGTGGAAGCAAATTTTTCGACTTATCCGATAAAGGAACTCGAACGGCTTGGGTACAAAAACCAATATGTCAGACAAATTGAGGACAGCTACACGCACAGGCTCAAAACTTCTTACGGATTCATGACGAACAGGCAAACACGGGCCTTGATATTAGCGGATCTGGTACAGTTTGTCAGAGATAATGTATTTCTCATAAACGACAGGAACACCCTTGAAGAAATGCTTACATTCGTTCGAAACGAAAAGGGGCGTGCCGAAGCTGTGTCGGGGAGTCATGATGATGCCGTAATGGCAATGGCTATTGCGCTGTACGTAAAGGCACAGCAGAAAACAAACAATGTGAAAAAGAAAGAGAAAATCACATACAACTTCGAATGTGAAAAACCAAGAGTTTCCTACAGCGGTGAGGGCGAAAAAATAATTATGATATGAGGAAATGAGAATGCAATATTCTGAAATGATTTTAAAAGGGCTTATGTATATAAGCTCTTTTGTTTATTCGGCGGCACTGATATCGGTGTCGGTTGTTTTTATGAAAATATGCGGTATGTTTGCAAAGGGAAATGATAAATGCGAAACCTGCCGAAAATGTAAAAACAAAAAAAGTAAAAACCGAAATGCCACCCGAAGCAAAAGAGAACCTCATGAGGAGAGCGACGAAGAACGAATGCTTAGACTCGAGCTTGAAAACATTGATAAATTTTATACCAATGAGGTGCAAAGGGAGGTTGAATGAGCAACATTAAGATAACAGCAAAACAGATATATGATGAATACACATCGGCAAAGTCCTTTTTCGAAAAACACTCTTACTACACCAGGTGCAACGAATGTTTTTCGTTTTACAACGGAGATCAATGGAAAGGGCTTAAGACAGCTAATGAAAAGCCACCGTCAATGAATATTTTGGCTCCTATAGTAAACCATAAGGTTGCGATAATAGCCCAAGACGGAATGAGCATTAACTACACATCAATGAATTACGGCAGAATGAGAAAATTTGCATCGCACATATGCGAAATGCTTTCGAGAAATGCCCAAAAGCTTTGGGAGAGGATGAAAATGGACAGAGAGATCTGGTCCTTAGCTACGCAAAGTGCGGTATGCGGAGATGCATTCGCTTATTTTTATATGGGTGATGATGGAGTGAGGTTTCAGCCCGTGGATACGACAAATGTATATTTTGCGGACGAAACCGAAAGTGATGTGCAAAAACAAAAATATATTATTATCACCCAAAGGCTGTATGTGGAAGATGTTAAAAGAGAAGCCGAAGCCAACAAAATACCGAAAAAGGATATAGAACTGATTTTAGCAGACAACGACACTGCCGATTTATTGGGTGATAAAGCAAAAAGCTTAACCGACAAGAAAGGCTCGGACGAAAAATGCTTATGCTTTTTAAAAATGTGGAAAGACAAAGATGATATATATTTTTTGAAAAGCACGAAAGATGTGGTATATCAAGAGCCGACCGTAATCAAAAACTTGAAAATGTACCCTTTGGCTCATATGGTGTGGAAACCGGAAAAGGGCTTTTCGAGGGGAATGGGAGAGATATATCCGCTCATTCCGAATCAGGTGGAAATCAACAAAGCTCTTGCAAGGTATTTAGCGGTAATTAAACATTGCGCATACCCCCATGTAATATACAACACGGATATGATTAGCGGAAGTGATGAAATTGCAAGGCTTTTGGGCACGGTGGGCAGCGTAATAGGGCTTGACAGCCCGAGGATGCAGAAAGTCAGTGATGCGATAAGCTATTTGCAGCCTGCTCAAATAAACCCGGCATCGATGGAAATCATAGAAACACTTCAGGAAAGAACGAGGGAACTCGCCGGAGCAAGCGATGCAACCACAGGACAGATAGACCCGACTCAGGCAAGCGGAGCGGCGATTATTGCCGTAAGAGATGCAGCGGCACTTTCGCTTAATAATCAGCAGGCATATTTAAAACAATTTGTGGAGGATATTGCACGAATATGGCTGAATATGTGGTGCGCATACGATTTGAGCGGAATAATTGCCGAAACGGTAAATGTGTACGGCGAATGGGTGCCACAGGTGATACCTATAGAGGTGATGAATCAGCTTTCCCTGGAAGCAAGGGTCGATATTTCGCCGCAAAACCCATACAGCAGGTTTGCCCAGGAGCAGGCATTGCAAAATCTATTGGCATCGGGGTATATCAGCTTTGAAGAATATGTGCAGGCATTAGACGATGATGCGGCAAGCCCCAAGGCAAAATTAACCGACATTATTCAAAAAAGAAAAGTTATGAGAGAGCAAATGAATCAAGTGCTGTTAAGTAAAAATGCTCCACAAATTAATGAGAATGAGCCGAATGTCGAAAAAAATTATTTGAGAAACGAAAGTGAAACGGAGGATACAGATGAGCATAACGGAAGAATTGCAAACGGCTATTGATGCGTATTTGCAGGAAATAAAGAATAAGAAAAGTACTTCTTTGAGTATAAAGCAAAGAAACTACGAAAACCTTGCCGTCAATCAAATGCAAGAGGCACAAGCGCAAAAGCTGCAAGCTCAAAAGGATTCCTACAAAGCATATGCCGATTACATTAACCCCTACGGCATACAAAGGGAAGCCAATGCTTCTTACAAAATAGGCAGTAGTGGACTTACGCAAAGCAACAACACGAGAGCCTACAGCGCTTATCAAAACAGACTTGCAACTGCACAAAGCGATTACATGAGCAGTATCGGGGATATTAACAGCACTCTTTTAACCAACAGCGCCGATTTGTTAAGCGAAGAATACCAACTTCAGGCAGAGTATTTGCAGGATATGATGGAAAAATACAACGAAAATTATTGGAAAGAACTTAACTACAATTACAAGCTTGACCGAGATAAGATTGCAGATGAACGCTACGAAAGGGAATGGGATTATATGCTTGCGAAAAACGCTTATTCTTCATCGTCATCAAGCAGGAGTTCTTCTTCAAGCACAAGTAAGTCAAATAGCAGTAAATATACACATAAATCGCAAAGTGCTTCGGCTTCATCCGCCGGTTCAACTTCCGATAAAACGATGTTTGATATTATCGAAATGGCGGAAAGCTCTTCGTATGCAAACCTTGCCGATATAGCAAATAAGGCAACGAACAACGGCACAAATGCTGCAAATCAATCTACGGCGAATCAGATATTGAATGTGGGCAGGAATTCGAACCTATCAAAAGAGCAGCTGGATGCACTGAGTAAAGTATTGGGAGGAGTAAGAAAATAATGGACGAACTGACATATGATAACGAAGAAATGAGCAGCGAAGAAGTTACTCATTCCGAAGCAAACGAAAATTATCAAATGAGCGAAAGCGCAACGAAAAGGTATTCGGAAAGGCTCAACAAGGACAGAGCAAAAATAAAAGAGGAATACGAAAACGCGCTTACTTCGTACCGTGATATGGAAAATTCGCTCAGAGAACTGGGCTACGAAGGGAGTAACGCTACAGAATTAAACGAAAGATTAAAAGAAGAAATAGATAAAAATGCAGAAAGCACCCTGCCCGATAATCCGATAATATACAGGGCGCTCGAAATTGCCACTATGTATAAAAGAGCAAAAGATTTGGAAGATATAAAAAAGGTATATCCCGAATGCACTGCAACCGACACCAGAGAGATAGGCGAAATTTTTACCACAATTATGCAATCGGGCCAGATAGATGCTCTTACGGCATACGAAGCGCAGCTTGCTTACAACAAACGAAATGATGTTGAATCCACCGTATCCATGGGGAAAATCAGCTCACAGGGAGCAGGATATGAAAAAGATTACTACTCACCCGAAGAAGCCGCAAAGCTAACCAGAAAGGATTATGACAAAAATCCGGGATTGTGGGATAAAGTCAGAAATTCCATGCTGAAGTGGTAAAAAAAGATACATATGTTAAAAATAATTAAGCGAAAGAATAATTAATTTATTGCGGCAAAATTGCCGATAAATATAAATAGGGGCAGAGGCTAAAGCAGAAATGCTTTTTTTATTTTACCCTTGTCCCGAAAAATTCGGCTGATAATACTTTTTAAGCTTCGCCGACTTAAAAAAACAATTAAAAGGAGAATAAAAATGGCTTACAAAAACTTTCAGACCGAGCTTTGGTCGAAATACATCGAAACGGAGCTTGGCAAAAATTGCGTACTCTTGGAGGACTGCAACACAATGTATGAGGGAGAAATCAAACACGCTTCAAGAGTAAAAATTCAAGGGGTAATAAGACCTACACTTATTGATTATACGGGAGAAAGCTTGGGCGAACCCGAAAGCATTGCGGATTCAAGCGTATATCTCGAAATAGAAAAGGCAAAAGCTTTCAATTTTGTAATTGACGATATCGAAAGAGCGCAAACGGAAGCAAAGGTAATGGAAACATTGACAGAGGAAGCAACCAAAGCAATGGCGGAAGCAAGAGATACTTATATTGCATCAAAGGCGGTTGATGCGGGGCTTTTGAGCGAGTCTTGCAAAGTAACAAATGCCGAAGAGGCAAAGAAAGCCGTGGACGAAGCGTTCATATGGCTGTGGTCAAACGGGGTAAAGATTAATTCCGATGTGAGTATTGTATTGCCACCTTGGTACTACAGCTTGTTTAAAGACAACCTTTCGGCATTATTCACGGATAACGTGGATATGCTCAAAAGCGGCGTTATAGGAATGTATAACGGAGCAAAGGTAAAGTTAAGCGATAACCTTTACAACGACGGAACAGATGATCACATTATGATAAGAACCAAAAAAGCCATCGCATTTGCAGGGCAATTAAAAGAAGTGGAAGCATATAGACCTCATGATTTATTTGCCGATGCGGTAAAGGGGCTTGATGTATACGGAGCAAAGGTAATAAGACCGAAAGAAATGTATGTTATTAAGGCACACAGAGGATAATAGGAGGATAATATGGCAATTACAACGATTACATTGACAAAATTAAAAAGAAATTTTGCAAACGAGATGCCCGAATCTACGGCAGCTGATGCAACACTCGGAGCAAAAATCGACTACGACGGAAATGACGGCAAGATATTGGTCATGATGGAAAATGTGGGTTCAGCTTCCGAAGATGTAACGATAAAAGCAGGTAACTCCATACAGGGTGTAAAAGATATAGTATTTTCTATAGGGACTGCGGTTAAATACGGCTTTGTGCTGGAGAGCGGAAAGTTTAAGGTGATGAACGGAGATAACAAAGATTATGTAATGATAGATGCATCATCGAACATTAAAATATCCGCTGTAGAACTTCCGTAAAACAGCAAAATGCGGTTAGGCTCGATAAATCGGGCTTAACCGTAAACTATAATTTCGATAAAGGAGAAAAAATGCATTTTACATATAAGGACATAAAAAATTCCGTCAGGAGATTGTGTTTCTTGGAAGAATCGGAATACCATGACTACGACGAATTTTTACAAGAGGCAATAAACTTTGCCATGATAGAAGTATCGAAAGATTTCCCTTTAATAGAGCATTACCTTATCACGCAGAAAGAAACCGACGAATGTGGATATAATTCTTACGACATGAAAGAACTTACCAAAGAGCAAGCCGACACAGAGAGCGATTTTATGGGATTTGCCAACAGAAACCCAATAATACGGCTGAATGGTACAGACTCAGTGGAATTTTGCGATTACATTATTTTGGAGGATAGATTTTTGCTTCTTAAAAAGAACTTATGCGGAGAATTCGAAGTGTTTTATAAGAAATATCCGAAACGAATTAACGAAAATACAAAGGATAGTCGGCTGATAGAGTTTAATTCTCACATAGCGAATCTCTTGCCGCTATTATGCGCATGGAGGATATTTAAGGATGATGACGAAACAAAGGCTGCACTTTATTACAATGAATATTTGAGAATGAAATCGGAAATAACCGCTACTGACCATGTTAAAACGAGAGAATTCAAAATAGGATTTATTGACAAAGAGGGTATATTTCAATGAGTGGATTTATTGAGATACCTCAAAGGAAAACTCCCATGTCAAGGAGTTATTCATCTCTTAGGGGAATCGACTTTTTAACGGAAGCATCTCTTGTCAGCACAAGCCGCTCTCCCGATGCGCTGAATGTATATAAGGACTACACTTCGACAGATGCCGGTGCAATACAAACTCGCCCCGGCTTTACGAGTGTGGGTAATGCGGGAGGGTATGTATATGCAATACATTGTATAGGGAACGAAATTTTGATTCATTCGGGAAATAAACTCAGAAAGGCAGTGGGGCTTAAAGGCGGAATATCGTCATTTAAAGATATTTCAAGTGAGATGAATACCAAAAGATCCATATCGTTTATATTTGCAAACAAGCTTTTTATTTTGGACGGAGCAAATTTTTGGGTATATGAAAACGAAACTTTAAAAAAGGTCAAAGACAATGCTTACATTCCCACAACGAGAATAGCTTCTTCCCCATCGGGAGGAGGAGGCAGCTTTTATCAGGGGGTGAACTTACTTAGCCCATATAGAAAAAATGCATTTTCTTCCGACGGAGAAAGCAAGAATTATTTTCTTGATGATACAGACCTTGACGATGAAATGCCCAAAGTTTATATAGATGGAATCCAAAAGACATCGGGTTTTACCTACGACAAAGCAAAGGGCGTAATTACCTTTGAGAATTCCCCCGAAAAGGCTTCGGACGGAGCAGATAATGTGGTGATAGAATTTAAAAAAAGTGTAGCGGGGTATGAGGGCAGAATAAGTAAATGCACTGTGGCATGCGTTTTTGACAATCGAGTGTTTTTAAGCGGAAATGATGATTATCCGGGTGTAGTGTTTCACAGTGAATTGGAGAATGCGTATTATTTTGCGGACGATAGGTATTACGACGCATTAAGCGACAATGTTAAGGTAAGTTCTCTTGTTGCTTCAAACGATAAGCTCATATGCATCAAAAATGATTCTTCATACGGCACAAAAGTATTTTGGCACACACCGAAGCTTGATTACGAAATGGGCAAGATATACCCTGTGAGCTTTACAAATATTACGCTTGGAGCTAAAGGGGGAACAATAACATTCGCAGACGATACTCTGTATTTGAGCAACCGAGGGCTGGAGGGAATCGGCATCAATTCGGAAAATGCATATTTGTATCATCGATCAAGCTTTGTGGATCCTAAATTGACAAATGAAGAGAACTACGAAAATGCCGTATTGTGCGTATGGAACAACTATCTATTGGTATTGATAGATTCCCAAATATACCTGGCGGATTCGATGCAGAAAACTTATTCGGATTCTTCATTTGAGTATGAGTGGTATCTATGGGACGGTATCGGAGTGTATGATGAAGATAATGTATTTCACAAGGCGACATACATACAAAGTATCGGCGAAGAATTGGTTTTCGGGTGTGCAAACGGAGAAATATGTATATTTGCTTCTTCCAACGATAACGGCAGAGCAATAATGTCGTATTGGTGTACACCTCAAGATATATTTAAAGATTTAAGCCATGTCAAAACGGTGCATAAGAGGGGTGCGGTTGCCATAATAAAGCGAATACAAAACGGTAAATTAAAGATAGCTGTGCAAACCAATAAGGAAAGCTTTAAAAATGTGCATGAGTCCGTTACTCAGGGATTTTCGTTTAAGAGAGTGAAGTTCGGGGAATTTAATTTTGGCACGGGGATAAAAGGAAATATATGCTTTAAAATCAAACGAAATAATATATGGTATATGCAGCTTAAATTTTATTCCGACGAAACAGACAAACCCTTTGGGCTTTACGAAGTAAATTTGGAATACAATTTGAGCAAATACCACAAATAAGGAGGAAAGTATGATAAATGACTGCACAGCGGCAGTAAATGTGATAAGAAAGTTAGCTGACGAACCGTCTTTATCGGCGGAGGAGATGAAATACGCTTTTGACGAGGCGGCACAAAACATTAAGGATTGGATAAATGATGAATTTATTCCAGGCTTGAAAACGGAATTTAATGCAAAGCAGGATTTGCTCACACTTGAACCAAACAGCACTTTGGCGGTGGACTCGGAGGGAAATATCGTGTCGGCAAATGTATCGGTAAACGAAATGGAATACCTTTCGGGAGCGACTTCCAACTTGCAAGACCAGCTTAACGAACTGAGCTTACAAATGCAGTCCAAAATAACCTACGGCACAACATCTCCCACGGGAGGAAACAACGGAGATATTTACATACAATATTCGGAGGCATAAATGGCAAGCACAACTATGACATCGGATTTGGGTTACAAAACCGTAATGGATTTGAGTGCATCTCTGACAGGCAAAACCCAAGGGAATACAAGAGAAGTACACGCCCAGGTTCAGATTAATTTTGTAGACAGCGGCTACGGCTCATATGCCTACGCTCCGGTAACATATGTTTTGCAAATAAATGATGTTACGGTGGACTCGTGGTCACCGACAAGCGTTAATAAGACTTCGTATTCATTATCTGGCAATTTATATGTTAACGCAGGGCAGACGATAAATGTTAAGGCGTATGCGTATGTATCATGGAGCGGTGCTAACTTTAACTACCCACCAAACCCGAATAACGGAGGCAATTCGGTGAGTGTGGCGATGGTACTGGAATCTGTAAAAAGTGTAATAAGTGAAGTTAATGATTTCGTATTGGAAAATGCTTTCAGCGTGGGAATCACTTCGTATGATGATAGCTTTGAACATAAGCTCGATATTAAAATCGGGGAAAATTTAATAAAGAGCATATCGAATTACAAATCGAATAATGAGATAAGCCTAAATACCGATGAAATTTTATTATCGTATAAAAACATTCCGACTTCCTCAGCAGAGTGCAAATTTATACTTAGTACACTAAACGGCACAAGCACTGTAGGTACAGACGAAAAGACCGCTACAGCATCAATAAGGGGTAATGCCAAAATAAAAGTCGGTGGAGAATGGAAAAGAGGCTTGGTATGGGTAAAGTCGGGCAATGTATGGAAAAGAGGCGTAATAATGATTAAGCAAGGCACATGGAAGAGGGGCATATGACGAAAATCGACAAGAGGGATATTCTATCCACATCAATACGAAATGTGGAAGAATTAAAAAGAAGATATAACCTTGAAAAGGAAAGTGAAATAGACTTGTCGAATTATTTAAGCTCCGATTTATTGCCTTTGGAGGTTAGTAACGGCGGAACAGGAGGCACTAACCGCAGCGAAGCATTTACTAACCTTTCATTTATAGGAACGAATCCTTCAATATCAGATAGCCCTGCATATTGGAGAGATTTAGGTAGTGGATATGCGTTCATAAGCCAATCGTATTTGAACGACCAACCTGCGAGTGTGGGCATTTTAATAAACTTTGTGCAAGTGCCTTATATTACGCAGGAGTTTATTTCTTTGCCAACGGGAGGGCATTATTACCGAAGCGGAACATATTTTCAAGGTTGGACTCATACATGGAAACAATTTTGCGATTCGGGTGATAATTTAGCTAAAAAGCCTACACTTTTATGGACGAACGCAAGTCCGACAAGTGAGTTTGCAGCTCAAACAGTGGAGCTGGATTTATCAGGATATAGTCATGTTTTCATAGAAAATTCGGTTACATCGGGTTCGTCAAATATATATATTCGAAGAACCGAATTATTTCAAAAGGGTTTCACGGGAACTATGTTTAACTCAAACCACTTTACATGGATATGCAGCCGAAGAGCCACAATATCGGATACAGGAATTGTGTTTACAACGAGTAAATACGGCTATGTCGGAGAAAGCGGGCAAGGGGATGGTAGTCAGTATTGTATTCCCACAAATATCTATGGAGTGAATTTTTAAATGTATTACTTAAATTTAGACGAAAACAATTACCTGCTTTCTATTGCCTCCATCGGAGGAGGAAGTAAAGCTGATATTAATTTATCCGACTACGATTTTTCCGGAGTGAGAATAAACGCATATAAGTGGCAAGACGGTGTACTTAAATTTGACGAAGATAGATTTGCTATTCTCGAAGAAGAAAGATTGACGCAGGAGGAAACCGACAATAACCAAGTATCGCAGGAAGAAAGAATTGCGGATTTGGAAAAGGCATTGGAACTCTTGCTTTCGGGAGGGGTTGAGTGAAGTACACAGAAGCGGTAATGAATTACAACAAACAGATGAAAGAATTATTAAGCCTCATTTACAACGAGCTTAATAACGGACAGCAAAAGAAGATAATAAAAAACGAACAGGTTAAAGAATTATTGGAGAAATATGGAGTGATTTAAAAATAGATGGATTACAATTTGATATTTACAACCTTTTTATCCATTATGCAGACGATAACCGTTTCAATGGTTATTTTTTTATTGCAAAGAAAGAGGGATAAAAAGGAAACCGACAGGGAAAACCGTGCAAAAATGAGAGAGGAAGAGGCTCGCCTTGCTATGAAGCTCAGCATGGCAACGGGAAAACTCTCTTTCGGATGTGCCGTGGCTCTGGAAAGAGGCAAAGCAAACGGCGAAATAAAGGAAGCAAAAAGCGACTGGGAAAAGGTCAAGAAAGAATATTTGGACTTTCTCAATAAAGAAGCATTCGAGCATTTGCAGGATATGTAGGCAAGAAAATTATTCGGTAACATAATCTAAAAAAACAAATAGGATATTATGAAAAGTGTTGATTGGGCATATAGCCCACTACCGCACAAAAGAAAGGAGATATCATGCTGAATATAAGACAACAACAAACATTTTTAAAGCATTATTATGCTTATTATAAAGGAGATATAGACGGAATTTCGGGAAGCGGCACAAAGCGAGGAATAATTCTTTTTCAATCCAATCACGGACTTTCGGCAGACGGAATTTGGGGAGAGAATACCAATACGAAAGCAGTGGAAATCGCAACAAAAATACAAGAGGCATTAAATGACAGCATTAAGGTTTCATCGGTTATATCGGACAAAATAAAAGCTTTATTAGAGGGCGAAAAAGTTTCGGACGATATAATAAACAACATCTACGAATATGCGAAAAAAGAACTTAACGAAAACGGCGATAAACTTGACATTGACGGAATAATCGGAGAAGAAACCATTAAGGCAATCAAAAATTACCAAAGTGAGCATAACCTAAGTGTTGACGGTGTGGTGGGGCTTAATACCGCACTTGAATTATGGGGCAAAGAATTTATTACCCCTATTAAGGTGAAAGATTGGAGCTTATACCCGAACTTTACCAAAGAAGAGTTTAAGTGCCAATGCGGCGGAGCTTATTGCAACGGCTATCCCGATGAGATTGATACGGCATTGGTGGAAATGCTTCAAGCAATACGAAATAAATACAACAAGCCCTTGATTATAACCAGCGGAGTAAGGTGCAAACAGCATAATTACAATGTGGGCGGCGTAGGGAATTCAAGGCACATAAACGGTAAAGCCGCAGATTTTTATGTGCCGGGGGTAAGCGGAGCAACACTGAGAGCGCTTTGCTACGAATTGGGCTGCCGATACAGTTATGTTATCGTGGGAGATACTATCCACGCAGATGTATATTAAGTGGGAGGTAAAGAATTGAATTTAAATTTGAAAGATGTTTCAAAGGACACTTGGGCAAGAACCATATTTTTATTTTTGTCTTTGGCAAACCAGCTTTTGGCTGTATTCGGAAAAGATACTTTAGAATTTACAGAAGATGAGATATACCAATGGGTGAGTATATTGGCGACAATCATATCGACCGTAATGGCATGGTGGAAAAACAATTCATTTTCACAAACGGCTCAGGCGGCAGATGTGGTATTGAAAAATTTAAATGAAGCAAAACGAATCGATTCTCAAAAAGGAAAAGCACAAAACAAAGCCGATTAACGAACTCATTGCAAGAATGGCAGAAGAGATTTATAAACTAAACCCAAACTCCGATAAAGTGTATGAAATAAAGTCATGGGATAACAGCAGTATGCTTTTGGCGGATATACTAAATAGAGTTTTAGGTAAAAGAGCCGGTAACATCTTTAAAAAGGCGGACTTTTGTCCGTCTTTTTATGAGTTTGTGATATCACAAGCTCTAAACAAAACTCTTCCACTTAAAGCAGTTAATAAAAGCGAAATACAAAGGGGCGATATGGTGTTTATGGGAATGGGAAAGTACCCGAAATCGGAGCATTGTGCTATTGTGGTAGATGTTAATAACGATTTGATAGATACTATAGAATGGGATACATCCTATAACTTTGCCTTTAACGGAGGGCATTTGATGAAAAGAACAAGAGTGAAGGCAATGATTGCAAATGTTTTAAGAATTGATGAAAGCAGGACTTGATATTAAAAGGCAAAATTCATCATTTTGCCTTTTAATAACGGATAATGTAAAAATTTATATTTCACGCTTTTTATAAAATCTTACCGACAGATACCACGAAAGAGCATACAGCCCCACAGATAGAATCAATAAAACAAAACAAGTATTTATGCCATCTACCCAAAGATATGAAACATCGCCTCGGGATACCGCCAAAGCAGATGCTAATGCACAGCTTGCACCTATCATGAAAAAATAAGCTAACCTACCCTTTTCCACACCGAACTTAAACATAAAGGGCAAACAAAATGCCGTGGAACAAAGAAAAGCGCATATCATTACAGCTGTAACAAACAAAAGAGCTTTAATATTAAATATTCCCGAAATGCACATTTTCAAAGTAATGGATAAGCCAAACAGCAATACCACGATGACTTGAATGAAAAGCCCTATCAGATATTTTGCAGATACGATTTGCGTTTTAGTATATGGCAAAACCGAGCAATATTCATTCCATTTGCTTCTTTCGTCATAACCGAGCAGCGTTATGGGAATAGTTCCGGCAAATATGCATGGGTACAAATAGCAAAACCAATTATCGCTTTCATAAAACGATGCAATAAGAAATACCACGACCAAAATCAAATAGACTTTGCAATATTTTTTCAGCATATAAAAATCTTTTAAAAGAAGTCCTTTCATGTTATTCTGCCTCCTTTGCCATAACAACAAACAATTCTTCTATGCTCACAGGGCTAACGGGCATATCATGGGGAATTAAATCTCTTTTTACAATCGCCTCCGCTCCGTAGGGCCACACTTTTTTATATTTGACAGCTTCGTTATCGAGTTCATCAAGCTTTTGAGCGCTGCAATGAATGATGGCATATTCTTCTAAGAGTTTATCCTTTTCTTCGAATAAAAGCAATTTGCCCTTATGCAAAAATGCCACATAGTCACAAAGTTTTTCCAAGTCGCTGACAATATGCGAAGAAATAAGAACGGAATGTTCTTCGTCTTTGGTAAAATCGTAAAATATTTCCACCACTTCATCTCTTACCACAGGGTCAAGCCCCGATGTGGGTTCATCTAACAAAAGCAATTTGGCATTGTGCGATAGGGCAATAACAATGCCGATTTTCATTTTATTGCCTCTGGAAAAATCTTTGAATGCTTTATCGGTGGGAACATTGAGTTTTTCTACAAGGCGGTAATACTCTTTTTCGTCCCAATTATGAAAAGTATATTTCATAATATTGCCGATTTGCTTTATATTAAGGCATTCGGGAATACCTATTTCATCTGTTACAACTCCGACATCTGCTTTGGTAAGGCATATATTATCTTTATTATCTTTTCCGAAAATTTCTATACTGCCCGAGTCTTTGTGAAGAATATCGAGTATTAGTTTTACGGTGGTGCTTTTTCCTGCTCCATTTTCACCGATAAGCCCCATTATGCAGCCACCCGGCAGTGTAAAGGTGAGATTATCGAGTGTGAAATTGTCAAACGACTTTCTCAAATTTTTTATTTCAAGTGCATTCATGCATTTTCCTCCAAAGAAAAGCTTAACATTTCGATGATATCTTCTTTACTCAAGTTGCAGGATAAAGCAAGCTTTGATATCTCCTCTAAATGTTCCTCTATTTTTTTCAGATTCTCTTCTCTAATAAGCTCTGTATTTTTCGGCGCAACATAGCACCCCTTAGCAGGCAATGTGTAGATAAAGCCCTCTTTTTCGAGTTCTTCGTACGCACGCTTGGTGGTAATAAAACTTATTCGCAAATCCTTTGCCAAACCTCGGATTGAGGGCAGCATTTCGTCCTCTTTAAGTTCTCCGCTTATGATAAGACCTTTTATTTGCGAATATATCTGCTCATAAATGGGAGAAGAGCTTTTGTTGTCTATGAGAATATTCATTTCGGTACCTCTGATTATTCTGTATATATTGATTATATACAGTTATAACAGTTTTGTCAATATGAAATTTATATATATTGTAATTCAAAATAACATTCTTAAATATAAAAAGACCGCCTTGATTTAGGGCGGTCTGTGTGTTAGTCGCTTAATATCTCAAACAAATTACTTGATGGGCTCATCAAATAATAAACCACAGTTTCTTCTTTTTTTATGTTATCGGGCTTGGCTTTTACCCGAAACTCGACTTCAGATAAGTTTTCTCCCGAATCCGACAAAATATAGAATTTAAACCATAAAAGTTCGTTATCGGCGCTTTTATCAAAACTCAGGCGGTTGTTTTCTTCTGTAGCCCCTATCAAAAACCGAATTCCGTCGCATGGGCATTTATCGGTATTAGTTATGCAATACACATTTTGCGTACCGTTTTCGTTCATTTCATCGGACAATAGCTCCAATGCATAATATGCAACACGAAATCCTATGGCAATGCCGGAACAAAGATGTCCATGAAAATTAACGCAGTCCTGCCAAAGTTTTTGATTAAACATCAATACTCTCCTAAGTTAGTTTTTGAAAGAATGTACCGGAGCCGGGATATGGCCGCCACGGTTGATAAAGTCGGCACTTGAGAATGAATTTACACTCATTATCGGAGCGCTGCCCAAAAGACCTCCGAATTCGGCACTGTCGCCCACATTTTTGCCATATACGGGAATAACCCTTACTGCCGTAGTTTTGTTATTGATAACGCCTATGGATGCTTCGTCGGCAATCATGGCACTTATGGTTGTTTCGGGGGTATCTCCGGGGATAGCTATCATATCAAGCCCTACGGAGCATACGCTCGTCATGGCTTCGAGCTTATCAAAGCACAAAGCACCATCGTTGACTGCCTGTATCATAGATGCATCTTCGCTAACCGGAATAAATGCTCCCGACAAACCGCCAACTCGAGCCGAAGCCATAATGCCGCCTTTTTTAACGGCATCTGTCAAAAGAGCCAATGCGGCAGTAGAGCCGTGAGTACCACAGCGCTCAAGCCCCAATACTTCGAGGATTTGAGCAACGGAATCGCCTATTTCAGGTGTCGGTGCAAGAGAGAGATCCAATATGCCGAAAGGCACATTCAGCCGCTTTGACGCTTCCTCGCCCACGAGCTGACCTGCTCTGGTTATCTTAAAGGCAGTGCGCTTTATCATTTCGCAAGCCTCTTCTATTTTTGCTCCCCTTACTTTTTCGAGAGCAGCTTTAACCGTACCGGGGCCGCTTACACCCACATTAATAACGGCTTCCGCTTCTCCGGGGCCGTGGAACGCTCCTGCCATAAATGGGTTATCTTCAACGGCGTTTGCAAATGCCACGAATTTGGCACAGCCTATGGAATCGTTGTCCTTGGTTTTGTAGGCGGTTTCTTTGATAATTTTTCCGAGCAATTTTATGCTGTCGAGGTTTATGCCTGTTTTGGTGCTGCCCACATTAACGCTGGAGCAAACCCTTTCCGTTGTGGCAAGAGCCTCGGGAATGGAATTTAAAAATATTTTATCGGTAGAAGTCAATCCCTTTTGCACCAATGCACTGTAACCACCGATAAAGTTGACTCCCACTTCCTTTGCCGCTTTATCAAGATATTCGGCAATCTTTATAAATTCTTCTTCGCTATCTCTGGCGCTTAAAGCAATGGGTGTTACGCTGATACGCTTATTGATTATGGGAATACCGTATTCCGAAGCGATATCTTCTCCGACTTTCACGAGATTTTGCGCATAATTTGTAATTTTATCATATATTTTCACAGCTGTATCCGGCTTATTGAAACAATCAAAGAGCGAAATGCCCATGGTGATGGTTCTGATATCAAGCTTTTCGTTTTCAACCATATTCACGGTTTCAAGAATATCATTATATATGCTCATAAATTATCTCCTCATATTTGATGCATAGCATCGAAGATTTCCGTTTTCTGTATCTGAATGGATAATGCCTCGCTTTTAAGGGAAGCGAATTTCTCGCTAAGTGCTGAAATGCTTGTGTTGTCATCTGCACTTACCATCATTATCATGGTAAAGTAATCCTGCATTATAGTTTGGCTTATATCCTCAATATTCAAACCGTCCTCATATAATATTTTGGAAACATTATAGATGATGCCGGGTCTGTCTTTTCCTATTACGGTAATAACTGCTTTCATTATCGGTATCTCCCTTTATTGATTTAGTGTAATATAACATATATTTTACAATTTATCGGTACAAATTGCAATACAAAAGCAAAATGCATATTATCCTTGGTGTTTTTTCTTATAAAATACCCCCATGGAAATGAGTTTTCATGGGGGTGGCGGTTTAATTATTCTTTTCGAATCGCAAGGTTTTGTCTTTTATTCCGTTATAAAACGCATTTGCCTGCATAAGGCCTTTGCCCTCGGGTTTGAGCGTTTTGATGATTACTGCACCGCTTTGACATTTGACTTTCATGCCATCTTTGCCACATGAAATGATACTGCCGGTAGGGGCGTCTTCGTTATCGTTTTCGCACAACGCTGCATCGAATATCTTTATTAATTTTCCACCGAATCTGCATTCTGCACTTGGGGTGGGGTTGAGCGCTCTGATATGGTTAAATACTTCTCTTGCACTTTTGTCAAAATCGATATATTTATCGGATTTGAGTATCTTTTGAGCGTAATTCGACTTGGAATCGTCCTGCTTTATTCTCGGTGCATTGCCGCTTTTCAAAAGATTAAGTGCCTCTATAATAAGAAACGAACCACACTCTTTGAGCTTTTCGGATAAAGTGGCAAAATTATCTTCATCGGTAATTTCCACACTCTGTTTTATCATCATATCGCCCGTATCCAAGCCTTCGTCCATATACATAACGGTAACGCCGCTTTCTTTTTGCCCGTCCATTATAACTCTGTTGATGGGTGCAGCTCCTCGATACTTCTCCAAAAGAGATGCATGAATATTAAGGCAGCCGTATTCGAATGCATTCAATAAGTTCGCTTTAAGAAGCTGCCCGAATGAGCAAACCACTCCCACATCGGCTCCGAACGATTTAATATATTCCACGCTCTCCTCACTGCTTGCCTTACTCGGCTGATAAAGCGTAATGTTGTTATCAAGTGCAAATTGCTTGACCTGCCCGAAAATAATTTCTTTACCTCTTCGGGAATTGGGTTTGTCGGGCTGAGTAACAACCAAGGCTATCTCATTTCCCGAATTATACAATGCTTCCAACGCACCCTTTGCAAAAGGGCCTGTTCCCATATAAACAATTTTCAATTAAGTTAATTCCTTTAATGTTTTTATTCACTGATTTCGGCTAATTTTGCCAAAATCTGTTCAAGCTGTTCCATATAGTTTCCGTAGCTTGCCCAGTCGCCGGAGCTGACTGCGCTTTGCGCCTTGTCATAAACAGCTTGAGCTTGCAGAGCAAGTTCTTTTACCGAAGTCGTTTCGTATGGTATATTATTGTCACTTCCATCGGGCATACTCGGTGAAGCATCCTCTATTGAGGCAATTTTACCGAACATAATCTCAATACCCTCCTGCAAGGTATCCGCCATAATGATATTGTCTTTATAAGAGAGGATTACCTTTTTCATTTCCGGCAGGCTCATAGATGTTTGGGCTGCCTGCACATATACCGGCTCTATATAAAGAATACTTTCTTCAATAGGCACTGTGAGCAAATTCCCCCTTAATACGCTCGAACCATTCTGAGCAAGCAGGTTAAGCTGAGGTGCTATAGTGGTGTCTTGGTCAATTCGCTGTTCTATTTGCATAGGCCCGTAAACAAGGCTTTGCTTATTGAATTCGTATACAATGAGCTTGCCGTATTCATCTCCATCGCAAATGCCTGCCATCCAAGCAACCATATTGTTTTTGTTTACTGCCGTATAAGGCACCATCAGCAGGAACTCTTCTTCTCTTTCGGGAAGTTTCATTATCATGTATGCGGGGTTGACTTTTTCGGATGTTTTTTCCGAACCGTAGTATTGGTTGGCTATTGCCCATGCGTCCTCTTTATTGTAGAAAACGCTGGTGTTGGTCATGTGATATGTGCTGTACATATCAGCCTGCACTTTCAAGTAGCTTTCGGAATATCTAAGGTGCTGCTTTATATCATTGGGCATTTCGTCAAAGGATTTAAACAGCGACGGATATATCTTTGAATATACAGCGGCTATCGGGTCATCTGCATCAACTATATAATAACTTACATCTCCGTTATACGCATCTACCACTACTTTTACGGAGTTTCGGATATAGTTGAATCCGTATTCATGAGGCTGAGCGTAAGGGTAACGGTCGGTCGTTGTCATGGCATCGACTATCCAATAAAGTTTTCCTTCACTTATTACCAAATATGGGTCGCTATCATAGCTCAAAAACGGAGCTATTTTCATTACCCTATTCATAACATCACGGTTAATAAGAATCTTACTATCCGGTGTGATGTCGCCCGACAATAAGAATTTCATCGTGCCTTCGCTTAGAGCAAAGGATATACGGTTTAACATGGTAAGCTCAATGCCTGCCGTACCGTCGTAAATGTTTTCTATGTTATCGCTGCCAAAGGGATAGTCGAATTCTTTGGCTCTCGTATTTACTATGGCATAATCGTCCGTGGTTTCTCCGAAATATATTCTCGGCTGAACTAAGTCAAGATCGCTGTAGTCCGTGATTGTGGGGATATCTTTGGCAATAAGTACGGGCTGACCTGTTTCGTTTACGCTGTTAACAGGAGATACCGCAACACCGAAACCGTGGGTATACTTCATATATTTGTTTATCCAGGTTTGAGCGTCCGTATTAAGCTTATTAACATTCATTTCCCTTGCGGAAATAAATACCTGAGTATAGTCACCGTTAAGGTAGTATCTGTCCACATCCACATCATTGAATTCGTAGTAAGTACGCATACTCTGAAGTGAGTTGTAGGTGTCAAGTGTAGGTTTGTAGTCATTGATGGGGATATTTTCGATTGTGATTACATTTTGGACAATATCCTCCGCCGTGATGTTGTTATTAACGGTATATGTTTTCGTTTCTATCTTATCAAGCCCGTATGCATGCTGGGTAGCTTCGATATTGTAATCTATATATAGGCTCTCTTTTGAAAATTCGTTAGGTGATACTATCAGCGACTGCACTGCAACGGAAGCCCCCACACCTATGAAATATATTCCTACGGTGAGTACTACGCATACAAATATGGGTTTTACTTTCTTGGCAATTCCCGATATTGCAATTACCACTGCCGATACCAACAAAATTACCCACAACGCATTGTATATATTAAGCGTTACGTGTAAATCGGTAAATCCTGCTCCGTAGACAATGCCATTTGCCGAATACAAAAGCTCGTATCGTTTAAGGTAGAAATGAGCTGCGGCAATAAGCGCTAATCCAGATAAGAAGAACACAATTTGTTTTCTGAATGAACTCCACATACGGCTGAAGAACCCTCTGACATCGCTCTTATCGATATTTTCGAATTCATTGGCAGAGTGCCTGTCCTCCGAAGATTTTTCGGCAATTACCATAACGGAATAAATAAATGTAGCCCCTGCCAAAATAAACATAACAAAACTCAATAAACTCAACAGCCCCTTCAAAAACGGAAGCTTGAACACATAAAATGATATATCAAGCCCGAATACCGGATCTAGCTGATTAAAGGGAACGCTGCTACTAAATTCGAGAAAATCGTACCATAATGTAGATGTCATTATTATGGAAGTAAACAGTGCAATACCAAACGACAATACATAGGGAAGTTTCCCCTTTATGAACGAACTGCCACCGGAAGTTTTTACAATGGTTTTGCCTCCCGAAAGAGTAAGCAGTTTGAAATAAACCGAAAATACGACGAACAATATAAGAAACAACGGTCCGCCCAATTTAAGGTGCGTCATAAGGGATTTGAAGAACACATCGGTAAAGCCTACTTCTTCAAACCAGATGATGTCAATATAAAATTCATTTAGTATTACTCCTGCGCCTATTAAAATAACAAGCACCAGAAGAATAATTCCGAGGCTCTTCGAAAAGAATCCGCCTCTTTTATTTTTCGATTTTTCTTTTTGCATTAAATCTTTTTTCCTCCAATATTTTATATTAAGCAAATTCGAACGATAATAAATTTGCACTTTCAATCAAATTGTTGATAACATCAATTTTTCCACAGGCTGAAAAGCTATATTTTATCGGGGTTTTCGTGTGTCAAGCTTTTTGATTAACAATTTACAAAAAGTTATCAACAGGTTGTTAACAACATATTTTTTTGTGCGATAAATTTGTCGAAAAATATCGTAGGCTTTAAATTTTGGCTTATTTAAGCGTTTTTTTACAAAAATCGAAAATTTGTTTTAAGCATTTCCCACTTTAATGCGATAAATTTTATGCACAATTGTCAACAACCCCGTTCGATAAAAAATTTCATCTGAAATTGCCTTTACAAAAACTTGCGCAAACGGCTTTACAATAAGCTTATCTCGGCATTTGAGCGTATTTTGTACAGCTGAAAAACGAAATTTTTTTATAAACAAAATTAAGCAATGTTTATGTGTTATAA
>CAZXWI010000010.1:23200-28235 GCA_964644555.1 uncultured Lachnospiraceae bacterium | reverse complement strand
ACCTTATAGTTACTATATAGTTTATTATATCATAAATAAGGAGAATTTTTATGAAACACACCATTTCCGATATCGTATCAAAACTCACTTCGGATCTAAGCATAAAAAAAGTATTAATCATGATTCTCGGTGCAATGATATGCTCTTTCGGTATTCACAATATCCATTCACGCACCGGCATAACCGAGGGCGGCATAATAGGGCTTATGCTTCTTATAGAGCATTGGCTGAAAATATCCCCTGCCTACATAACACCGGTTTTGGATATTGCCTGCTATATGCTTGCATTTAAGTTTCTCGGTTGGCGCTTTATTAAACTCTCAGCCATATCCACATTTTTTATATCGGTTTTTTATAAAATATGGGAATCTTTCCCTCCCATGCTCCCCGATTTATCGGCATATCCGCTTTTGTGCGCCGTATTAGGCAGCCTGTTCGTGGGAGTCGGTGTCGGGCTTATCATAAGGCAGGGTGCTTCAAGCGGAGGGGACGATGCCCTCGCTTTGGCTATATCCCACTCACGTGGTTGGAAACTGTCCTTTTCTTACCTGTTTACCGATGTTGTTGTTTTGGTTTTATCGCTTAGCTATATCCCATTTAAGCGAATATTCTTTTCTTTGATAACGGTCAGCCTATCTTCCTTTATCATTGATTGGATAAAAGATTATTCGCCGCATAATAAGAAAAATTCGACAGATCCCTCTATATAGAAAAACTACCGCTTGATTTTTAAGCGGTAGTTTTATATATGGCAAAATTCGAATAAGCTTTGCCTTTAATAAACGGTTTTCGTTTAACTTATATTCTGTTAGCCACTCCGAATGCGTATTCAATGGCATTGCCGATGACTCGCTTGTCGTTGCAGCGCATCTTCATGGTTGCTTCACCTGCCAAATATACTTCGGGAACTTTGTCGATAAGCTCCTTGTAAAGCTTGTTGTTACCGGATGTATATCCTCTGCATATGATGATATTGTCGCAATCAACCTGCATTGTTGCTTTTGTTTTTATATCCTCAAAAACAGCACCGTTTTCGGTAATTTCAACTATATTTTTGCCTAGGAGCATTTTCGTATTTGCTCTGTAGCGTGCCATCAATATGTTGAGGCGCTGTTGACCCGGGGAGCTGTTGTCGTTGCCAAGCTCCATAATGCCCATGTTGCCGGTGCCTCTTCTTGAAGATAAAATAACATTTTTGCCTTTCAAAAGCAGGCTGTATGCCATTTCCAAATTCATAAAGCAGCCGCCCACTATAAGCACTGTCTGCCCAAGCTCGATATTTTCGGCATTTGATGCGTAATCATATACGCTCATCACATTCTTGTTAGTTTCATGCCCTTTTACATTGCACCCAATAGCTTTTGCGCCCGTTGCCAAAATTACTGCATCATAATTTCCGGCTAGTATGGTTTCGGCACTTGCTTCTTCATTTATCAGAGTAATATTTCGTTTTTCTATCTGCTTTGTGAAATAATTTATCAAAAGTCTGATGTCGCCTTTTAAATCCTTGTCAAAAGATGCTTCATTCATAGTGCCGCCGAGCTTTCTTTTTTCGAATAAGGTTACTTCGTGTCCTCTCTTTTCAAGAATAATTGCGGCTTCCATTCCCGCAGGGCCACCGCCGACTACGGCAACTTTCTTCTTTCTTTCAATAGGTGCCAAATCCCTGAGTCCGCCCATGTTGCACTGCGGATTTACAGAGCAGCGCAGTCCTACTGCGGCATTGAATTTTTCTATAGTGCCAACGCAGCCCATGCAGCAGCGTATGCACGGAGTAATATCTTCGGGGCGGTTCTCCTTAACCTTTTTTGCGTACTCAGCATCAGCCAATGTCGGTCGACCGATTCCGATAAAGTCGCATACTCCTTTACTGAGCGTATCCTCCGCCAAATCAGGTGTGGAGAAACCTCCGTCCAAAATAATAGGTACTTTGAATCCTGCCTCTTTAAAGGCTTTAGCGGTTTTGATATAATCTCCTCTCGGATCATATTGGAAATTTATTGTTCTGACATTACTATTTGAGCCTGCTACCAAATGAATGGCAACTATGCCCGTCTGTTCAAGTATTTTAGCTTGTATAATGCTCTCTTCTTCGGTAAGGCCGCACTCGCCGTCATATTCATCACCGCAAACTCTTGCGATTATCGGGAAAGATTTTCCGCATTTTCTTTGGCATGCTTCGATAATTTCTTTGAAAAAGCGTACTCTGTTTTCGGGGCTTCCGCCGTATTCGTCCTCTCTTTTGTTGTAAGCAGGGGAACAGAACATATTAATCAAATGCCCTATAGCACCGTGTATTTCCACTGCATCATACCCTGCCATTTTTGCTCTTAAGGCAGCGGATGCAAAGTTTTCAACGCACTCTTTTATTTCGGCTTTGCTCATTCCTCTTATGGGAAACGGCATAATTCCGCCCTGCAATTCGTTCATGGTAGACGGACCGAGCGACTCTTTTTTATCAGCCAAAGAAAGCTGATGGCCTATGTGGCACAGCTGCAAAACAGCTTTTGCTCCTGCGTCTTTGATTACGCTTGCCAGCCTTGCTTGACCTGTTATGTACTCGTTAGAAGTAAGCCTCATGAGGTTATCTTCCCCAATGCTCAAATCATCGTCTATTGCCGTACATTCCACTATTACCATGCTGACTCCGCCTTGGGCGCAAGTTTTGTAAAAGCTGAGGGTTCTTTCGGTAACATATCCGTTTTTATCTGCGTTCAACGACCCCATAGGAGCCATAATAATGCGGTTTGATAATTCCAGTGAGCCCATTTTCCCCGACTGCGTAAGTCTTGGGAACATTTTATCCATAGGTATCCCTCCTAAAATTTCAATACCACCATACCCATATTTAATTATACGGATTTACCGCAAATCTTGTCAATTAATTTACAATATAAAAGCAGAAAATAGAAATTATTTTCTACTTCCTGCTTTGCTTGGTTTATTTTGCCGTCATAAATTTAATATAATTCGAATTTCTTTTCAAAATCGGACATCGCTTCGTATTTTTCGAAAAGGTTGTTTATCTGTTTTAACATATCCTTTTTGTGGGTGTAGCTCAATGTTTCCAGCCTGTTAAATGGAATCGACATCACGCTCAGCGTAAAAGAAGCGTCCCACATGAAATTATCACGAAGGTTATCTATCGCCTGAGAAGTTCTCAACGGCTCGTGCTTAATCGCTTCATTGAGGATTTTTATCAGCTCATTTAAGGCAAAATCGTTTGTCGTGTTGAGCGATGAAACTACATTGATTCCTCCCGTCATATTGTCGATATATTCATCGGAAGATAGTAAATGCGCAAAGTTTGTCAATGAATGGATATTGAATCTGTCCATATAAGCGGAGCTTGCTCTAAGCACTTCTCTTGCCGAAACTGCATCAAGCTTGGTTTCTCTTTTGGAATACATCATAAGCCTATGCAGTTCGTATACTATAAATTGCACTATGCTGTATGTGGTGGAAGTATTCACCTTATTGAAAATATCCTCTATCTGATTTAACTTTACATACGAACGCATCATTATTCTTGTTTTGCCGTAATGCTCTAAAGCCAATACTTCGTTCGGTGCAAAATCTTCCGATAATTCCGAGTCCGCATTTTTGTTTATTTGCTCGGCAAATTGTTCGTACGAAGTATTGCAGCTAATTAGCTTTTCGTTCATATCGTCTATCATTTCATCGGGTAGCTTAATAGGGCGTATTGCCGCATCATAATGGAAAAGCCACAGCTGATTGATCATTTCTTCGGGAGGGCAAAACGAGCGTAATATGCGCACCACCTGTGGCAGCACATCTTCAAACAGATCCCCTCCGCCGTTTATGAATATCAATATCTTGGTTAGATCCTCTTCCAAAATATTTTTAACATCGCCACTCTCAAGCTTGGAAACATAGGAAAAACTTTTCTCTATATGGTAAGCAAGTTCTTTTGATGATATGTTATTTTGATTTCGCATCGTTTTTATAACGATTGGAAGCTGCGGTGTAACTTTAAGTTTCATGGTGTTCTCCTAAATTGTGAATTTATTATACTATATTTTTCCCTTATTACACACTTCGTCAAAAAATTGAAAGAAATAACTTGACAGGAATTGACGCTTCAATTATTATAAATATAAAATGGAAAATATTTTCCAAAATAATACCACTACCACCCTACCCACATAAAATAATTTAAGAGGTTATTTATATGAAAGAAATAACAAAGCATCCTCTTTATTCTACAGCCGATGTCATTAAGCGTGCCTTTTTGATAAACGGTTTTGATCTTTATGACGATAACCAAACTCGTGAAATAATAAGCATTGATAAATCGGCAAAAGCATTTTGTCAAAACGAAGAGTTTGCTCTTAAACCCATACTTTTACAAGACGGCAATTACTGCCTCAGAACACAGCTAACCATAAGCGAGCTTACCAAGTTTGGTAAAAGCCTTCCCATAAAAAAGATAATCTGCGGCAAAGTATATGACGCATCCGACAGTGAATATCCGGCACATCTTCGTATCGAGGGCGTTATTGCCTCTTCTGGTGTTGTGTTAAAGGATATTACTGCATTATTCACTAATATTGCATCCGAAGTTTATGGAATTAATACATCGGTAAAATTTAATGCCTATAAAAAGGACTGCTACAGCATTATTTGCACAAAACCCGATCAAAGTGAAATCACTTTCGGTATTATCGGCAAAGCAAATTGGATAACCAAGGCTCTTTTATCTACCGAAGAAGATGGTATCGATACTTTCGTATTTACCGTTGATGTGGATACATTAGCCCTTGATAGATTTAATCTTGCCGACAGAGCAGCTTTATACGATAACAAAGTTTCGTATTTATCTCAAAATAAAGACACCACTCCCTATGTAGGCGATAACATCATCAACAAAACGGCAAATCTGCTTCGCAGTATGGGCTTTACTCAATATTTCGGCATGAAACTTTACCCCGACGGAATATACAAAAAAATGAATATGATTCAGGAAAGTTGGGACAGCAACAATGTGGGAGTAGCTTTGGTTGAACCCTTGGGC
>CAZXWI010000010.1:0-23100 GCA_964644555.1 uncultured Lachnospiraceae bacterium | reverse complement strand
GCACTTCCCACGGTTTTAACCCCTGCTGTTGAGCAGGCTCTTGCCGATAACTTCAAATCGGGAGAAAAGAATGTAAAAATATTCGAAATAAGCCATATATTCCTGCCCGATAAAATGGGAAATGACCCGAAAGAAAAAATAGCGGTATCAATCGGGGCATACGGCGAAGACGTGGATTCTATCAGCTTTAAAAAGACCGTTGATGAATTTTTGACAAAACTTGGCATTAATAATCACTTCTTCTTCCCCACCAACATGGCAATAGCTTATGACACAAGCGACACATGGCTTATTCTGGACGAAAAAATGAAATATCTTGAGGGCAATTTCGGTGGAATCAGCCCAATAGCCGAAAACAATTTCGGAATCGGCACTCATGCATTTATGGTAAACATAGAAATAGAGGCTCTTGATGCCAAAGTTAAGGAAGAATACTATTTTGTTCCGGGAGAGCTAATGTAAAGTTTGTAAAACGGTTTTATATATTGCACTATATTTGCGATATTCTAAGGAGAAATAATATGGAAATAACCAAAAAGAGAAATTGGATATTTATTATAGGAATATTATTGATGTGTGTAGGTATGCAGTTTGCTAACTACGGTACTGCTGTTTGCATATCGGGTGAAGTTGCAAAATTAAATGCATCGGAGTTTTATGTTCTTATTTCCGCATTCGGTACAATGGGCATGATGCTTGTGCTTCCCTTAAACGGCAAGCTGACAAACGCACTCGGGCTTCGCACCTTGGTGCTTTTGGGCATTATCGTACAATTCTTAGGCAGAGTTTTAATGATTGTAAGCCCTTCATGGGTGCCGTTTGGCATAGGAAACCTTATCCAGTCGATAGGCGGAGGGCTTTATATTTCGGCGGCTTATGTCAATATGGCAGTGGCCGTTGATGCTGACGAAAGAACTAAATTCTTCGGCTATATTGCCGTAAGCAATGCCATAGGCGCCATTGTCGGACCGATTCTCGCAAGCACGATGTATGCTTTTGGCGGTGTTGTCGGCAATTTGGCGTATTTTGCATATTTGCCTTTTGTTATCATCGGCATTGCAATGATTTACAAAAACTGCATGAATGTTAAAATGCCATCTACCGGTGAAGCTTTTGATATAAGTGGATTAATACTTATGCTCGTAAGCCTTTCGTGCCTTGTTTTATGGCTTAACCTTGGCGGTAAAATGTTCGCATGGACAAGTGTAATATCCGTAATTTTGATGATAATATCCCTTGGCGGCATTATTCTGCTTGTTAGAATCGAGTCTAAAAAGGACAATGCCATTGTTCCCGTAAAAATGTTTAAGAACAAGAGATTAATCTATGCGTTTATCGGTGCTATAGTTGCCACTTCTTACTCCACATGTTCAGGAGGATTCTGCATAATGTGGATAAGAATGAATTTTGCAAATCTTCCGTTGACGACTCTCTTTAACGGCACGGCAACCTTAATGCAGCAAATCGTCATATTTGTTTTGGGCTTGTTCCTCGGAGGATATATATCAAAGAAATTTGACAAGAGATTCAGACCTTTTGGCATTATGTCAATGGTTTGTGCAATGATTGCGTGTGCAATATTGTATTGTCTTAAATACACAGGAACAGCGGCAAATAACGATGTCATCTTTTTAGGCAGTTCTCAGTTCCCTCTCGGAATGCTTTTGATATATGTTGCCACTGCAATCGGCGGTTTCACTTCTGTTATCGCACAATCTGCATTTTCCGCTTTCTGGCAATCCAACACCCCTCAGGAAGATATTCCCGCAGGGCAGGGATTGTATAACTTTGCCAATACGGGAGGTTCTTGCATATTCTCAGCTATCGTAGGTGTGGTTATGGGAGTCAGCGGTGATTACACCAGAGCTTTTGCCGTCGGCTTCATCATTTCCGTTATAGGATTGATTTGCGCCGTAAAAGGCTTCAAGTTTTCTGGTGGCAAAATAGACACCACCCAGTCAAAATAACTGTCAAAATTTAACCTGCAATAAAAATTTATCCGATAAATAAAACACCGACTCTTTATTAAGGTCATCCCTAAAAAGAGTCGGTAATTTTTTATTTAATTATTCGCCGGCTTGCTGTTTGTATTTTAACGGGCTTATTCCCATAACATTCTTAAAATGCTTATTAAAATAACTTTGTGTGCAATAGCCTAATTTCAGAGCAATATCCGTTCCCGAAAGCGATGTGTATTTTAGAAAAAAGCAAGCCTTGTGTATTTTCATCTTTTGTATTTCTTCGCTTAATGTCATACCCGTTTCACTTTTAAACTTATGCTGTAATGACGATACACTCACCGAACAATACTTTGCTATATCCTCTATCTTTATCTGCTCGTATATATGCTGTGAAATATATGCTCGTGCCTTTTTAACGCAGGTGCTTGAATTTTGGTCTTTGTATAAATTTATTATCTTCGCAAAGTCATACATTACCCTAAGCGTAGCACTTTTTAACAGAGGAATTTTGGTAAGTTTTTTAAGATCGTTCATGTAAGTTAGCATCATTTCGTTCATATCTTCAAGCGGTATTCCCGATTGCACGGCAATATGATAACATCTTGAGAGGTTGAATATGTACATGGTCTTGGCGGTGTCTGTATTTTTCATTTTTTCGTTTATGTAAGAATATACATCGCCTCTGTTCAGGTAGTTTTTCAGTTCGTCGGTGTCGCCGTCTTTTATGCACTCATATATTTCGTCTTGCGAATTTACCATAAATGGTGTGTTTTCCTCATGAGATAAGAATTTCGCTTCGTCATTTGTTGTTCGCTTTGTGAGTTCGGTTTTTTTGCCTAACAGCTGGCGGCATAAGCTAAGCGAAATTTTATAAAACACATCTTCATCGTATTCAGGCACTTCTGCATAGGGGTAGTCGCTGTTAAAGCCGGTTTGCACAGGGCCAAACAGCAGCTTGCCTCCGCTTGAAAGCGGTACATCAGTCCAAAACGAACCCTTTGAGTCGGAAGAAAACTCAGGCAACGAACTTTTCTTTGCTTTAGCTAATATCTCTTCGGACTGCTTAAGATACAAAACAGTCAGCCTTTCTCCGAAATCAGCACGAAGTTCGCATAAATTTTGTTCTTCATCGAATATCCCGATTGGAATAGCGAATGTTTTGTAATATATATCCAAGGTGTTGTTTTCAGAATGTTTCATGCATAAGCTCCTTAACATGATCTCGGAAATATTATATCACCGATTTTAAGTATTTGTATACATCTTTTCAAATATCATTTTGTGATCTGACTCACGCTTTCGGTTACATGGCGAAATAAATGGAGGGATTTTATTTCAATGCGGATTGTGATAATAAAATAACATATTCCTGCCGAAGATTTTGTCGAATAAAAATTATTCTGTAAATTTTGATGTTCGGCTTTTAAATTTCGTCGAGAACTGGTCCCGTTAGTATAATTTTATTTAAAATTATACGCTGCGCCTCGTAATTTTTTCTTGAGGATTGCTCATGCTGTATAACCGCTTAAAACTCGTCAAGACCCGCTCCCCAAGCATTGTTTGAGTTTACTCATATCCCGATTTTATTACAAAATATCCCAAATTCCTCCAAAAAAACCCGGGTGAAAAACAGTCATCAATAAGGCGAAAAAACAGTCATCAATAAGACGAAAAAACCGCCCCTAATAAGACAGAGAAGAAATAAGACTGAGTTAAATAAAGAATATATATAGTAGGGCAAGCCCTTTTGGAAAATTTTGAGATTCGTCGTTGCGATATCGTCAACCAAGCAAAAAACAAATAATTTTATTTCCGAAATTTGTTTGCGGATTGCTCCTGCCGGCAAAGTCGGTGATTTTTACCGTATAACTGCTTAAAAATTCATTTACGGTTTCAGTGTCGACGGATATGATTATATATCCTCCCTCGTTCCCGCAGGCAGAGCCGGCACTGCCCTTGAATGTGTTTATGCCGCATTGTAACGTCTTTCGGATGAATCCTCCTACACCAGTGGAGTATCGCTGCTTTTAGACCACGCTCAGAGAGGATATTAATCCCCCAAAAACAGCGATCATGCGTAATTTATTGAATATTATACCGTAGTTAATAAATTTAAAAGCCGTATCGGAAATAAATTTCCATAAAAATGTAAAAAAATTTCTTAATTGCATAATAGTGATATTTTTGCCATTTTTGTTATATCGGTAGAATTTAAAATTACTTATAATTTTAGATAAGATATGTTGTATCTTTTTAAGAGAAAGAGAGGTAAAAAAATGGTTAAACATTTGGAAGGAAAAGTTGCTATCGTAACAGGTTCCGGTCAGGGTATCGGTAAAGGCGTTGCTATCGCTCTTGCAAGAGAGGGTTGCAAAGTTATCACAAACAACCGTAAACCCAACGGTCAGAGCGCACAGAATTACAAAAAAGAAGATATGCCCGCTGAAGATTGGGAAGAATTCTGCAGACTTAAAGGTGATGCAGATATGACCGCAGCCGTAATCAACGGTGAAGGCGGTGAAGCTGTTGCTTTCTATGGTGACTGCTCAAAATGGGATGTTGCCGAAAATATGATAAAGCTCGCAGTTGAAAAATGGGGCAGAATCGATATTATCGTTAACAACGCCGCAGGTATGGGCACAGGTGATGTTGCCACAATGACTCAGGAAACATTCGATATGATGCTCTCAAGCAGAAACCAGGGTGCAATGGCACTTATGCATTACGCACTCCCCTACATGAAAGAGCAAAAATACGGCAGAATCATAAATATGGCATCTGATGCATGGGTAGGTCTTGCAGGAAATGATGCATATTCGGCTTCAACTGCAGGTATGGTAGGTCTTACATGGGCTGCAGCAAAAGAACTTGATCAGTTCGGCATTACCGTTAACTGCATTTGCCCGCAGGGTGAATCTCCGGCACACGCAGTAGAATACAATGCTCTTATCAGACAGATTACAGCAGCAGGCCACAAACCCGATGACAAAGTATTGGAATCAGTAGAAGCAGACCACGGTGATCCGGTTAACTTAGGACCTTTCATCACAGTTCTTTGCGAAGAAGAAGGTTCTTACATCAACGGCAGCGTATTCTCAGCTACATCAGCAGGAAAAGTTAAGATGTATACTTACCCGACTTGCTCTGATGCACTCTTTAACGGCGGCGAGCCTTGGGATGTAGATGTACTTCGTGAAAAAGTTAAAACAGAACTTTTGGGAGAAGCATATCAAGCACCGGGCAAAGCTTACGGATGGTAAACACAATTTAACAATAATCGGCTGTAGTTTTACAGCCGATTATTAAAAAGTAAATCGAAAAAACACATAAATAAATTTTTTTCGGCATAAGCTTAATTTAAAATATTACCTGTATTTATGTCGAGAATTTTATCTTATTCTAAAACATTACTTTTGGCTGTTTAATAAAACGCATAAAACTATTTATTGAAATGCAGTAATCATACATAACCTGCAGACTGCAAATTTACCGCTTTCGTCTTGTCAAAATCAACGAATATGCGCTAAACTATGCATGATATTTTAAATTAAAATCGTGTATTCCGAACATTTTATAATGTTCGTTGAATATAATCACCTAATTTTCTCTTTAGTAGCATTCCGCTCACCGATACTGTTGCCCTTTATCGGTGGGCAGGAAGCGAAATGTTAATTGACAATCTTTAAATACTTATTCATTAAATCACAGGCTTCATTTTTACTTCAAAAGATTGTATTATTTGCAGCTGTAAAATTTCCTTACGAATTGAAAACTGATTTTGCAAAATACTCAATCTGAAATTACTGAGGAAATTTATGGAGAACGAAACAATTAACTTCAAAGAAAAATACGGTTCATGAAGCATTGTTATCGAAGCATTTCTCACAGTAACGGAAGAAGAATACAGAAAAATGTCAAAACCAATATTTTCGGAGCATACCGTTTCGCAAATGATTTCGAAACACGTTTTTGTAAACAAAAAAGAGGCGGACTTTTCTTCCTCGTTTCTCTCGCAGGATACTACGTAGCCCCCGCTCAGGCAGCAGACGAAGTATAAGTAGGTTACGAATGTATCGACACAATGAGTCAGGTCCTGTCGTTACCATTACCGAAGCTATGGCTACTGGCGTTGACATGATGTGTAAACACATGAGCTTAACCGATCAGATGATAACCGTAGGCAAAACCAACCTCGATACTACCCTCGATGGTGTTGCAGACCGGTTCTCTACAAAAGAAAAGTTGACGCTCGTTTGGGGCAAAAATCGGTGAGTAAAAATAAATACATAGCTTAATTTAATGGATTGTTGATATATTATTTGCAAAATTTCAATAATCCATTATTATTTAAGTAGATATATGTGTACGAAGCTTAGCGACTTCCTTACACCGACAAAAGTAAGGGGGATATTGTCGGAAAATTCTCACAATGAAAGCAGTCGTTATGATATCTTAAAGCCTTCTCTTAACACATTCTCTCTGAGAATGGGAATAAGTAATGAATTTAAAGATTTAACAGATATATCAAATTATTATATTCATGCGTCCGTCGCCGTAAAAACGGGGAAATTAAAAGAAAAAAACAAACAAATATACAAGTTTAAAGACTACGCTGTGGATTATTTCTTTATGTATGATCTTACCGAATTAAAAACAAAGCTGATTGCAGAGCCGTCAATAGTATCCCTTAAACTTCACGATAAAACTTCAAGCATTTCATATTGTGAAAGTTTAAGAATATATCTTGACGAAAATTGCAGCAGTGCCAAAACGGCGAGAAAGCTGTTTATAGAAAGAAATACTTTCATAACCCGATTGGAACGCATCAAAAACGGTCGGAACTTGATCTTAACGACCTAAAGGATAGGCTTTACATGAAAATATCGTTGATACTTATATCCGATGAAAAATAAAAATTATATTGAGGAGTCAAAATGGAAAAGAAATCACGCACCGCTATGCAGACGGTTGCTCCCGAAATAAGAAAAAATAATTTTAATATGTTCTTGCTCGGCTACACAAAGGAAGAAGCCGTAGCCGAGGCTAAACGCTGCTATAATTGCAAAAACGCAAAATGTTCTCAGGCTTGCCCTATTCATAACTACATTCCCGATTTCATGGAAGCCGTTGCAAACGAAGACTTCAAAAAAGCATACGAAATCATCAGCGAAAAAAGCTGTATGCCCGAAATCTGCGGCACAGTATGCCCTCACGAAGACCAATGCGAAGGCTCCTGCATCAACGGCATTAAAGGAGAGCCGGTTGCCATCGGTTCAGTTGAAAGATTCGTTGCTGAATGGGCTGCCGAAAACGGACTCACCAAAGTAGAAAAACCTTCGTCAAATGGTAAGTCGGTTGCCTGCGTAGGAGCAGGTCCTGCAAGCCTTGCTTGTGCAGAAGTTTTGGCGAAATGCGGTTATGCCGTAACCATATACGAAAAATATGACTATATCGGCGGTATTTTGGCATGGGGTATTCCGTCATATCGTCTGGACAGACAAGCAATACAAAACAAAGTTGATACTCTTAAAGGCTTGGGTGTTGAATTTAAATTCAATCAAAACATCACAAACATCGACAAATTAAGAAGTGAATACAACGCTGTATTTCTCGGTATCGGCGCTCCCAACTCAAATGCAATGGGGATTGCCGGAGAAGATTTAAAGGGAGTATATCCTGCCGATGAATTTTTATCAAAAATAAACTTTGCCCCCATGGACGAAAACGGCAGACGCCACTTTGACGGCTGCGGCAAGAAAGTGCTTATATGCGGAGGAGGCAATGTTGCCATGGATGCTGCAAGAGATGCCGTAAGACTTGAACAAGTAGAAAAAGTAACAATAGTATACAGAAGAAGCGAAGCCGAAATGCCCGCATGCAACGAAGAATTAAAACACGCAAAAGAAGAAGGCATAGAATTTTTGACACTCACTAACCCCGTTGAGTTTATCGGTGAAAACGGTGTGCTTACAGGTGCTGTATGCGCTGTAATGGAGCTTGGCGAACCCGATGCCAGTGGCAGAAGACGCCCTGTGCAAACAGATAAGAGAATCACACTTGATATCGACACCGCAGTATTGGCACTCGGTTTTTCAAACGACCCGACCATCGGCAATGCCACAGCCGACTTAGATGCCGATAAATGGGGATGCTTCGCCGTAGATGATAACAATGCAACCACTGCCGAAAATGTATACGCAGGCGGCGATGGTGTAACAGGTGCGTCAACTGCAGTTATGGCTATGAAAGCCGGCATAAACGCTGCTATAGCTATCGACAAAAACCTCAGATTGGGCATCAAATAATTCGTTATTCCCACTCTGTTATGTTTCATGCGTTTTGTAGATTTCTTGCCTGCAAAATGCATGAAACAAACAAAAATATATATTTATTATGAAATCAATAAATTGTTTAAATCATGACCATGAAAATATTGATTATCCCAAATTATAAAAAAGAGCAAACAAACGAAGCTCTTAAAAAAGCAATCTCTTCGATTAACTCATGCAATGCCGAGTACGACATTCTGGATTTGAGTAACGAAGTAAATGTAAATGCACTTTCTGATTGCTACAATATTGTTTTGTATCTGGGCGGTGATGGCACATTTATCAAAAGCGCCTCCATCGCATATCATCTGGATATCCCCATGATAGGCATAAATACGGGCGAAATAGGCTATCTATCAAAAATTGCCTTTGATGAAATAGAAAAAAAAGTGTCTGAACTTTGTCTTGGCAACTACGAAGTGGTAGACGAAGAGGTTTTGTGCGTAAAATATAATGAAAACATAATCTCTCCCGTAATCAACGATGTGGTATTTACTTCATCGGAATTGGTCAATAATTTCACCGTTACTCGAGATAACCTTACCATTTTAAATACAAGAGCTTCAGCCGTATCCTTTTGCACAGCCGTAGGCTCAACGGGGCTTAATCGTTCGGCAGGCGGCGCAGTTATCCTTGCCGGCACTAAAGGAATAGGTATAACACCCATATGCCCTCAGTGTAACGACAAAAACAGTATTATTTGCGACATATCCCATTCATGCATCGTTGAAAGCAATGAAAAAATGAATGTTGTCATTGACGGCGAAAATGCTTTTACCGCAGTCGGTAAAGTCAGTGTGTTTTCGGCTTCCCGAAGCCTTAAAGTAATAAAATAGTTTGTTTGAATTACCTCTTTGCTTTTGCATTAGGTAATTTTTTTTATGCCGAAATAATTTTATTTGTATTTATTCGCTCTTTGCTTTTGAGGAGCGTGTTCCCGATACTTGTGATATGATTATAGCCGCAAACATTATAATGCAGCCTATTATCTCACGATTGGTAAGTGTTTCGTTTAGTATTATCGCGCCTGCCAAAACTCCGAATACGCTCTCCATGCACATTATCAAAGATGCAATGGTGGATTCGGTATATTTTTGACCTACTATCTGAAGAGTATTCGCTATTGCACAGCTTATCACCCCTGCGTATAAAATCGGCATGATTACCGACATTATTTCGGATAAATTCGGTTCTTCGAAAATAAACATAAGTATTATTGATATACTTCCGCTTGTGAAAAATTGCACGCATGACAGTTCAACTCCATCGGTTTCCTGCGCAAACTTTTCTATAAAAAGTATATGTATGGCAAAGAAAACCGATGCGATTATGGATAAGATATCCCCCATATTGAACCCGCCGAAGTTTTTCGGATCAATACAAAGAAAATATAACCCTAAAAATCCTCCCCCCACGCATATCCATGTGAGAGTCGGTACTTTCTTTTTGATAAAAAGTCCGAAAACAGGCACAAAAAACATATAAAGTGCTGTAATAAACGCTATCTTGCCCGATGTGGTATAGTTAAAAGCAAATTGCTGAAGATTGCTCGCTATGCAATACAACACCCCCAACGCGATACCGTATTTTATGCCGAGGCGGTTTCGTGATTTGTTTTGTATGATTTCAGCCTTAGTCATATTCTTTTCTTTTGAACGATTCAAAATTATGACCACAGGCAGCAGTGCACACGCACCCATAAAAGTTCTGATTCCGTTAAATGTAAATGCTTCGATATTCTCCATGCCCATGCTCTGTGCCACGAATGATGTGCCCCATATAAAAGCGGTTAGCAAAAGCATGAGTATGCCCTTAAATTGTGTTTTCGGTGATTCTTTAGTCATTTCGTTACCCATATCAATAAATTGGTGTGATATTTTCTATTTAACATCACAAAATATAATTATATCAAATTTTATCGATTTTACCAAAATGCCAAAGCAATATACACTTTAAAAGCCGCCCTTAGGCGGCAGCACTTATTCATTACAGTGGCAATTACAATCTTTTCCGTAATCCCATTTGCATTTGTATTTGGCTTGATATGTCAGCCTCTGCGGTGGTTCGTCGTTAAAATAAAATACCGTCTTGTTATTTATATCCGAATGTACATTGCAAAAATTGCCGCTGTTTTTGTTGCATCCGCAGTTGCAGTTATGCTCTTTTTTATTGTCTTGATACATTGTTTTTCTCCTATTCTGTTGTCCTGTATATAATATTCGGTAAAAACAGGTTTGTTACTGCCCTTTTGTCGGTAAAATCACGGATTTTTGCTGTACAACTGCTTAAAAGTTCTTGAAAGCCCTGCTCCTGCGTCGCAAGTTCCTCGGCAATTACGAAAATAAGGCTATTTCCGTGGATCTTCGGACTTGCTCCTTTCCCCAAAAATCTGTCGATTTTCGGTGTGTAAAGTACTTCAGGTTCTTTGAGACCCAGTCCCAATAAGCAAGACTTTGTGATTTTAGGTGAATTTTACTATATGTGGACCAGTTCTCAATGAAAGAACATAATTTTGACCTGCTCCCAACATCACTCACTTTAGTTTCATCCCTCACTTCCCCTTTTTCCTGTATTCTTCCCCACCCAAATATGTTATAATTGCCTTAACAAATAAATTTATTTACGCACATAAAATACGGAGAATACAATGAAAAAGATATTGCTTATCGCCACCGGCGGTACCATAGCCTCAGCCCCCACTGAAAACGGGCTTACACCTCAGCTTGATTCCGAAGAGCTTCTCAGCTACATTCCCGATGTAAAAAACATTTGCGATATTCACACATTGCAGCTTTTTAATATAGACAGCACCAACATCACCCCTCGCCACTGGCTCCTAATAGCAAAAGCCATAGAGGAAAATTATTCTTCCTATGACGGATTCGTTATTACCCACGGCACCGATACCCTCGCCTACACAGCCTCGGCACTTTCTTATTTGATTCAAAATACTCAAAAACCCATTGTGCTTACAGGCTCGCAAAAGTCCATTTCGGAGGATTCCACCGATGCCAAAACCAATCTTGCCGACAGTATTCTTTTTGCCTCATCTTCGGTTTCGGGGGTTGTAATAGTTTTTGGGGGGCAGGTTATTTCAGGCACTCGTGCCAAGAAAATGCGTTCCAAAAGCTATAACGCATTTGTCAGCATTAATTTCCCCGATATAGCCTCCATTCGTGACGGCAGAATAATCCGCTATATCCAGCCCGATATTTCGGGAGAGCCGACTTTTTACCACACCCTTAACGAAAATATCTTCGTTTTAAAACTTACCCCCGGTATGTCCAAGGAAGCTTTCTTTTTCGCAGGGGAAAATTGCGATGGCTTGATAATCGAAAGCTACGGTGTGGGCGGTATCCCCGATATGTACCTGGGCGAACTCGAAAAGCTTATCGAAATGGGCAAAACCGTAGTCATGGCAACCCAAGTTACCGAAGAAGGCAGCGATATCAAGGTGTATAAAGTCGGCAGGAGAATAAAAAAACAATATAATATCCTCGAAACCTACGATATGACTCTTGAATCCACCGTTACCAAGCTTATGTGGGCAATGGGGCATTCGTCGGATTACGAAAAAACAGCAAAAATGTTTTGCACTTGCATAAATTATGATATGTTGTTTTAGCTTGCAATAATTAATACACCCAAAATCAAACCGAACACTTTTAAAATGTAGTATAATAATATAATGCGGTAAATTTGCCGCCGAATAACCGATGATATAAAATCGGGTCGAAAAGGACATTCGAAATGAGTAAAAATTTAAAAAGAAACAGCTTTCTTGAAGGTGCGTTTATTTCTTACTTGGCAATCGTTGTAACAAAACTTCTCGGAGCTTTTTACAACATTCCCTTTTATCACATAATAGGCGAACAGGGCAGCGTCATCTACTCCTTTGCCTATAATATCTATGCATTGTTTTTGGATATTTCCACATCCGGTATCCCCGTTGCCATAAGCATAGTAATCAGCGAATATTCCGTTATGGGTATGCTTCGTACCAAAGAAAAAGCCTATAAAATAGGACTTATGTTTGTTATCGGAGCGTCGCTACTCGGGTTTGTGTGTCTGCAATTATTTGCTCCGCAAATCGCAAATTACTACCTTGCTGATATGCAGGAGGGAATCGGCTTAAATGATTTAATTCCAGCAATCCGATCTATTTCACTTTGCCTTATCATAGTTCCGTTTCTGAGCATGAAACGAGGATATCTTCAAGGGCATAAATGCATTGCAGCTTCTTCCGAAAGTCAGGTAACGGAGCAAATGGTTCGAATAGGCGTCGTTTTGCTCGGCTCCTATACCGCCATTAACATAATGGGGCTTAATGTTTCAACGGGTGTTTGCGTGGCACTTCTCGGAGCGGCTCTCGGTGCTTTAGCTGCTTATATCCAGCTTGCCATTGCCCAAAAGCGAAGTCCTGAAATATTTTATGTGGATATGAATAAAGAAGAAGATATCCCATCTTCTTTTGAAATATGCAAAAAGATTTTTTCTTATTGCATAGTGCTTATAATCGTATCGGTTTCCAACAGCGTTTATAACCTTGTAACCCAAAAACTCCTGCTAACGGGGCTTCATAATATCAATATGCCCGATAGCACCGTTCAGCATATTTCAAGCCTTGCTTCCACATGGGTTCCCAAAATATGCATGATAGTAACGGCTCTTGCTCTCGGCATGACCAACAGCATTGCCCCCCATATGGCAGAAAACTACGCTTCCGGCAATATGAAAAAGCTCAATGAAGAAATCAATCAGGCTCTCGGCATAATAATACTTATTGCAGTACCCATTGCTACAGGCATGATAATCTTCTCCGATTCTGTCTTTGCCATATTCTACGGTGCCAACGAATACGGTTCCAACATTCTCAAACTTTGTTTGGCTCTTAATGTAATAGGCAGTATGGTAACGGTAATCAATATGGCAATGCATTCAATGGGCAAGGGCAAATTTGTTTGCGTTATCACCTTAATCGGCATTGTAATAAATATCAGCGTGTGCCTACCTTTGATATATTTTTATAACAAAATCGGCATCCCTCCCTATCTCGGAGCTACCACGGCAAGCATTATCGGTCAGGTATTCTCGTTGATATGCTTAATATTTAAATTAAAGAGCATATCGGATTACAAACTCACTTCCGTAGCCAAAGTTGCAATCAAAACTTTAGTGCCGCTAATCGTAATGACTATCCTTGCGTTTCTTGCCAAAGCAGTTATTCCCACTCCGAGCCGCACAGTACTCATTCTTGCAGAGCTTGGGTTTATCGGCATAATATGCGCTGTGGCATACTTTTTTACCTCCTACAAAACAGGTCTTTTAAAAGAAGTAATGGGTCAGGATATGATCGACAGCTTACTTACAAAACTTCATTTGAAAAAGTAATAATAAAGCCTTTCGTCTTAGAATGAAAGGCTTTTTATTTGCTTGCTTTGTTTTATTACTGCTGTCTCGGATTTATAATCACTTCTCTTCCTATAATTTTAAATAAGTAATTCATATATTATTTCGGGCAAAAAAAGCAGAGTATAAACTCTGCTTTTTTTTTATCGCATATTGCGATAATCGTATTTCGATTTCACAAATTAATTTAATTAATCAATAAGCCCTTTTTCTCTTCTGAGCTTAGTGATCTGGTCCTCAACATCCATCATTGAAAGAATGATTATAGTAGCAAGCGGGAACAATACATTCGGGAACAAATATGCCCATTTGATTGTTGTTATTGTGGCTGCCGACTGAACTGCTGCCATACCGTCATAGTGGCAAGCCTCAAGCAAGATTCCGCCGAGTGCAGTACCAAGTCCGCTTCCGACTTTGATACCAACCGAAGAGCAGGCAAAGAATGTACCTGTCATTCTTCTGCCGGTCTTGAGCTCCGAATAGTCGTCTGTTGCTGCGATAAGAGCGTTAACAGAACCCGACATAGGAGCCATACCGATGCCACGGATGAAGTATCCTGCCAATACCGATGCTACAGAGCCGTTAAGACCTCCGATAAGGCAGATGAGTGTTCCCACAAATGCAACGCAATGTCCGTAGAAAGCGCTCTTTCTGATTCCGAACTTAGCTGTGATTTTATCAACAAAGAACAGCATGATAATTGTCGGAACATAGCTGCAAAGTGCAATGCTTCCGAGAAGAGCCGGCTGGTTGAGTACATATGTTGTGTAATAAACGCCAAGTCCCGATGAAGCCATTGATGTCAGATACATTACAAAGTAGTAAATTAATATCAAAATGAAGTATTTGTTGTGAATCATGAGCTTGAAAGTTTCGCCAAAGCCGATTTTTTCTTCTTTAGCTTCTTCTTTCTTAGCAGGTATACCGAGTTCTTCGGGTGTGAGTTCTTTTACCGATAAAATAGGTATCATCAGGATTACACAGCATAAAACCGCAAAAATAAGAGAAACCATTCTCCAACCCTGCTGTCCGCCGCCGAAAGATTCTACCATGCCTGTTGTTACCGACTGAATTGCAACACCTGCGATGATTGCGAAAATGTAACGGAAGCTGCCCATCTGAACACGGTCTTTAGGATTTTTTGTGCAAAGAGCCATGAGCGATGAATATGCGATTGTGTTCATTGTGTAGAATATAGCACCCATAAGAGTGTACACGATGAATATGTAAGCATATTTTGTGTTTTCCGTAAAACTTGCAGGCACATTAAAAATAAGATAAGTGCAAATTGCCATTGGGAATGTGCTTACGAGCATCCAGAAACGGGATTTACCCATTTTGCTGTGTGTACGATCCAGAATCGCACCCATGATAATGTCAGTGAAACCGTCGAGAATTTTAGATACTGCAATGAGCGTACCTACTATTGCACTGCTTACACCTAAAACATTTGTGCAATAAAACATTAAGAATGTTGCTACGAATGTCCAGCAGAAGTTTCCACCGAGATCTCCTACGCCGTAGCCGATTTTTTGAAAAAGAGATAATCCACCCTTTTCTCTTTTAGACATGATAGTCCTCCATAAGTTAAAATTTCGAATAAAATAGGCTAAAGTGAACATAGCATTTCGACATACTATGTTAGATTTTAACATATGTTATACAAATACTATTATACGCTTAACACCCAAAATGTTCAAGCAATGTTTATTCAATATTGATTTGCGAAACACCAAAGAAGGCAATGATTCTGCAAAAACGGTCGAATATTAGTCAATTTTTGCAAAAGTTTTTCGATTTATGAAAAAATACTCAGCATTGGAAAGTAAAAAGCACTTTAATAATTACATATATCAAAGGAAAGGGGAGTTTTCCACACCTCCTTTTTATGCAAACTCCGTTTGCGGATAGGGTGGGTGCTACGCACCCGATTTATGCCAACAAAGTTGGCGGTCGCCACCGGCATAGGGTGTGTGGTGTTCTCCCCACAATAAAATAGGGGCTTGTGGGGGAATTTTCCCACATAACCCCTCAAATAATGTATTCATTCTACCATCGGCTGCCGCCGCCACCGCCGCTGCCGCCTCCGGAGAATCCTCCCGAGTCCATGCCGCCGCCGGACGAGAAGCCCCCTCCGCCATCGCTGCCGCCGGATGAAACAGGCATACTTTTTGATGCACTGCTTATTCTTGAAGTCATATGATTAAACATATGATAATCGAAGTGATTGTCGTAATACGGCGACTCAACATACTCTGCCGGAGGTATTCCTATCTCGTCAAAGAGCTTGATCCATTTTTTTGTGATTCCCAATACCTGTGCATATGGCAGAATATCGTAGAAATATTGCGGATTTTCGTCGCACAGCATACGCAGCCTTTCGCTTTCTGCCGTCTCCAAAAACATTCTGAAGCCCAAAGTCTTGTTTAAGAGTTCCTCTCCCCAATCGCTTCTTCGCTTTATCTTTTGTGAGAAGAATATTATTAAGCAGTTTATAAATGCTATAGTCAAAGCAATCTCATTACCGAATAAGAAGTTTCCTACGCACATTGTGTAATAATACATTGTAAGTATAGAGGATATTATTCCCACCAAAGTGCAAATTGTTGTGGTGAAACCCTTATTGGGTGAAAAGGTATTTTTATGTATCTTTTTACCCATTGAATAAATGAGCCACATCAAGGCTATCATCGCCGCAATCATAAATCCGTTACCTGTTGCACTTTTACCCAAAACAGCCAATGCATATATACCGCTTATCATCATGAATAAACTCGGTAAAATATAACCGAATATCACACTTGATACGATTCGCCATTTTGATATCAGCGAACCCTTTCCACCGTACGAATTCTCTATGCTTTTTATAGCCGAGTTGATGTATCGGTAGTAGCGTTCCTTTAAGTCTGACGGGAACGCAGTTTCGCTTTTTCCCAGCCACAGCCCTCTGAAAAGAGCTTGCTCGAAAGCTTTCCCTCCTATGGAGTATGCTTTGCGCTTTAAGTAAAAATCTTTTTTATCTAAATATACTATATCCAAATATCCCTTGGAAGCCCAGTAGTATATCATCGAAACCATATCTCGGTTTGATAGGTGCGCATCAATAATATAACCCATTTCGGCAGGTGTCATTCCATCGGGAGGATAAAATTCCACAACGGGAAAATACTTATGACGTCTTTTTGTAAACATCATTACACCTGCTACAGCAATTATAATAAATGAGGCTATCAACATTTTTGCTCCTGCTTGTGCATATCCCATGTCAAAATTTCCGTCATTCGTTTCGAAAACCAGATAGCTGTAGTTGTCGGTATCTATTTTATCGGCATTTTTTATTTCCACGCTTTTCATATCGGGCGCAAAAACTTCGGTTGCGTCTTGGTCATACTTATTGTAATAACCGTATATTTCACCTATTTTTACGGAATTTTCGTTGATTGTAAAAGGCATTTCAACCTTAACGTTTACATTTTCCGCTATTATATCCGAATCTGCCGGCAGTATCATCTGCTCTACTTTTAAGGTGTCCTGCCCCTTTTTTACATAATACTGCTTATCGTATTCCATGCTAACGCTTATGCGGCGCCCCTCGTAGTTGTAAAAATCGAGGTAGCAGTATTTGTCCTGAAGCTGACTCCTGTCGGTTTTGCCGTCTGGGTAGGTTATAACCATGTTGTTTATCTGTGAGTTGTGCTCCTCGTCATAGTCTTTTACGGTTATACTCATTCCCGAAGGGGAGTTTACAGTAACATCGAAAACTTCTTTAATATGCAATTTCCCGTTTTCGCCAAGATACGCTTCAACATCTATATTATGAATATATAGATCCGGCTCCCAAACCTTGGCTTCGGAAAATGCACCCTCGTTCATTTGCACATTTATTGTTACACCTTCGTATGCTGAAAGAGATTGTTTTGATGTTATATTTATTATGTTTCCGTCTACGCTGTAGTCTGCAAATTCGTCTGATGTAGAGCCGTAAGAGCCTGAAGTGAGTGTTATCTTATTTATTTCGGCATCTTCGGGAAGTGTTATCGTGGAAGTATAGTTTTCTATATATGTATCCCATTGAGTTCCTATTACATTAAGGTACATATAATCGTAGTCATCGTATTCGTCAGCGTAGTGCCAAAGGGTGTATTTTATTACATAGCGCATATCACCCTTGACATATTCATCGGCACTGCCTATTCTGATTTCACCGTAGCCATCGTGTTCAAACTCTGCACCTTCGACCGACACATTTTGAAGCCGTACTTCCCTTTCTTCCGATGCCCATGTGGGAATATCTCTGATGATTCCGTGGCTCTCCTCGGTGAAGTATACATCTATGGTTTCGGTTATGTCGTAGCTTCGATCGGCTTTAACCTTAACATCTACATCGTAATTTTTTATGTAATATCCCGAATCCGCCCAAACATTATTACTCGGTAAGCAACAGAATATCAAAAATGATGATAGTATCACGCATAGAGCGAGGGCGAGCGCTTGTCGTTTGGTATTTGCCATATTTTAAAATTCCACCTTGACATTTTCTTTTTGCTCATTTGCCGCTTCGTAATAAGGCATTTCGTAAAAGCCTCCCAACGATGCAACTATCTTTGACGGAAACGATTTTACCTTGGTATTGAGTTCTCTTGCTGCGCCGTTATAATATTTTTTTGCGTTTGCGATATCGTTTTCTATATCCGAAAGCTGTTTTTGTAAGCTTAGAAACTGCCCGTCTGCCTTAAGAGTGGGGTAATCCTCCGCAAGGGCAAAAACCTTGTTTATGCCGCTCGCTATCTCATTTTGCTGAGCTAAATTTTCTTTTTGATTCATATTGGGGGATGCATTTCTCATTTCGATAATGCTTTTTAAGGTATCGGATTCGTACTCGGTATATCCTTTAACGACATTAACCAGGTTCGGGAGCAGGTCAAAGCGTTTTTTCAAATAAATATCCATTGTCGAATAAGCTTCCTCTGCCAAAGCTCTGGCTCTGACAAGCGAATTATTTGTTGAAATGTACCAGCCTGTAATCAAAGCCAATAAAATTATAATTACAATTAAATACATTGATTTCCTCCATATTTATATTCGATTACCTAATTATACAACAAATGCGGCAATTTATTTATATAAATGTAATATGATTTTATGCTTGTTTGTTTTAGAAAGATGACTTATTGAGCTTTTTTCGCTGTAAACTTTACTTTCCCATGAATTTTTGATATACTTAAATATGTAATGCGGATGTGATGGAATTGGCAGACATGTAAGACTTAGGATCTTATGCCGTAAGGTGTGCAGGTTCGACCCCTGTCATCCGCACCATTGATTTTACCGAATAAGCCCATGGGGCTTTTTCTTTTTTTTTTATTCAAACGAAGATGTTACTCCTTGGGAAATCCGAATCCCATTACGAAATTTGCCCCACCCTCCCCGATTGGCAATTTGTGCAGCAGGCTGTTACACAAATACCATAAACAATGAAAAGTTTTAATCTAAAGTACAGCACCATAGCGAACTCGCCTTGCAATTTCAAATTAAAAATCAAATTTACTAAAAATATTTTTAATTTGCTTGTATTTTGCTTTTCGATATGCTATACTTTTTACGAATACATTGGGTTGTTAAATTCAGACAAATTAAATCTCAAAGTATATCTCCGTTCTAAAAAGCTTCTTGTGTGGGAAGAAGCTTTTTTCGTTTTTTGTTTTAGCATCTTGCTTGTAAGCGCAAATCTTTCTTAAAGCTGATTAAAAGCTCAAAAAATCGTTATTTTTCACAAAAAAATATTTACAAAACTTCTCTTATATGCTAAACTATCATGGCGTAAAAATGCATTTGTTTTTATGCAAAAAATATTTAATTACACACGCATCTTTCAATTACCCTTTGGTTGCGCTTGTGCGTTTCGGTACAAAAAGATGCGGAGGTAAAAACCATAGGAGGCAATTTAAAATGAGCTACATTTCAATGAAGCAGCTTTTGGAGGCCGGCGTACAGTTCGGACACCAAACAAGAAGATGGAACCCGAAGATGAAAAAGTACATCTACACAGAAAGAAACGGGATTTACATCATTGACTTACAGCAGACTGTAGGACTTATCGACAACGCATGCAATTTCTTAAAGGAAGTTGCTATGGAAGACGGCGGTATCTTGTTCGTAGGTACCAAAAAACAGGCTCAGGAAGCTATCGAAACAGAAGCTAAGAGATGCGGAGCTTACTACATCAACCAGAGATGGCTCGGTGGTACTCTCACAAACTTCAAAACAATCACAAAGAGAATCGAAAGACTTCACAAACTTTACGAAATGGAAGAAGACGGAACATTCGATGTTCTTCCCAAAAAAGAAGTAATCAATCTTAAAAACGAAAGAGAAAAACTCGAAAGATTCCTTGGTGGTATCAAAGAGATGAAAGAACTTCCGAAAGCAATTTTCGTAATCGACCCGAAAAAAGAAAAAATCGCTATTTTGGAAGCTAAAAAACTCGGTATCCCTGTAGTTGCAGTCGTTGATACAAACTGCGATCCGGAAGATGCTGATTACCCGATTCCCGGAAACGATGACGCAATCCGTGCCGTTGCACTCCTTGCATCAGCAGTTTCAAACGCTATTCTCGAGGGCAAACAGGGCGAATCGTTCTACGCAGGCGAAGAAGAATCAGCACAGGAAGTTGTTGAAGAAGAAGTTTTGGAATCAGTTGACGAAGAAGAGGAATAAGATATGGCAATTACAGCTGAATTGGTAAAGAAATTAAGAGATATGACAGGCGCAGGCATGATGGACTGCAAAAAAGCACTTACCGCTACAGACGGCGATATTGATGCAGCAGTTACATTCCTCAGAGAAAAAGGAATCGCAAGCGCAGCTAAAAAGAGCGATAGAATCGCAGCAGAAGGCAGCGTAGGAACATTCGTTTCCGAAGATAACAAAACAGCTGTTATCGTAGAAGTAAACTGCGAAACAGACTTCGTTGCCAAAAACGAAAACTTCCAGAATTTCGTTAAAGATGTTGCTAAAGCTATAGCCGAAGGCAAATCAGCCGAAGAGTTGGAAGCTCAAACAAAAGAAATGATAGCAAATATCGGTGAAAACATCGTTATCAGAAGAAGCGAAACATACAAAGCCGAAGGCGGTGCTATGTTCGGTGATTACATCCATATGGGAGGAAAAATCGGTGTTCTTCTTCAGGTAGAATGTGATGATGCATTGGTAGGCAAAGCAGAAATGCACGAATACCTCAAAGATGTTGCTATGCAAATCGCAGCAGTTAATCCTACATATGTTTGCGAAACCGAAGTTCCCGATGATGTTATCGCAAAAGAAAAAGAAATCCTTATCGCTCAGGCTATGAACGAAGGAAAAGCTCCTGAAATCGCAGAAAAAATGGTAGCAGGCAGAATCAAGAAAATGTTCAAAGAAGTATGCCTTTTGGATCAGCCTTTTGTTAAAGACGACAAAATCTCTATCAACGATTTCACAAACAACACTGCAAAAGAACTTGGCGGCAAGATTGCCATTGTTAAATTCACTCGTTATCTTATGGGCGAAGGCTTAGAAAAGAAAACGGAAAATTTTGCAGAAGAAATTGCAAAACAGATCAACGGATAATTTCAAAAAGGCACTTTCTGTGCCTTTTTTACTATCAAATGAAGGATGTAACGACATGAAACCTGTTTATAAAACGATTTTACTTAAAATGAGCGGAGAAGCCTTAGCCGGTGAAAGCGGTTTCGGTATTGATAACGACGTGCTTAAAAAGGTTAGCGAACAAATCAAAGTTGTTCACGACTTAGGCGTTAAAGTTGCGATAGTAGTAGGCGGCGGAAACTTCTGGAGAGGCAGAAGCGGCTACGGCATGGACAGAGCAACTGCCGATTATATGGGAATGCTCGCCACCACAATCAACGCTCTGGCTTTACAGGATGCTTTGGAACAAACAGGCTTGGATGTAAGAGTTCAATCGGCTATCGCCATGAATGAGATATGCGAACCCTATATAAGAAGAAAGGCTATATCTCACCTTAACAAAGGCTATGTTGTAATTTTTGCGGCAGGTACGGGAAGTCCGTTCTTCTCAACCGATACCACGGCTTCACTAAGAGCAGCCGAAATTGATGCAGATATAATCCTTTCTGCTAAGAATATCGATGGTGTTTACGATTCCGACCCCAAACAAAATGACAATGCCAAAAAGATTGATGACATTACATTTATAGAGATGATAGACAGAGGGCTGAAAGTTATCGATGTAACTGCGGCTTCGATGTGTATGGACAACAACATACCGCTTCTTATTTTCCCGCTTATGCCTCCCGAAAATATCGTAAAGGCAGTTTGCGGCGAAAAAATGGGCACCATGATAAATTAAAAGGAGGATTTTCAAATGGCAACAGAACTTGCTAACGAAGCAAAAGAAAAAATGCAGAAAACCCTTGATGCATTTGCGGCAGAATTACAGACTCTTAAAGCAGGCAGAGCCAATCCGCATATGCTTGATAAAATTCAGGCAGATTATTACGGCACAATGACTCCGCTGAATCAGCTTGCAGGCATTTCGGCACCCGAACCCAGAGTTCTTTTAGTGTCGCCTTGGGATGTAGGTGCGCTAAAGGCTATCGAAAAAGCCATTTTAGCATCGGATTTAGGGCTTAACCCCTCTAACGACGGAAAAACTATTCGACTCGTTGTGCCGCAGCTTACCGAAGAAAGAAGAAAAGAGCTTGTTAAATTGGTAGGCAAATCCGGAGAAGATTGCAAAGTTGCGCTCAGAAACATTCGCCGTAACCTTATCGACGATCTCAAAAAAGCTGAAAAAGCCAAAGAGATAACCGAGGACGAAGTTAAATCAGGCGAAAAAGAGGTACAAAAAGTATTAGATGACTTCATCAAAAAAGCCGATGAAGCAATTAAGAATAAAGAATCTGAGATTATGACTGTATAATCTTTGCTTGCAAAATATTAAGCTGTATGGCTTAGTGTTGCCCACCCGAGAGGGTGGGTTTTATTTATTTGGTGTGTTTAGTGTGCGTTGGATAATGAATTGGGGGGAATTGGGTGGTTCGTGTTAAAGAGAACTGGTCTCGTGATAGCAGATTTCAGTTAAAAGCACGAAAGTGTACATCTGGGGACCAGTTCTTGGCGAAATGCTTGCATACATCTACACCAAAAAACTATTCCCCGCCATACAGCAATCCGAAAAAATCGCAAGATTTTTCGGTTAAGGAATAACTGCGATGCTCCAAGCGAAAATTTCAAAGAAATTTTTGCGTAACGTTGAGCAAGTTGCGACGCAGGACCGGTTCTCTACGCATTTTTTTAAAAAAATAAGCCCTTTTCGGCTCAACCTTCCCCAATAATTCCCATTTCAACACACTTATTCAGCTAAAACTCACCCGATTTCA